>JANMFM010000216.1:0-2974 GCA_031374125.1 Bdellovibrionales bacterium
AACTCCTTATATTAATGCGTGAATAATATTGGAGATGGCAAAAGGGAACCTTGCCACATGGAAAAAATATGGAAAGGGATTTTTTGAAGGCGTCCTTACGCTGGTATGAACCAGTTCAAGTTCGACGGGTAATTCTCAGCCGGTTTTCCGACACCCCGCGCCATCTAACAAACAGATGTATGCTAGATTTTAATTTTTTGTTTGTCAAATCTGTAGAGATTTTGATTACTACATGGACTCCTCAGAATTCACACTGATGAGTTCATTATATTTCTGTAAAGAAACCTGTTTTAATTGCTCAAAATCATCTTGATCGTATTTAAGTACCGCAGAAGAAACATTCTTAACCAATGCATTCATTTGGATAATCAACTGCTGACAATGTTGCTCAGCATGATTATTTTGCCTTAGGTTTTTCTGTTGAGGCACTTCACTTAATTGATATAGACCGATATCAATCAGTCGATTAATCATCCCCGACATAGAATCATTCTCTCGTACAGAGAGTGATGAAATCCTGTTATACATCGCTGATGGTAATGAAATTGTTAATCTAGGCATGTTACTCTCCCCTTATAGTTCTAGCACTTTAAACTTTTCTTTGATCGAAGACCGTTGTGCGGGTTGCACCGATGTATGTGAATTCTGAGGGTTTTGTTGCGATGAAAACGTGGTTTTTGGATCGATAATAACATCATGTACTTGCCGGTTTTGATGCAAATCCCGCTCAATTTTTCTTAAGACAACCGGTTCGAGACTCACTTTAGATTGATCTCTAAAACGTTCTTCATGTTTAATTAAACGATGACTTGCAATTGCATCTAAAGAGGCTTCCTTTTCCCCACTATTTTGACTGATAGCCATGGCTAACCGTTCTTTATTATCAGTCACCAAAGTGATCCCTATCACAGCTCTTGAAATTTGCACGTAAAAGTTATTGAGCGTTGCAGAAAATTTATGATATGACTCCATCAGACCGATACCATATAAAGCATCCTTTCCTTGTACCTTGTGGTTAGTCAGGACATATCCATGATCTAAATGCTTAAGGGCTGCATGGTTTTTGGGAATCTCCATCTCTTTTCCGTCTCGTGTCTTAAAAATTAGGGTTGTATCTTTGATCGTGTTAAGGGTAATTCGTTCACCATTTCTAATGCCCTCCTGTTTAAAGTTACGGCACCACAAAAGGGTTTCACCCTCTTTCATAGATAAGGATTTAGCCTGGTAAACTTCTATGAAACGCTCAAAAGACGAGGTATGTGTTTTGTATTGTGGTAAATTCTTTAAGGCGAAAAGTCGGAGTTTCCCCTCCTCATTCATTAGGGGCAAAACGTTTTTATTTCGATGCTCAGGAGTAATCTGCCCCACTTGATAATAGTGACCAGATTTGATGTTATTTTTTGGTACATCGGCATTAAAACGTAGAACATCGCCTTTTTGATAGTAGGCTACAAAGCGTTGTTGGATGGCTTCCAAAGATTTAGGCTTTAAGGTGACTTGATTTAAGGCATCTCCCTTTAACACACCCTCTTTCTCTAACCCCTTGCGGAGCAGTGTTGTAATCTCTTCACGATTTTTATGCGTTGGTGCAAAAAGAAGCGTATCTTTTCGTCTATCATCCGTTAATGAAAGCCAATGTTTAGCAATCCACTGAACGCGATCCTCATGGGTTTCTTGCACTTCAACATGCTCTAATTTTTTAATAGCATCATCAGCTTCACCTTTTGTTGCATGAATTACCGCTTCTAATGCTTCTGGATTTTTTTGACGAACAATCTCATCCATCACGCTGGTCTTAATCCCATAGTCTTGCATTAAACCAAACAAACGCCCACTATTCACACTGGGCAATTGTGCTTTATCCCCAACTAAAATTAGGCGTGCTTTAGTACGCTCGACATGTTTCATAAGCTCATGGCCCTGCTGAGAGGACAACATCGAAGATTCATCAACGATGAGGACAAGTTTGTTTAAGGAGCCAGATGGTGCTTTTTTAAGTTCTTGGTGAACCACTGGGAATACATCTGAACGAATATGAGCCTTGGTTTGCAATTCATTTGCAGCGGAGCTTGCAACGGTAACCCCGCGAAGAGTAAAACCTCGTTGTTCAATCAAAAGCCGAACTTCTGCGAGCATTGATGTTTTTGCAACCCCCGCATATCCCTGAATAGCAATATAGCGGTCTTTGCTGGTTAAAATGACTTGCATCGCCTCTTTTTGACTAGCTGTTAAAGGATACGGTCTCACCTTAGCTTGAGCTTTTTGAAAGTCATTGACGTCTTTTGATGTTGTAATAGCAGGTACTGCTTCTTTGTTCGCTTCAATTCGTGCAATGGATTCGGCTTCAAGGGTAAGAAGCCAAGGAGTTGTAAGCATGGGTTGATAAGTGATATCAGAGTGAGCTTCATATAAGTTTTCTTTCTTTTTTTCACTTTCAATCGCTTTTGTAATAGCATCTTCTCGAATGGGTTTATCGTGAACCAACCCGTGCTTCATACTCTCAAACTTTAAGGCCCGTTCACTAAAGACAGAGGTTCGCTGACTTAAAGTTTCAATCGCTACCTGAACGCAAGCGCGAGCATTTTTTAATTCGTCTGATTCTTCTGTTTTATTCATTGGGATCCAACGTTGTATTT
This sequence comes from Bdellovibrionales bacterium, assembly GCA_031374125.1. Taxonomy (GTDB): domain Bacteria; phylum Bdellovibrionota; class Bdellovibrionia; order Bdellovibrionales; family JAEYZS01; genus JAEYZS01. The sequence goes on from JANMFM010000216.1 coordinate 2,637, forward strand.
TTTCGCGAACTTGGGACATAAACGAAGATGCACGCTCGTCTCGATTCCTTACAAAGGACGCCGCATCAAAATTTAACTCCTTCGTACGCTCCTTCCAGCTCGCTTTAAGGATAGTGATGTCATGCTCTTCTTTTAAAGAACGCGTTAGGAGTGCTGCAGCTGAGGACGATTTTGCCCCACTCCACCCCTTCTCATCTAACAGATGTTCAATTTCTTCACGACGTTTTGAAAAATCCCGTAAAATCTCTTCCGGGACTCCGTCTATTTCAAATAGGCCATCACCAGTTAATCGCAAACGATACCTTGCTTCCTTAAGACTATTGGCTAGATGTTGACGA
>JANMFM010000234.1:0-9241 GCA_031374125.1 Bdellovibrionales bacterium
GTTGGGCTTTTGTTTTATTTAAGCGCAAGTCTCAGTGCTTTGCGGACTTCTTTGTCTACCGTGGAGAAGTTCTTTTTTATTTTAGTGTCTTTGCTAGATGTGTGGCCTTTGACCCAAATTATTTCTGGATGAAGTTGATCATAAATTTTATAAAATTCTTTGTATAGATCTGCATTTGCTAATGGTGTTTGTTTTGCTTGGCTTATGAAATTTGTTTTTTCTAATTTATCTCTTCTACTTATTAATCCCGCTACAGTTTGGCAATCTGTATATAAAGTCACTGATGCTGATTTTGGAGCAGCGCTCAGTGCAGCGCTCAGTGATGCGATCACTCCTCTGATTTCTGCTCTGATGTTGTTCGATTCTTTGATTTCGCGAATAGTTAGTTTATCTGAGATCATATATCCAATCACAGCAAGACCGTGAGTCTTGCTAAAACTTGCATCTGTATAAATATCTAATTTCATAATTCCTCAGCGAAGACTTTTTCGGTGATTTTCCAGAACTTGTCTTGTTTGCGGGCGATTACATATGATGGAAGTCGAAATAGTTTTTGGTACTTGATCGCTTCACTAGGCGTTGTCATTTCCACTGAGAGCTCGGGTCGTCTCAAATGGGAGCGTAAGAAATTGATGTGAAATTTTTTGATTGCTGATTGGTGATTAAAAAAATGTGCTTCGCTAATGTACTGAGCATCTAGATCATAATATCTGATTTCAAGGTATGCATTTCCGCTCTTGTCGCTTCTTTCAGTAAACGTAATTTTATCCGGCTTTAATACGTGGAAGTTTTTAGAAAGCCTGGCTTGCTTTAGTTTTGCCTCTGCATCTACAAGTTCTGCATCGCATTTTTCGCAAGCCTGTGCTGTGATGTCGTTTTGAGTATCGCACTTGTGGCAGACTTTAAATCTGAATCTATAATTGCAAGGAGTAATCACTAATGTATTAGGATCTTGCGTGCCGCCTCTGCATTTACGACCAAAATGCTCATACACCATTCCATCTTCATCTTGATAGCCCCAGAAATGATTTTGAAAATCACAAGCCGGACACGGAACTACAACTTCAACTGTGTCTTTCATTGGTTTTTTGTCTGATATCTCTGGCTTATAAATGTCATGTCTCATTCCCGTGTAATCTAAAACATAACAATCTTTTTTGCCTTCACAGAGCCTAAGTCCTCTTCCCACGATCTGCTGGTAAAGACTGTTTGATTCTGTCGGGCGTAAGATTGCGATCACATCCACATGAGGAGCATCAAATCCTGTTGTAAGTACCGATACGTTCACCAGATATTTGAATTTTTTGTCTTTAAAATCTTTAACGATCTGGTCGCGATCTGCCATGTCTGTGTCACCCAGAACTAATCTTGCTTGATTTTTTGGTAGATAGGTCATGATCTCTTCTGCGTGCCTTACTGACGCACTAAAGATCATCACACCCTGTCTAGAGTAGCGCTCTGTGATGTCTACAATGTTATTGATAATGAGTGGTGTGAGTTTTTTCTGACTCTTTAGGATTTCCTCGATGTCTGATGTCGTATACATACCATTTTTTTCAGTTAACTCTGAGAAATCATAACTCGTCACCGGAATATCAATCTTAATCGGAATTGTTAGGAATTTATTTTTTATCATGTAAGAAAGCGGAAGCTCATATACACATTTCTTAAAGAATCTTTTTTTGTCCGTCTTGATTTCGCCAATCGCAGAGTATTCGTAAATCCAACCCAACCCCAAACGATAAGGTGTGGCCGTAAGACCTAGAATACAGAGTTTGGGATTTCGCTCTTGAAGTTTTTTAATTACATCTTGATACTGAGTGGATCCTTCTTCAGCTAATCTATGGCACTCATCAATTACCAGAAGTGAGAAATCATTAAAAAAATCGTCCGGAGCTCTAGCTACTGATTGTACTCCTCCAAAGATTGCTTTTTGATTGAAATCTTTTTTACCAAGACTTGCTGAGAAAATTCCAGCTTCCAAGTCGTAGCTTTTGTATTTTTCATAGTTCTGGTGGACGAGTTCTTTCACATGAGCAAGGACAAGCACTCTGCCCTTAGCAATGCGTGCAAGCTCTGCGATCACAAGACTCTTACCCGCCCCAGTTGGCAACACGACAACTGCGGGATCGCGTGATTTCTTGAATGAATTAACGACGCTATTTACAGCGTCTTGTTGATAGTCCCTGAGCTTATACATGCGCCGTAATAATAATGGTTATAAATTTTTTTGCAATGGCATAAATGTATCAACTTAAAGTACAGACTAAACATGTAGTCGAGCGGCAATTTCTTTTATTAGATATTCAGCCTCGAAGGGTTTTTCGAATACCTTTAGAATTTGAAGTTCATGCGCTCTTTCTGCAGAGAGATCATTAAAACCGGAACAAATGAACATCAGAGGCTTGTGGCTCGTCAATTCTGAGATCTTTTTAGCGAGCGTAATCCCGTCTCCACCAGGCATACGGACGTCAGAAACAACCACGTCATACCTGTTGGCTAGTACTAAAGTAAATGCAACCACACCATTGATCGCTTCAGTCACTTTTGCGCCCCGCGATTCAAACATATCTCTAATAATTTCGCGTAGCATTTCATCGTCTTCAACAACCAAAAAGTTTTTTCCTTCAAAGATCTTCATACGACGCTACCGTTCTTAGCCTTTGCAAGAATTGGCAACTCAATTACAAAGCGGGTGTTTGCTGAATGACTATCATACCAAATTTTGCCCCCATGCGATTTTACGATGCCGTTCGAAATACTCAGACCTAGCCCAGTCCCCTTGCCAATCTCTTTCGTCGTAAAGAATGGATTCATCATCTTATCTTTTACATGGGCAGCAATACCGGCGCCACTGTCTGTCACGCTCAAAATGCAGAAATTCTCGCTTCGTGTTACTTCAATTTTAATCCATTTTATGCTGAGCTTCTCAATGGCATCAATCGAGTTACCGATAAGATTCATGATCACTTGCGAAAGCTCAGTTAACTTGCCTGAAATTTGAAAATCAGTTTCTATGTCTTTCACCAATCTGATTTCAGACTGAATCAGTTTTTCCTGACACAGATCTAAAGTAGCTTCTATCACAGACGAGATAGATAAATCTTGGGCCTCATCGCGATCTGAATTCCTTGAAAAAAGACGAAGGCCCTTTATTATTTTTGCAATCCGATGTGCAGTAATTTTAATTTCTTCGACTTGTCTGATTGCTTTCTCTGAAGAAATTGATCCGCTCGCATACTCTTCTAATAACATTGAAGCCTTCGCATTTATTATAGCGAGTGGTGTGTTTATTTCGTGCGCAATGCCTCCAGCCATCTCACCAAGTGAAGAGAGCTTTGCAGATTCGACCAATTTTGCAGCCATATTTTGGCGGTCGAGCTCTAACATTTTTATTTCTGTAATGTCTGTAACGATCACAAAAAAACCCACGACGATACCATCTTGAAAGTCGGGAAGATAACTAGCGAGAGTAGAACGCGAACTTCCATCTGGGATCGGGATAATGCGCTCAAACGATTGAGCCTCTCCGTCGAGCGCATTTTTCATATAGGGGTAGTTTAACTCAAATATTTCTTTGCCCAAAAGTTCACACATCGGGCGCCCTAATATCTGCTCTGGAGTTTTGCCGAAATATTCAGAATAGCTTTTGTTGGCGTTGAGATTAATGAGATTTTTATCCCAATGACCAATCATTGCCGGAACGCCATCTAACATTTGCTTTAAATAAGTTCGATTTCTTTCGATTGCCAACGAGGCTGTTTTTTCTGCAGTAACATCAGTGAAACTTGTAACAACCCTCGAAGGCTCGGCTTTGCCAGAAATAAAAATCGGAGTGGAGTTAATTCGAATCCAGCGAAGTTCCGAATTGGGTCGATGAATACCCATAATCACGTTTCTTTGCTTTTTCCCAGTTTTTAAAGCTAGTGCAGCGGGATGCTCCAAGCCAGGAAATGCCGAACCATCTTCTTTTATGGACCGCCAATTCTTATCCATCGAAGTCTTCCCAACCAATTGATCGGCTGTCAAACCAAGAACATCCAAGGCGGCCGAATTAAATTCAATGATTTTGAGATCCAGATCTTGCAAGACAACGCCCTCTGCAAGGTTTTCGACTGCGATTTTCTTATATTGAATTTTTTCAACTTCTACTTTTTGTAGTTCAACTATTTGTCGTAATTCTAAAAGTCGAGAGATTTGAATCGATAAAGCCTTGAGTGAATTTTTTTGCTTTTCAGTAAGAATTTTTGGAACGTGATCTATGACACAAAGAGTGCCAATTATGTGCCCGTCTGGAGACAGTAACGGAGCACCCGCATAAAAGACCAAATTTGGATTCGAGGTCACCAATGGATTATCGCTGAAACGCTCGTCTTTACGAGAATCTGAAACTATGAAAAGCTCTCTATCTAAAATGGCATGCGCGCAAAAAGCAAGCTCACGGGGCGTCTGTTCTTCGCTTAGGCCATGCTTCGATTTAAACCACTGTCGATTTTCATCAACTAAAGAAACCAACGCAATTGGCGTGTCGCAAATTTGCGAGGCAATTAGCGTTAAGTCGTCGAAATCCTTTTCTGGTAGCGTATCCAAAATATTTAAGCGTTTGAGCGAAGCTAGTCGCTCTTCTTCTTGCGGGTGTTTCGGAGCTGATTTCATTTAAACAGTATGCTCTCAATTAAATATCGAGGCTAATTATAATTTGTCGATATTGACATGGAAAGGCTAAGCGTCCCAAGCCAGACTAGAGCGTATAGACGCACATTACTTTAGCATTAGTTACTCAGCCCAACTCCTGAATCTACTCAAAACTGGTGCTTCCACTTGGACTTTTCTTGAACACCGAAAAACAAGCCGTGTAGATTCAAATAGTTGGAGCGATGGGATCGCCTCCACCATTTTTGAAGTTTTACTAAGGATCAATATGCAACACTTCTGTTGCATATTGATTTATCTTTATTAATATACTTCTACTAAATTATTGACTGAGTTCCCATTCATTGTTCTTACGTGCAAAAGGTAACGCCCAGGTTTCATAAAGCCCACGTCTACTGAAGTTTCGAAGCGAGATTGTCCTGGTACACACTCTTCGGAAGGATCAATTTCTAAAATAGGTTGTACAACTAATACATCAGATTGAACCTGTGTTTTTACTTCCTTGAGTTTCATGCAACGTGAAGGAACGTTTCCTGTCAAAAATACTTTGTTAACAGAATCCTTAGACTGAAAATAAGCTTGTGAAACGGACGCATACATAAAATCGTCTGGCTCTTTGGTTTTAGTTGTACGAACGTTCACTCGTCCAACATTTTGATTGTCGTTATTCGTAATGGATCAGATCAAAATCTTAATAAGACAGCGAGACAATTTGAATGGTGAACAGCTCAAGAAAATAGATTCGCAAATTTTAAATCTACTTTCAAACTATTATCAAATAATGATCAATGCACATCCGTTTGTACGGATTAATCATTCTCTTTTTATGAATCAAGTGAATTTAGTTTTAGTAGAATTAGGGAAGAAAAGTCTTCCACATGCTGAAATGGATTGGTTAGCTATGATCCTAGATAGCAAGCAGTTTAGGATGCTATTTTATGAAACAGATTAATAATGGATAACAATTCAATAAAGATTAAGAACAGCTCCTTTGATTTACGACGATCTCGCCTTGGATAGCAAGGTCGGTCTGACTTTCAAAACGGAACCAAACTCCGTCGTTCAAATCAATCATTTTTTAGCCTTTACAAAATAAAAAGCGGCTTTCAAAAATAACTGCTAATCTTTAACCAATTCATTGCGGGTTAGAATAAAAATTGAGACTGCGGTAAGTAATCCAATCACAAACCCTTTAACCCAAATGTTATCGACACTGAGAACGATAGATATTATAGAAATAATAATCATGATTAACGCAAGAACTTTAGTCGGTCGAGAAATCGAACGATTCTTTTCCCAAGCCTGGAGTATTTTTCCAAGTACTGGATGAGTATAAATCCAAGTGTGAGTCCTTTCACTGCTCTTTAAAAAGCACCAAGCTGCCAGTAAGATAAAGGGAGTTGTCGGAAGAAGCGGCAAGATAACACCAATCAAGCCCAGTCCCACAGATAGAAATCCAAGAACAAATATTGAAGTCCGTAAAAATCGATTCTTATAAACTGCCATGTGATCTTTTGAGTGCGTCGTTTTTCATAGTTAAGCTGTCCCCCATCCGTTCAGAAATCAATTTCCAAAGAGCCACCTGTGCAGGGGGAAGATGAGTTTTTAAAGTTTCATCAAAAAGAAAAAGCCACTGAGTAAGAAACTCTCGATTAAAGCCTGCCAAAAAATGCTTTTCCACAGGATCATAGGAAATCGGCATATAACGATCTCCACCAAACCGCATCCACCAAAAATGCGTCAATCTTTTAATATGCTCCGGCCAATCATGAACCGATTCAAAAGGAACCCGAAGCAACGGATCGTTCTGCACCCGAGTATAAAAATCATCAACAACATTAAAAATATCATCATGAGAAAATTCAATACCATTAACCGTGACAGTCTTCATTCACTGCTCCTAGACAGCCACCAACATGCAACGATGAACTTGAGCTGTCAACTTTAGTAAAGTATTAGCCCTGAACCCCGCTTCAGCAATGAGCGAGGTTTTCTTTTAAGCACATTTTAGGTCCAAGCTAGGAATAAAATGCTTTAATTTGGAACTAAGCCGACCTCTCGCTTAAGGTTGTCGGCAAGCCACTTTCGCTCACTGTCGGATATTTTTGTCATACAAATATGATCAATAAACCTGGCAATGTCAGAAACATAGCTTGGATCGTTCTCAATGGTGAACAGGTAATGTCCAAATATTTTGCTTTTTTCAGCTTTAGAAAGTTTATGCAAAAAAAGAACAGAGTTTTCGACAGTGACGACACGCTTTATCCAATCTTGAATATCGGGCTTCTGTCCCTTTAACTCATCGGTTGATTGCTGCAGCTGATACGTTAGACAAGTAAGGTCCTCAGGCATCTTAGCCACTGAAGTGCGCCCACCAAGAATTACACATGTTATGATAGTTATAAGTGCGAAATTTTTCACAGTTCCTCCTAATGAAAGTTATTTACGATAATTATATTTAAATTAAAAGTGACTTATTTTTTCAATAATAGTAAAAAATTATGACATGAAAATTGATGAACTAAACCTGTCGGCACTTAAATACTTCCTTGATGCCGTTGAATTAGAAAGCATTACCCTTAGCGCTGAGAAAAATCACATATCTCGGCCAGCTGTCAGCCAGGCTATAATCCGCCTTGGTCAGTGGCATGGCAAACCGCTCTTAAGCCATGAAAAAAGATTTTTTAAGCTTACCGATGATGGAAGAGAGTTTTATCGACTCGCCAAAGTCAATTATATGAATTTTATCAACGGGTTTTCGCAATTAGAAAATACTGACAAGACTCTTCGGGTTGGATGTTCCGCATCGCTGATAGAATTGATTTTTCCCAAATTAGGGGACCGGTAGACAGAAGTGATAATTCTATAATTAAAGTTGGAACGACTCAGTCACTATTAAGCCTGTTAGATCAACGACAGATTCATATCGCCTTTCTTATCGAAAGTGAAAACATCCGTAACTATCGTACACGCATAATTCATAAAGGTAATTTCGAGTTGCATTCAAAGACGGGCCGACATAGCGATTTATTGATAACAACTGAACCTCGGCCTGAAGTAGATTCATTTCTTCGTTACTTGTCTAAGAAAAAAATAGAACCGAGCAAACACATACAAGTCGATAGCTGGACACTTTCCCATAGACTTGCCGAAATGATGAACGGAATGTGCTTAGTGCCTGATTATTTTCCAAAAGGAAATCTACAAGTGGTGAGACTTCAATCTTGGCGCTTTCCATATAAGGCATTAATGGTTCAACAAAAAGATGCCTTGTTATCAAAATTAGAGTCAGATTTAACTCAAGCCTTTCTGTAATCAGTGTCATTACCACAGGATCAAGTTTATGTGGCCAATGTTTGGCTTGCTTTGGACGGTAACTCATTTTGCAACTCCTGTTTTGTGGTAAAAACTGAGTCGCAGATAGACCGTCAGGTGGCTACCTTCAACTCAGCTTGTTAAACCTCGAGTTGCGCTGGAAAAAATTTTTCAGGATACATTAAAATAATATGACCTATTTCGGACGGCGAGCGATTATTTATACTAAAAAAAATATTCCGCCGCTCATAATTAACATTAGCATTGCCGGAAGAGATTTTTTAGTCGGGTCCTTAACTTTAATATGCATCAACAAAGCACCAACCATTAGTATCATAACCAAACCGCTCGCAAATGGAAGTAGCTGTGGCATCCACATTCCTGCAACAAGAGCCAGGGCTGCACCAATTTTGAGAGTACCTATTAGATAAAAGAACCAAACAGGAAGACCGTAGGCTAAAAATTCTTCTTTTAGATTACTTGCAGATTTACCTCTATAGTCCGTGCTTTTTTTTGATCTCAAAAGCCACACATTTAAAAGTCCGATAGCTACAATCAGTTGTAATATAAGTACTAAATTCAAAGTGCCCTCACTTCAGTTTAATTTTTATTTATAGCTTCTCTAGTTATTCCATGGTTTAAATACCGTGATGATTCTACATCAGCTCTCAATTATTTTTTTAATCTTATCATTTATAATTTACGGCACAAGCTGTTTCTCAACTGACTTCATGCGAGCAGAGTTTGAGCGATACAAACTCCCAAAGCTGAGGCTTCTCACCGGAGCCAGTCAAATTATCTTAGCGCTTATGTTAGCAATTGGCTTGGCTTTAGAAATTAAATTCTTAATCGCAATCTCATTATTAGGCTTGCTGGTTATGATGTTTGTGGCAATTCTTGTAAGAATTAAAATCAAAGACCCAATAAGCAAAATAATTCCTGCAATATTTTACCTAGGGCTTATTTTAATGACAATACTACTTTCTTTGAGAATTCATTTATAGGCTACTCTTACGAGTTAAGATAAAAATAAAACTACCGCTAGTAATACAGTGACGGAATATTCGATACCCTTCGAAAGTTTGTTGGATTAATTTCCAATATATCAGGCTTTAATCAAAACCTTACTTCTTATCGCAGCTGTTTATATTCTTGCTACCCATTAACACATTCTATAGGATGATTTGCATATGGAAATCGAAAGCATACAATCTGGATTTAAGGCTATTACTGATATTTTAAACCGCAGTTTGTTTAAACTTGGCGATTTTCA
>JANMFM010000246.1:0-22215 GCA_031374125.1 Bdellovibrionales bacterium
CTGTGGAAAAGGTGCGGCTCACCTTTTCTGGTGGTAAGATTTTGGTATGAAAATGGTTTTTGTTCTTTTTCTCTTTTTGCTTTCTGGTTGCCAGATTGATTATATTTTGAAGTCTGGATATCACCAAGCTTTGCTCATCAAGGAGCAGGAAGATATCAATGAATATCTCAAAAACAATGATGTCCCGCTAGAGCAAAAGAAGAAACTCATACTCGTGCAAAATGTAAAGCAATTTGCTGAGAACGACCTGGGCTTGAAAAAGTCTTCGAACTACACCACTTATGTTGGCCTTGACCGAAAATTTGTTTCCTACATTGTTCAAGTCGCAGAGCCATTTGAATTGAAATATCATCTTTGGAAATTTCCCATCGTAGGAAGCATTCCCTACAAAGGCTATTTTGTTGAAGACGATGCCAAGAAAGAAGCCGAAAGTTTTTCTAAAGAAGGCTACGATACCTTTGTTCGCGGTGTTCGGGCCTACAGCACTCTCGGTTGGTTTAAAGATCCCGTATTGTCCTCGATGATGGATTATCAAGAAGATGATTTAGTAAATCTCATTATCCACGAAACTACCCATACCACTCTTTATATCAAGAGCTCCGCGGATTTTAATGAGCAACTTGCAACTTTTGTAGGAAATAAAGGCACTGAGATCTTCTATGAAAAGATAGAAGGCAAAGACTCCCCCACTTTGAAAAAGATTAAGCTTAAAAATGAAGACGAAAATATTTTCTCACAATTCATCACGACGGAAGTTCAAGAATTGGACAGCTGGTACAAATCCCATCAAGGAAAAATCACTAAAGAAGAGAAAGAAAAAAGGCTCGCACAAATTCAGGATAAGTTTAAAAGTTTAAAATTCAAAACTCAACAGTACGAATATTTTAAGAACATGAAGTTAAACAATGCAATTCTTTTGGGTTACAAAACTTATGTGAATGATCTTTCGAAGTTTGAAAAAATATACGATAAAAATAAAAATATGAAAGATTTTATCGACGCCGTTAAAAAACTAGAGAATTCTAAAGATCCCGAAAAAGATATCGTTAATCTTTAATGTAGTAAATCCCCGACATATAATCTTTAAGGTAAGCACGATTCACAATAAAGTGGCCGTTTTCGTATCGATAGTTATAAGGGCCATGAACTTTCATTTCGGTATGAACATCCGGCCCGCGCGTATTGCGCAGAACGTATTCACAATTTTTTGTTTGCGGATTGAAGCGCCTTCCAACTAAGGTCATAACGTGAAACCCATCTTCATCAAAGGATTCAAAGCCCTTAAAAAATCTGGGAGTTCCAAACACTGCGGAGATTTGTTTTTGATCTAGCAATTTATCAATTTGATCAGCAGCCTCATCTCTACCTATATCTATATCTTCCACAGAGTTTCGCACAGCTTCTAAATTCTTTTGAATCAAAGGGCAACTGCGTTCAAGCTGAGAAAGATAAGACAATGGATCCAGTTTCGTTTCGAGTTTTGCTTGGTCATTCTTCCCACATTCTTTTAAAAACCCATAACTCACCTGAGTATTCACTGATGCCGCCACTTGGCCGATTCCAATCTTCATCATCTCTTCAACGGAGTTGGCTTTACTTTGATCTTGATAGTATTCATAGCGAACGGCGATATGTTCAGGATTAATTTCTGTTTTAAGGTAGTGACCCACTAGATAGCTAGCAACAAAGGCATAACAAGTATTGTAATCACCCTGATCATCCATGGGACCTATAAATGGGGAGTGAGATTCATCAACGGTAGAGCAAGATTCCGCATGAGTATGCGGATGAAATAAGAATAGCACAATTAAAATAGTACTAAAAAAGCGACCCACAATTTACCCCACGGACTCTTAAGAATTTATATAGAAAACTTAAAAGTCACAAGGGTAAGTGGTAAATCAGATAAACATTACCTTACTTTCTATCATGGCGATCAATAAATTTTAGATACTCTTTATGCTTCTTGTAAGCAGGCGAATCGTATTTTAATGATTCTGGACGCTCGACTTCTACTACACCAGCTTGAGCCACTTCTCTTGAAGACTCATCGATCTTTAGAGTAGACCCAGATATTTTAGATTCAGAAGCACATGCGGAAACTGAGCCCGTAAACACCAGAGCAATACCTAACATTTTAATAAAGTGTGTTTTCATACAATCCTCCCTACTTTTATCTGACAATCTCAATACGTTTTAGGGTTATCGATTGTGCCAGTTGTGTAAAAAACAAAACGAAGGTCTAACTTACCTTCGTTTTATTTATCGGGATATTTGGATTGGACTTTAGTTAAGTCCAGAAAATTGTTAGGTCTAGAGACAATCTTATTTTATACGTCCAGTTAAACAGTGTTTGGACTACTATGTGAATATGTTAGCAACTTCAGCTTCAACTTTGAGGGTTTTTTCACTTTTTTTTTATATTGACCGAATAATTCGGATCAATTTGGAACATTATTTTTGCATGGAGCGCATCAAAATCTATTCCCATCGTGGCGGCCGCGTTTTGCGTATTTTTAATTTCGGCCCTTACCGTTTGAAGTGCTGCAACCTCTGCGCTCAATGTGGCGGATGCGGCAATCTCTCTGGCTATGCCAGCGGCCTCTGCGGGGGCTAAGTCTTTTTCTACGAAATCTAATAAGTATTCTTCGATTTTACTTTTCATAATTCCACCTCTTTTAACATCGCATGACTGATGTCAATGTTGAATTCGTTATTTGATTCTTCTCTTATAAACTCCAGGAGATTTCTTTTCTCCATATTCTTTTTTATGCTCAAAAGCCCATGTCTATAATTTGCCTTTGCCGTGTCATAAGGACATTCCATAATCTCTGCAATTTCCTTAAAACTTAAATCATCATATATTCGTAAAGTAAGTGCTGTTTTTTGTTTCTCTGGCAGTTCATCCACAAACTCCCTGATCATTTCACGCACACCTTGTTTTTCTATGCCTTCCGAAGATAATCCGCCTATAGAAATTTGAACGGTATCAATGTTCACTGTATCTTTAGTCGCTCTTATCTTATTTTTAGCCGTATTGATTGCTATCTGAAACAACCAGCTTTTAAATGACGACCTTCCCTCAAAGCTATCAAGCTTTCTGTAAGCTTTTACAAACGTATCTTGAACAATATCCTCTGCTAAATCGTGAGAAGTAGTAAATCTCATGCATAATCTTAGAAGACTCTGTTGATGTTTTAACACTAAGCTGGAAAACGCCTTACTATCCCCAGATTTGGCACTCTCAATCAGCACCCCATCTGTTGTAACCATTATTTATTCCCCCCTCTGTTTATGGTCGTTTCCGTCGGGATCTTTCTCAGCTGTCCCGGCAATATGCTTGCCGTGAATGAGACTCCTCGACCTAAGACCTAGGTTAATAAATTTTTGGTTTTTTTCATAGTCCAGACGATTTTTTACAGGATCGGGGAATCATGAATAGAATCATAGCTTTAACAAAAACTTATGGGGCTCATAAAATCATTTCATCTCGTTTTACACGATTTCTTGAATAAAAAAATAACCTTAGAGCTAGAAAGTACTCAACAAAGGTTCGGATTTTTTAGAATTCGAAGCTCAGGCCCTTTGGATTCCGTCGGAAAATTTAAATCTAACAAATCGCCGCGATGAATTTCGATATCTATTTTATCTTTATGAAGCCAGCTGAGGAATTCGCGTTCTTCGCCTCTACAGATCATGACTTTTGTTTTTCCGCGCTCTTCTAGCATATCGCCGACTGCTCTCGCATTGGTGGACTTGATCGCAGCAGGAGCTGTTTTGCGTGCTAAAAGATAAGAGAAAGTAACTGTACGATTTCTAAACTTCAGGTGCTTTTCTATATTCAAAAACCATTCTGGCATTTTGAGATGAATACGATCGTGGCACCAATCCTTTTTCGATTGTGTAAGTAGCGGACATTTTCCTTGATGCGTACAAGGTGCCCAGATATGAAAACCTTTATTGATAAGATCTTGCCTAACCTGCATGAGCTTTCTACCGTCATCTTGAGTCGAAGGCTCAATGATCAACAACGCCTCCGCATTCAACGCCATTTTTGGAATTTGAGTAAGCTCCGTCAGTACATAAGAAAATGCCACAAGGTCTACTGGAGAATTGATAGTATCATTCTTATCCTGACTATTTCTAAAGGTGTATTTAGAATCATTGAATATTTTTTTATGGAGCTGATTGGCTTCCTGAGAAATCTCTACGCAAAACCCGCTGTTGATATTTTCACTCAAGTGAGATGTTAGTGCGCCCAATCCACTTCCTATTTCACAGACAGAGTGTATGTCCGTAAAAAATCTTACTCTCTTTGCCTCATCCACGACAGCTTGAGATCTTAAATAGTTTAAGGGCAAGTAATACGCCATCTGTGCGGCTTGTGCCCACTTCTCTTTCCATGGAGTTTGAAGCGTAGGATTTTGAATGTAGAAATCTGACATTTGCTGAATGCAGGATGCGAGTTTCTTATCATCGAGTAAGGATAAACCAAGGGATTTGAGGTGTTTTTCAATTTGAATTTCCAAATGGATAGGAAATTCAAAATTTCTCATATTAGATTGTTGAAACTTTGTTTTTACCATTTTTCTTTGAAACGTAAGAGGCTTGATCGGCTTTTTCAAAAAGCTCATGCCATGATTCCATGGCACCTTCTAGACAAGCCACGCCAGCAGAAACGGTAACCAATAATTTTGTGCCTTTATATTCGAACGCGTGATTTTCAATCGTCGCACGGATACGCTCCGCGACTTCAATGCCTTTTTGAAGGTTACTTCCTAAAAGAATAAGACAGAATTCTTCTCCACCAAACCTAGCAAAGAAGTCACCCTTACGAATCAGTTTTTGAGTAGCAACATCAGAGAGTTCTCTTAGAACAAAATCTCCCGCCTGATGACCATAAGTATCATTCAGAATTTTAAAATTATCTAAGTCAAATACGATGACAGAAAGTGCCATTTGCGCGAGCTTCGCTCTTCTAAAGACTTCTTCCCCTTGCGCCAGCAGAGCGCCCTTATTGAAAATTTGTGTGAGAGGATCAATTTGTGTTTTATCAAAGGTGGATCTCGCCGAAACGGTTTCAATGTTTCCTTGCTCTAGATATTTAAAAATCACACTTCCAATTTTGATCTGTTCATTATTTGCGAGCTTTCTCTTCGAATTCGGAGGAATGAGTTGGTTCGAAACCTCCGTACCATTTGTTGAGCCCAGATCCACGATGTAAACTTCATTGCCCACCAACTTCACTTCGGCATGTCTTTTGGAAACACTTCTGTCTTCGACAAAGATTGGACTGTCAGGACTTCTCCCGATTATGTATTCGGCTTTTTCTATGGACCATTGCTTACCGATAAGATTAGGTGGACCCATTAAAAGGATGAGCGCCGGAGGAGCATTCTTTGCTTCCGACATTCTGATCTTAAATGTTTCGCTGGAGACGACGCTGGTTTTCTCGCCTTCTCTTTCATCTTCTGACATAAAGAATATCTTACCGATAGCGGAGAGTTAGGTCCATTCAAAAGATGATTGTAGGGCACTATTGGGACACTAGACTTTGAGTTGGCTCAGGGTGAGTCGCTTAGATAACTCTACTCCGGGCTGATCATAGGCATTAATATTATGATACTTCCCGAGCATGGCCGTTACCATTTCAAAATAAAAGAATAGAGAGCCCAATTCTTGTTCATCAAATTTTGTTAATTGGATAGTCAGAGATTCGATGCCTTCTTTATGAAGAGCTTGTTGTGTACCAACGACCTGCGCCTTAAAAAGTTTTCCCATAGATTCATTTTGCAAAAATTGGAAATCTTTGAAGAAAGTTTTGCCTAATTTATCACCAGAATTTTCTTCTCGATCGGATCTCATGAATATTACAAATTTATCTCTCTCGCCGTCCATCACTTGCTGAAGCATCGAGTGCTGATCGTTAGATCCTAACATCATCATGGGCGTGCTTACTCTAGGTGCAGGTTTTCCATCCCATGTTTTTTTCTTAGCTAGAGATTCGGCCCAGAGTTGCTGGAACCAAAGACCAAAAGTTTTCAATGCTTCTGAATAAATCCAAAGAATTGTAATCCATTCTTCTTTTTCAAAAGAAGTGGCAATTTGGGAGCAAAATTCAACCAAGGATTTTTTATTCTTCAAAGCTTCTTTTGCACCATCAATAAAACCGTCCACTTCGAGACCTGCAAAAGCTGCCGGAAACATTCCTACTGAGGTAAGCACAGAAAATCTTCCGCCCACATCCACTGGAACTTCAAGAACCGGAATTTTATTCTCAGTAGCCCAATCAAAAAGTGGATTGGATTTCTTTTCCGTGATGACGGTCATTTGTTTTGTGAGATCTAAGTTTTGTTTTTGATAAAATTCATGAACAAATTGGAGTTGAGTGAGCGTCTCTAATGTTCCACCACTTTTGGAAATTGCGACCCAATGAATTTTTTTAAGGTCCTTAAGTTTTTTAATTTCTTTATCGAAAGAATAAGAATCCAGGTTTTCAAAAAAACTGATCTTATCCTTGCAATCAAAGGCTTGCATGATGGCTTTCCCGCCCAACGAGCTACCCCCAACTCCCAACACAATCATATGATCAAACTGCGATTTGATTTCTTTTGCACGTTCTTTTGAAGATTTCAACAAATCCACATCATGCAGAATTCGTATAAACCCTGGATTATCCGCAATGACCTCATCAAAATGAGTCTCAAAAGCTGTTATCACAGGGCTATTTCTGGTGCTTTCTGACAGTTTGAACATATCTCATCATAAGAACAGAAAACTGCCAAAATTGTCAATTTGTCTAATGAATTAAACTAAATTAGGCCCGCAATCGATCAAGAACAATGTCAAATGACCAAAGATTTTACACTTTGAGAATTAAATCCATGTTAAAAAATTAACGGGCGAATTCCTAAACACAAACCATTACAATCATCGCATGAAAAAATATACCAATAAGTATATCTTAATTTTAGTATTGATAATAAGCATTCCAAGCTTTGCCTCTGGCATTGATGAAAGTGATTTTGTTTCCACCATAGAAAAACTTGAAAGAATTTATGGGGCATTTGTTGAAAATAGATTTCAAGCAGAACTTGTTTTTAAATCAAAGTGGGCAGATCCCAGTACCACCGCTGAAGCCTTTGTACGAACAATTCAGCATGAGGTTGGCGTTAAAATAAGTGGAGGACTTGCTCGCCATCCTTTAATGACAAAAGATGCTTTTGCGGGCATCCTATGTCATGAATTGGGACATTTGATTGGAGGCGCTCCGATCAGCAAAGTACATGGTGACATTAAGTCAGACTCTGTCGAACTTCAGGCCGATTATTGGAGTACGGCAAAATGTCTTCGCCGATATTTTCTTACCGAAGGAGAACAAAACCTTCTCTGGCTTAAAAAGAGTGATACTGCGCCCTACATTCTAGCCAAATGTGAGTTAGCATTTAAAAACAATAAAATGAATGTGGCCATTTGTATTCGATCCGCACTGACTTCCATTAGACTGATTCAAATAATGGAAGATTACGCACCACCAAGAATATCTGCAAGGATAGACACACCCAGTTCCAAAATTGTGCCGAAAACAGAAAGGTATTATACAGATATACAATGTCGATTGGATACTCTCTTCCAAGGCAGTCTTTGCAACCAAGATCCAGATTTAGATGTAAAAGACGATGATGAAAATTATGGTTTTTGCAATCTTGTAGACTCAAAAATAGGAACGAGACCCTTATGTTGGCATGCTCCAGGCAAAGAGGTCTTTGACCAAGGAGAGACCAGTTATATTAATGCTCCTGAGGCGCCATAGAAACTGACCTTCATCGCTTTTTACAGTCATGGTTACTTTAAAATATTTGATTTAAGTGACGTCAACATCTTCTTCAATACGGTGATAACCGCGCCACTCTTTTAGTCGGGCAAAAGGCTGTAGAGCACCTTCGGGGTAATCCAATAGAACGTAAGTTAATTTTGTGAGCTTACCAAACGAACCTATGTCTAACGAAGTGAGCTCGGTCCAAGTGCCTGTGTTGAAATACTGCTTACCTCTCAGCCATTGTCTGTAGCGATAAACGTGGTTGTGACCAAAGACCACTGTATGCACACGTTCATCTTTTAGAATCTTCTTTGCAGCCAGATCCAAATCAGGAAATATGGATCGCTCAATGAAGATTTTAAGAATTTGTTTCCAAGAAAATCTCTTTCGAGGATCTGAAGAAAAAATCGCATCAAGCATAAATTTATAAAGTTTTATAATCGTGATGATCGTAAACTTGGGTTCCTGCAAAAGGGCCCATCTGATCATCGCCTTAAAAGGTCTTACTTTATCAATATGGGGGTTAATGCGCTTAATTTTCAATACAAATTCCACAAAAAAGAACGACCCAAATGGCAAATTGAGAATAGGCTCTGGATATTCTTTTTTTACAAAGAATTTTTTAGGATCAATTCTGTTCGCCGGTTCATGCATATGACCATGCTCAACGTGCACGCCATCAAAATAATAAACGATATTTCTGTAACGAATATTTGTCCCAACAGCTTGATTCAAATACTCCCTCGCTTGTGGCCAAAGCATTCCCTGGTCATGGTTGCCCACAACGTACGTAATTGTGTTCTTACCATTCTGCACAAATTTCTTAATAGCATTAAAAAAAATTGGATGCCCTTCTACGATTCTCTTTACTGTTTCCACAGTAATAGATTCTGTGATCACCGAAAGGTAATGGCCGCGATAATCCACTTGCAAAAGATTGAGGATATCGCCGTTCAATATCAGCTCGGCTTCGCAATCGGCGTATTCACCTGTCGTGTAATAATTAAGAAATTCTGCGAATCGTTCGTCGTAATAAAATTCTTCGAAAGAATTGATGTTTCCATCTTCTAGAACTTTTCCAGCGCCCACATGTAGATCGCTCACTATCAGTTTGATTTTTCTCATCCGAGATCCACTTCTTAACAGGCTCTTAAATTCTAGCCCGCTAGATAAACTATATTTCTGCTTAAGTTCTTGCCACAGTACATGGCCTCGTCTGCAACTTGTAGTATTTTTTCTTTTGTTTGTGCATGCTCCGGGAAACATGCCACGCCAATGCTCAGAGTCACCCGCACCTTGCTGCCATTCATGATGAATGACGTCTCGCGCACACTCTTGCAGATTCTATTTGCAACAATTGTCGCCTGTTCAGCATTGGTGTTGGTCAAAATCGTTAAAAACTCGTCCCCGCCGTACCTGAAACAGAAATCCACTAGTCTTACGCTCTTTTTTACAATCTCACCGATCTCTTTTAAAATTTGTGATCCCACCATATGACCATTCTTATCGTTTACTAACTTAAAATGATCCACATCGATAAAGAGCACGCTAAACGATACATTTGAACGTTTGTATCTTTCAATTTCTTGATCCAATAAAATATTTAGATATCTTTGGTTGTATAATCCAGTGACATCATCGATAAAATTTAAAGCCTGAATTGCATCCACTTTATCAATCAAATTCATTAACCCTTGAAGTCTTTGAATAAAGAAATAACGAAGAATTTCGTTATTTGCAAAATCTGCACTAAAATCCTTAAACATAAAGCAATAATGTCTATTCAACTTATCTGAAGGTAATTTTAGAAAAAGGTTTTTCCCATCGATATGGAATTTTGCTTTAGAGAAATCAATTGTCTCGAATTTCTTTTTATATATATTAAATTCTTCTAGCGAGGTTTTATGTAGAGATAGAAACTTTTGCTTAGATTTTTTAGCTGATGGATCTACTAATAATTTTTTGGATTTTTCAAGCCAATAGAAAACCTGTTCGGAATGCAATTGATTCGCAAAAAAATTAAAGATTTCCGTGTAATGCTTAGGGCTTTTACTTTGGAGAACGAACTTCTCTAAGATTTCGAATTCGTCCATAAAATGTTTTAAAACATCTTGCTGCTTCATCTTTGCACTTATGTCCCTGTTTTCTTTATCTCACTCACATCTATGTCTTCATTTTCCAATAAAGTAAGAGCTAGTCTTAAAGCCTTAGTACTTCTTCTGATCTGTTCTTTCTGACTTTGAATATGATTATTCAATTCCCGGGCCTGAGCTTTATAACTATCCATTTCAAAGTGCAATTGATCCATTTGTTTCTTGAGGTCTAGGATCATTTCGTCTTTATTTGTAATGACGACGTCACCTTCGTGCTGGAGGATCTCAAGTCTATTTTGTAGTTCTCTTTCACGAACACGCACGTGCTGGATCTTTTCGCTCATCAAAGATTGGAATTCATCGTTCTTTCTTTGAAGTTGATCTTTTTCTTTTTGAAGTTCGCTAATGATTCTATCCTTTAAAACACTTTCATCTTTTAGATTATCGACTTGAGCTTTTTGATCCATCTTGCTCATATCAATTTTGCGCGCAAGCTCATCGTACTTTTTTTGAAGAACGATTGCAGAGGTAGACACTGTTTCATTTTCTGATTTTAATTCATCCACTTGCTTCTCAAGAGCCTTTACTTTTCCTTGAGCAATTCTTAGGTATTCAGATTGTTTGATCGCCGCTTCTAGCGAGAATAGCGATGGATCAATATTGTCTTTATTAAAGAAATTTTCTCTAGCGGCCGGCGGAGTCACTTCGCGAGTAGGGTTTGGCTTGTACTCTTCTGGCTTTGTTATAGGTTCTGTGAGCTTAGATTTCTGAATGGAAATGGATTTTGTTTTTTCTTCTGTTGAAAGCACAGAGGTTTTATCTGGCTCAACAGATTCCAATGGATTTAGAACCGTAGTTTTTTGTTGAGACGAAGTTACCTTATCGTTTCCCAAGAAAAAATCTGCTAAATCATCTTTAGTTTTTTTGTTACTCTTTCCACTCATTCTAGTTAAATTATCGGAAACAGAAGAGAATGTCTGAAGGTAAGCCGTACCTTTTTGGTATTCAATGTGTCATTCTGGACTGAACCTTAGTATGGAAGCTAGATCTGAACTACTTTTAAGAAGCTCTCGAATCTTGTTTTTATATCTTGATCGTTGAGCTTGAGAACTCTATTAAGACCAAAGTCCTCAACCGTGTAAGATGCAACCAAAGATCCTTCAACGCAAGCTCGACGAAGGTTTGGCCAAGTGAGCTCAAGATTATTCTTGGCTATGTATCCCATAAATCCTGCCGCAAATGTATCGCCTGCGCCCGTTGGATCCGTAATATCAAGAAGTGGATAAGCGGGAAGCACAAAGAATTGATTTTGGAAATAAACCACAGATCCGTATTCACCTCTTTTGACCACAATCACTTGCGGTCCCATCTCTGAAAGCGCCTTAGCTGCGGCCATGACATTGGGTTTACGAGTGAGCATCAATGCTTCTGTGTTATTTACAAAAATAATATTCGCTTTTGCTAAAACTTTTTTAAGGTCATCAAGCTTTGTCTCGATCCAAAAATTCATCGTATCTACAGCAACGATCTTTGGAGCGCTTGCCTGTTCTAAAACTTTCAATTGTAATTTTGGATCGATATTCGCTAAGAACACCACCGATGAAGATTTGAATTTCTCAGGAACTTTAGGATCAAAAGTTTCAAAGACATTCAAGTGAGTCGCAAGGGTTTGCGCCTCATTCATATCGTCTTTATATTTGCCTTCCCAATGAAAGGTACTTCCTTTTTTCTTTTCGATGCCAGAAACATCAACACCGCGAGATCTTAACATTTCGATACTAGACTCGTCGTAATCTTCTCCAACAACACCTACGATATTGATCTTAGTGTAGCGGCTAGCAACCACTGAAAAGTAATTTGCAGATCCACCAAGGCATTTTTCTTTTGCGCCCTTGGGAGTTGAAATTGAATCGTACGCTAAACTTCCTACTACTAAAATCTCAGACATTGTCGTTACCCTCGCTTTTTCTATGCCGGTGATGTCATTACATCAGGAGTTAATCTTTTTGGTTTTCCTTCATATTCAGATTGGAGCTGTCCGCAAGCGGCATAGATATCTCTACCCATCGTTCTGCGAATCAACACATGCATGCCCATTCTCATCAAGGCTTCTTGGAAATCCAGAACCTTAACTCGATCTGGTCTCTTGAATTCCGAACCCGGATGTTCATTAAACGGAATTAAATTGATTTTGCAAGAAATGCCTTTCGTCAGCTGCTTAATACGCTTTGCATCCTCTAGAGTGTCGTTCAAATCTTTAAGTAATACGTACTCAAATGTAATATCATCGCCAGTTTGCTGCTGATATTCTCGGCAACCCTGAATAAGTTCGGCCAGAGGATAACGCTTGTTGATTGGCATAATGTCATCACGCATTTCATCCGTCGTGGCGTTTAAACTTATGGCCAAACGCGCACCACTTTCTGCAATCAATTTAATATTGGGAACAATTCCTGAGGTCGAAACTGTTACTCTTTTTCTAGAGAAATTTCGGCCCCAAGGAGAGTTTAAAATTTTGATAGAGTTAAATACCGCTTCAGCATTATCTAATGGCTCGCCCATTCCCATGAATACGATATTTGTAAGGGTTTGGTCGCCTTCTAATTTTTCACCCGCTTGGATGAATTGAGAAACGATATCGCCCGCAGACAATCTTCTCTTTAATTTTTGTTTTCCTGTAAAACAGAACTTGCAAGCCATGTTGCAACCCACTTCGCTCGAAACACAAAGTGTAAGGCGATCTTTTGAAGGAATGATTACCGCTTCAAAAGAAAGTGGCGCATATCTCTCAGTTGCCGGAAGTTGAAATAAAAATTTCTGTGTGCCATCAATACTTTTTAAATGCGAAAGCAAACTCAACTTTCTAAATTCTAAAATTTTCGGAAGTTCAGCTCTTAAATCTTTTGAAAGATTCGTCATCTGTTCAAAGTCTGTAATGCCTTTTTGATAAACCCAAGAATAAATTTGCTGTGCGCGGAATTTTTCTTTGCCGTACTTAGATAGAATTTCTTTTAATTGATCGAGCGTAAGATCAAAGAAGTTTTTGCGATCATAAACAATCGCCTCTTCTTCCGGCTCTGGAACGAAGGGTTTAAACTCAGTGGTGTTTGTTGATGTATCAAGAGTCATTGAAATTTCCTTTCAGAGCATCCGACGTTTTTGTCTGGCGCTTTTAGCTTATTACAGCCGAGCCGTGCCTAGTTAGGAACAGCCGTATTCGAAGGCATGGTTCTACGAATAAACCCTTAAAATAACAAGCAATTTGTATTAGTTTTATGAATTCATGAACGCCAGGATCTCTAATGCGATTTAATGCTTTATAAGATTATAGGAATCTAAGCGCACCATTTATTATTTGATTATTATTTGATTATTATTTGATTATTATTTGAAGAATTCGGAGTCGTCGGTTTTGGTTCCTTTTTTGTGGGCTTCTTCGTTTTTCTTGGCGACTTTGCCGGTGATGCCGACCCATTCAGGGTAGAAGAACATTAAAAGAAAATAAACTACGATGAGTCCGATGATTAGGCATGCTTCAAACATAGATTACTCCCTATAAGAAATTGAACGAAAGAAATTGAATGAAGAAATTAAATGGATATCTTAAGACGGATTATTCGCAAAAGATGCTTTTAACTCGGGAATATCACAAGTTGCGCAGCCAATTTTTGCTACCACAACACCTGCTGCGTGATTGGCAATCAAACAACTTTCCTTTAATGAAACTCCCGAACACCATGCCAAAGCCATTGCCGCCACAACTGTATCTCCCGCTCCCGTCACATCAAAAACCTCTCTGGCAACCGTTGGAACCGTGTCAGACTTTCCGTCTTCAAAAAAGCTCATGCCTTCTTTTCCGCGAGTCACCACCATTTGCTTGGACCCGATGGCTTTCATCAATGCATCGCCAACTTCCTTATAAGAACTTGATACGCCTCTCAAATCATCCACTGGAATTTTTGAAAGGATAATTGCTTCTTCTGCGTTTGGAGTCATGAGATCTGATCCACGATAGTATTCAACAGGCGTACTTCTATGTGGATCGACAATTATTTTTTTATTTTTTTGTTTGGCAGCTTTAATGATTTCTTGAATTAGTTTTTCAGAGAACACGCCTTTTGCGTAATCTTGAAGAACTAAACCTTCACAGTCAGAAAGATTTTTTTGCACCATCTCTAAAACTTTTTTCTCAACATCGGCACTTAAGAATTTCTTTTGCTCATAATCTACTCTTACAACGTGGTGATGCTCAGACATCACTCTTAATTTTTTTGTCGTAGGCCTTGTATTATCTGTAACTAGGTATTGATCCGAAACATTGGCTTCACGCAAAAGTTTTCTCAACTGATCTCCAGCGTAATCGTGACCAACCACAGAAATTAAAACCGCCACCCCACCAAGGCTTTGAATATTTTGGGCAACGTTTGTCGCTAGACCAAGTCTTTGTTCTTCAGTTTGTACTTCCACAACGGGCACGGGCGCCTCTGGAGAAATTCTTTTTACAGAACCATTCACATATTCATCGAGGCCGATATCACCTACGACTAAGATTTTTTTATTTTTAAATTTTTGAATATGTTGTTCTAAATTCATATCATACCTTTGCCATAATTTTTCTGAAGGAATTTAACACCGTCTCAACAGATAAAGTATCCATCACTGTTTTTCGATTAAAGTTATTATTTTGTATCTCAGGAGTCAAACTGTCTGCCTTTATTCCTCGTGGTCCCCACCTTATGGCGCGTTCAACGCCAATGGGGCTGTAAATTCCCAAACTCGGCACGCCGAGTGACGCAGCTATATGCAATACTCCTGTACTCGGTGCCAAAACACCTTTTGCATTTGAAAGTATAAGAGCGAGTTGCTTTAAAGATCCTTCTGGAAAGACAACACCATTATTATTTCGATATTCTTCTTTGATCGGGTCGACATATTTTTTATCACTAGGTCCCCCAGTAACTACAACAGTGTATGTTTTAGAAATTTCTTTGATAAATTCAATGTACTTTGAAATCGGCCAATTGAGCGCTGATCCCGCCATTCCTGGATGAACCACCACATAATCTATGTTTTGAATTTCCCACTGCGAAAGACCTATTTTCGGTAATGTTGAGTTGAGCTGAAGCGGTTTTAAATTTTTGAAATCCAATTTTTTTTGAGAAGCGGCTTCAACTAATTCCAAACCATAGTGAGCTTCGTGTTTTTCAGCCTTACTTCTTTTCTGCCTTAACCCTTTATTAAAGAATACAAAAGAATGAATTTTACTCAGAACGCCCACTCGAACAGGCACGCATGCTACCCAAACTGCAAATCCGACCCACCATGGCGCATGAAAAACGACCGATCGGTCGGGGTTTATTTTCTTAATTTCAGATACCATACGCTTAAATTCTGACCAGCTAAACTGCTTTTTAAAACTAACAAACTGTCTTTTTGGAGTTGCGTTTTCAGGAAAGAACTCTAGACCCTGAGTTATAAACCACACAGTTTGATCTTCAGGATCGAAAACTTGGTCCACGGGAAGCGTTAAAACGAGGTCCCCGATTTTATCCATACGAATAAGTAAATTCTTTTTCATCTTTTAAAGTTTCTCTCTAAAGTTAGAATATTGTGAATGACACTTTATGGCAAGCTCGAGATCCGACCACTCATGACAAAGATAGACATCCATTTAAAATATGAGAAACTCTCTAACTATCTATAACCTACAAAGAGGACATCATGGAATCGCTAATAGCAGGACATTTATATCAAAACACATTACAAATTTTTAAGCGTGCAGCAGAACAAGTAAACCTCGATCCAAACGTGCGAGAAAGACTTGTTAAACCTAAAAGAGCGGTAATTGTTAGCGTTCCCATCCGACTCGAAGATCATTCTGTAAAAGTTTTCCACGGATATCGCGTACAACACTCGCAAACACTTGGGCCCTTCAAAGGCGGGATTCGTTATCACCAAGGCGTAAATCTTTCTGAGGTTGCGGGTCTTGCAATGCTTATGACTTTCAAAAACTCTCTTCTGCAGCTTCCACTCGGTGGAGCAAAAGGTGGAATCACTTGTGATCCAACCAAAATGTCCCGCAACGAACTCCAGGCATTAACTCGTAGATACACTTCTGAAATCGCGCCATTCATCGGACCAGAAAAAGACATTCCAGCCCCAGATGTTGGAACCGATGGACAAACTATGGCTTGGTTAATGGACACATACTCACAACAAGCGGGTTACGCTGTAAACGGTGTTGTCACTGGTAAACCAATCGAAATCGGTGGTTCACTCGGCCGTATGGGTGCGACTGGTCTTGGAGTTGTGTTCTGTCTACAAGAAGCTCTTACAAATCTTGGAAAGAAAATGGATCAAACAACTGTCGCTGTACAAGGCTTCGGTAACGTGGGTTCACATGCTGCACTTTATGCTTTCGAAAGAGGCGCAAAGATCGTGGCAGTTTCTGATGTGCAAGGTGCAATTGCAAATTCCAATGGCCTTGATATCAAAAAGCTTTGGACACATTATCTTGCAAAGAAAACTTTCGATGGTTTCGATCAGCCGCATGAAAAAATCAATAATGAACAACTTCTCTCAATTAAATGCGATGCTCTTTTACCTAGTGCGCTGGATGGTGCGATTCACAAAGATAACGCCAACAGCATTCAAGCAAAATTGATTGTTGAAGGTGCTAACGGCCCTTGTACTGGGGAAGCAGATGTTATTCTTGCTAAAAAAGGTGTAACAATTGTTCCAGATATTTTGGCTAACGGTGGCGGCGTGATCGTTTCTTACTTTGAGTGGGTACAATCATTGGCTTCATTCTTCTGGAGTGAAGGCGAAGTGAACGAAAAACTTCATCAACAAATTACGACTGCCTTCCATAGAGTCTGGGAGTTTTCAAAGACCAACAATGTGGACATGAGAACTGCGGCAATGTGCGTGGCGATTAAGAGATTAGAAAAAGCGATGCTCTTAAGAGGACTATACCCACGATGATTAAAAGGTTTGAAAGACTCAAACCTTGGCTCATTCTTCCGACAAATCTTGGTCATAAGTTCAGTCCATTTTTTCTAAAAGCGTATGGGCGCATTAGCCCTATGCGCACTTACACATGGAAGCCCTTCACATGGAGAGGTTTGGATTTTACCAATCCTCTCGGTGTTGCCGGAGGCTTCGACAAAAATGCAGATCTTATTGAAGAACTTTGGACTCTTGGAGTTGGCTTCGTAGAAGTTGGAACCGTTACTCCAAATCATCAAAAGAAAAATCCTGGGAAAACTGTGGCTCGCAACACAAAATCCAAAGCTCTTTGGAACCAGCTGGGTTTTCCGAGTGAAGGTGCAGACATTGTAAAGAAAAGACTTCATTCTTTAAAGCAACCTCATTTCACTCCTGTGTTTGTGAATATCGGAAAAAATCGCGACACTCCAATGGAGAGAGCTTGCGATGATTACGTCAAACTCGTAAGAACTCTTGCTGGCTCTGCTGATGCATTTGTGATCAATATTAGTAGCCCGAACACTCCTCAATTGAGATCTCTTTTAAGCCCGGACAAGCTTCAAGATTTTTTGTCAGTCATCATTGAAGAAAATCGTGATGCCAGCATTGGAACTCCGACTCCAATTCTTCTCAAACTTTCTCCCGACATGACAGAAGATGAACTCAGAAAAATTCTGGATGTGAGTATGGAAGCCGGTGTTGATGGTTGGATCTTAACAAATACCACAATTGCTCGCGAAAACTGCCCTCCATTTCCTCAAACTGGCGGAGTTTCCGGATTGCCTTTGAAAGAAAAATCAAAATTGTTATTAAAAACAACAGTTCAACATCTCGGAAAAGACAAAAAAGATAAATTACTCGCCTCTGTCGGCGGAGTGATGACATCGGAAGATGTCTTCGAACGCCTAGCAATTGGCGCGGACCTTGTGCAAGTTTATTCAACACTTGTCTTTGAAGGTCCCTTTTTCTTTAAAAAAGTCTTTCAAGATAGCCTTGAGTTTTATAAGATAAACGAATGACGATCAAAAAAAGACCAACGTGGATTCCCGTTGCAACTGGCTTTATCAGAAAAAATGGTCTTGTTCTCGTAGGTCAAAGACCCGAAGGACATAGCCTCGCTGGTCAATGGGAATTTCCTGGTGGAAAAATTGAATTGGGTGAAAATCCAGAGCAAGCTCTCAAGAGAGAACTCAACGAAGAGCTCGGAATCGAAGCCGAAATCGGAGCCCTAAGACATTCTCATACTCATTCTTACGGTGATCGTGCAATTTTAATTTTATTTTTTGACGTCCAACTCTGGAAAGGCGAACCCAAAAGCCAACATCATACCGAGCTCAAATGGATTGATCCCAAAGACCTCGGCCAAATGGAAATCCCCGAGGCCAATCGCAAGATTTTACCTAAGCTTATGGAACTCTTAAAGTAGGCATCCTCCTTGCAGAATACTTAAGTTAGAGGGTGCTATTCCATCTCAATTCATTTTGACGTGTTTAGGCTCTTTAAAAATTATACGTTCTTTACAAAAAGGGTCACTCTCGTGAAAAACGCAGCTCTTCTAGCTTTAATTTTGATCTCAGGTTTAAGCTTTGCGGCTCCCTTATTTAGCGAAGCTAATGACTCCCTAGATGCCTATTCAGCAATTACAAACGAAGAGATTAAAAGGGCAACTTCACTTTTGACCTATTTGGAACATGCTCTCACAACATCCTCCGCTGGATTTGATCCCTTTGAAGACGTGAATTTTCTAGAAATGATTCATAGTCTTAAGCATTACCCTAATTCACTTAGCTTTAACCTTTACAAGGTAATTCGAATTACTTCTGATTTTTATAAAAAAAATTGGATACTGTCCAAACAGATTCAAATAAAAAGAAAATTTTAGACGATTTATCTAGGCTGATCACTACTACAAAAGAATATTTTGTCCGCTCAAATAATGAACTCGCAAAACAATATCTTGAAAATTTAAATTTGTTTATCACAAATGCCCGTGAAGTGAAATTAAACCCCAAAAACTCTGAAGATGAGTCCAAATTAAGGGCGGAAGCAGAGGCAAAAGAAAAAATAATAGAAAAAGGCATCTATTTAGATTTTTTAATTCGTATAAGCAAACTTTCTGGTGGAGATAAATCCGTTGCTTTAAAAATTCTTATTCAAAACGCAGAAGATTTTAAAAAAGAACTCATGCAAGCTTCTGAAGACAGTAAAGGAGAAGTCCTCGGAAAAATGCAATTCCATGGTAGACAATCTGCAAGATTCTTTACTGAATTTAAATCACAATTTGGAATTGCGTATTTTGAAAAATTTAATCTACAAATCGAAATGCAGGTAGAAAAATGGAGTGCAGATTTCGAGAAACACAACCAAGAGTCTTTTGTTGCATCTCAAAATTTAGGAAAACAAAGCGCTGAAAGCATTGAAACTTATCAGTTTCAAAGACAACTCGAAGGATTCATCTGGGGAGCTGGTGAACTTACATTGCCAAATAGAAGCTGGGTTACTACTTTTAAAGGCACTCAAGTTAAATTTACTTTTAAAGATATTGATTTAGAAAAAAGCTCAGGAAATATTTCAAGCCTAGCGCTATCGCCAAAAACAAAGAGAATTTATACAATAGAAATTCTGGCAGCCTCTTCAGAAGTACGTGAAGTCCTTCATATTGCGGCAGAAACACTCCTAAAACATCCTAAAGTTTACGGAGTTTATTTTGAGAATCAATTGAAAATTCCCGCAAGTTTAAGTAAGAATAAATACGAAATAAGTGGTTTAGGTCGTGGAAGGGTGCTTGTGCGTCCAAGAGCGCTTACATGTTCAGCTCTTTTCTCTTAAAGAATTAAATATAAAACGGTGTTAGTGATGGAAAAGTTATTAAAAAATTTGTGTAAAATATTTTTTGCGAACTCCTGCGCTTTAATTTTCCTTATATTACTCAGCATATCTTTTACCGCACATGCAGGATTTGATTTTTTTATAAAAGGAAAAGTTGAAAAACGTGCAAACCATATTATAAATAGCTTTGAAGCGAAAAACAACTATGCACCCGAGTACGACTTTGTTTACCAGGAATTTATAAATAACCTACATCTAGCTCCAAGATCGATGCATAACAAAATTTTTCAAGCTTTAAAATTGGTCGCCGAACACCTACAGTCAAAATATTCTGTAGAGCAAGGCTTAGCACAAGGGCGATACTTTGAAGAGATCGCTAAACTGACGTCCCAGGCTCGATCTTATTTTTTAAGAACTGAAAACTTCTCAGGCCAGAAATATTTTGATAAATACAACCTCGTAATTACGGAAATCTTGTCTGCTAAGTTGAGTCCAATTGGAGTTCCGAATATTTCTAACGCTGGGGTATTAAATGTTAAAATTTTTGCGCCCGACGACACTGAGCAATTAGAAAAGGCTTACCAGCAATTCAAAAAAGATATGCAGACCAGTGCTCAAAAAAAGAACATGAATGAGTATGATTATTTAATCGAAGGCGCCCGAAGTTTAAAAAATACATATCTAAGTACTCATATATTAGGTAAAGAAAGTGCTCTATCCAATATGGATGCCTATGCTGAATTTTCTTTGAGATACTCGTTAGAAACCAACCATATTTTTACAATTCATTTTTTTAAAAAGCACATTTCGGAAATTAACTACGAAGAAAAACTCTTGAGGGAAGAACTTCAAAGGCAAAGTGACAATGATGGATTGAATAAAGCCAAAAATAAATTTGAAAACCAAGTTAGAACAAATGTAAATGAAATTGAAAGCAACGATAGGGAATACGCAGAACTTTCTATTTTTGAAACCACCATAAAAATTTCTTACCGAATTTTAAACACCGAAAATGGCAATGTCTTAGCCATCGGTTCTAAATCCGGTAGAAAGAAAATCTACCTCCTTGAAGTCATTACACCTTCAGCGTTCAGCAGCGAGGCCATGAAAATCGCCGCCGAAACGTTACTTCAGCATGAATCCGTTCACGGGGTCATGTTTGAAAATCAACTCAAAGTCCCTTCAAAATTAAATTTGCTAAACTACGAAATAAGGTCATTAGGCCAAGGAAAAATCCTACTTCGCCCAAGACCACTTGTATGTTCTGCGCTTTTTTCCTAGTATATAGAAATGTTAGGATTTTTTCGTAAAAGCAATATTCCAGATCAATTGAACATTTGTATGACTTCATACAAATTTCCGCTCTCTGAAAGAACTTCGGAATATGGCTTCTTATTTCCTATTGCCAAGGGCTTAGTCCAGGCAGGTCACAAGGTGACGGTGATCTCTTCTCAATCCAATCCTACAACTTTTGAGATGGTCAAAGACGGCGTGCAAATCCACTTCATAGATCCCAAGCTCCAAAGACGTACAAATTTCCCGACGGAAGTTCGCCGGAAATTCAGCGAACTTCACAAACTCAACAAATTCCATATCGTGCATAGCCTAGATTCATCAGGCTCACCCATAGCTCGTAGAAGAAAGCTTTATAAGTTGGCTACAGCCTTTGATGTGCGCGGCACGCAGCTCTCTCAGATGTTTTCTATTCTTTCTATGAAGCGCGAGAGTTTAAGCAATATGCTCAAAACTGATTTTGTCATGGTTTATAAGTTTCTAAGAACTTATTGGGGCACAGATCGAAAAGTTCTAAAGTCTGCCGACGCCGTGTTTGTTTCTTCACCCGCCGAAAGAATCGCTCTCGAGAGATACTACTACTATCCGGATGCAAGAATGTTCACTGTACCGTACGGTGTCCAGTTCAAATCAGACATTGATATTCAGGCCATCGAAAAAATCAGTCACAAGTACAACCTGACTTCGGACAATCAATGTGTGGTGACGATCTCAGATATGACGAGCATTGATAGCATTAAAAATCTTCTCAAAGCTTTTCAAAAAGTTTCGATCAAAAAACCCGATGCAAGACTCATCATTTTGGGTCACGGCCCCCTTCTTCATCAATTGGAATATGAAGTTTACAGCCTCGCACTTGGCAGCAAAGTGATTCTCACGGGGCCTGTTCCCGATGAACAAATTTTTGATTATATTTCGGTAGGACAAGTTTTTGTGAATCTCAGTTCTAGATCGACGGGTTTTGAGCCAAGTCTTTTGGTGGCAATGTCTCAAGGAAAAACCATTATCGGTTCTGAAACTAGCGCGATCTCTTCCATCGTGGAAGATGGGATTGAAGGGTTTTTGGTTCGCCCTGCTGATATTCAAACTCTATCACAATTGATTCTCGATATTTTCCGTGGACAGCTCAACACCCAAGAAATAGGAAAAAGAGCTTCTTTAAAGGTAAAAGACCTTTTTGACACGGACAAAATG
>JANMFM010000268.1:0-22093 GCA_031374125.1 Bdellovibrionales bacterium
TAAAAGTATTAATAATTCCTATGAATGACATCGAAAGGACATGCCCCGTAGCTGAAAGGTCATAGTTATCTTTTTTATGCTTTTCAACTAGCTTGCTGCCAATTAAATCCTTTAAGTGATGATAAAACTGACCTTGTGACATCTTCGTAATTTCTAAAATATCTTTTTGAC
Organism: Bdellovibrionales bacterium; assembly: GCA_031374125.1. Classification (GTDB taxonomy): domain Bacteria; phylum Bdellovibrionota; class Bdellovibrionia; order Bdellovibrionales; family JAEYZS01; genus JAEYZS01. The sequence continues at coordinate 172 of JANMFM010000268.1, forward strand.
CAAGCGGACCCATTTTTATTAACGATTTGATAATCATTAGCTTTTCCGGTGATGCAAAATTTAAACAAAATCTTGCAATATCTTCAGAGCTTGCATTATCGATAAATTCATTGACCTCAGCTTCATTTCTAAAACCTCCACAACCACTCCAACGAATAAGTCTATTGGGATTGAGTGAGGGCATCGCCAATCCTGAGAAAATAATACCTTTACCAAATAGATTGCTGTGTTTGTTCATTAGTTTATCCAGATCCCTGACAAGATCTTCTTCCGTATTTTTAGAAAACTTTTTCTTTACGGTCGGCCAAGCGGCTATTTTTTCTAAGTTCTTTACTCTTTTCTCTAGTTTAGCAAACCTATCGGTCATGTTATCAATCCTCATTAAATTATGTAATTACGTAACTACATAATTTATATCAAAAATAATTACAATTAATATTACCAATTATTTAGCTCCTACCTGCGACGTGATAGAAGCTTTGCGTTGATGAGAAGAATCTTTCTCCTTAACGACAGTAAGAAAAACCAAGAAGTACGCTTTAGTAAATATTAATCGAAGAGGTCTTTTTCATAGAGGAGATAAATCAGTGGCGAGAAAGAGCCCATGAATATGACTCCAATACAGCAAAGGTAAAAGTATTTGTAAGATCTCTGCTTTTTTTTCAGCTGCATAAATATGAACATTAGGACTAAGCCGATGGATACCAACAGGTCGGAAAATATTTGATTTACATAAAGCTCTGAAAAAGGAGGAAATACTGTCCAAATGCTTACTTGCCTAAAAACAAAAAAACTAATTACAGAGTGCATCAGCAATAAAAAAATTAAAAGCTTTCTAGGCATAGAAATGCACAATGCCGTTGTCTTTCTAAGTTGTCAAATAATCAATACGAAAAGGCTTCAAAAAATTTCTAATTTACCAATTTAGAAATAGCCGCCTCATCCAAACGATAAATAGTCCACTCCTCCATAGGCTTTGCTCCTAAGGACTTATAGAATTCAATAGCTGGCGTATTCCAATTAAGAACCGACCATTCCATTCTACCGCAATTACGGTCTTTTGAAATCTTCACTAAATGGAGTAAAAGCTTTTTACCAAAGCCCATTCCCCGATATTGAGGACGCACAAACAAATCTTCGAGATAAAGACCTTTCTTACCCAAAAAGGTTGAGAAATTGTGAAAGAACAATGCATAACCGACCGTTTCATTCTCATATTCACCAATGATAACTTCGGCAGATTTTTCTTTTCCAAAAAGACTTTCGTATACAATCGCTTCAGTGGCTATCACTTCGTGCGAAAGCTTTTCGTATTCAGCAATTTCCCTAATCAATTGCAAAATCAATGGAACGTCTTCTTTAGTAGCATCACGGATTTTTAAAGTTTTATTTGTGCTTGAATTGATACTCATAGGACTTGTTTTTAGAATAAAAAAAGTTTATTTTCAATCTGTATCTATCATAAAAACAATGCCTAAGGAAACTATGTCCAATTCTCTTCCTCCCTTTGAATATTTTTACTTTATCCGCCACGGCAGAACTGATGCCAATGTCAATCAATTGATGGCCGGCGGAAGTAACGATATCCTTCTGAACGAGGAAGGCCACCTTCAAGCCGAAAAAGCTGCACAAATTCTAAAGACCAAATGTCCAGAAATTCAAACCATCTGCGTGAGCACCATGACTAGGGCCAAGCAAACCGCTGGCTACATCCATGAACTTCTGCAAAAGCCTATGCTCGAGTTTCCGGAATTTATCGAATGGCACTTTGGCGAATGGGAAGGAAAGTCTTGGATAGATGTTGCTCCATTATTTTTAGGCAACGAAGAACCTCCCGAGGGCGAAACTCGAGATATTTTTAAAAATCGTGTTTTCAACGGATTGAATAAAGCTCTAAGTCTCCCCGGCCCTATCCTGGTCGTCGCTCACGGCGGTGTCTGGTATAAAATTCAAAAGATCTTTAATCTAGAGCTTATAAAGAGTGATAATTGCCAGATCTTTAAAATATACTCTCAAAAGAACAAAGACATTGTTGAATACAAATATCATGAGATATGTCTATAGGTAACCAGCAGGAAATGATAGATGAAGTCTTATCAACCCATACATAAAATTCCGCATTTCTTTGATGATGCCTTAAAACTCCGCCATGAGTTCGAAGCAAAATTCAAAGATCCTAAAAAAACTTCGCCAGATCGCTTTGTTTGGGACTATTGGTTTGTGGAAGACCAATACACTTTGATCAGAACGGAAGCGGAAAATATTTTTTCTAAAAAAGTATTTCAAAATTTCTCGCAAAACTTAATGGAGTTTGGGCAAAAATATTTAGGTTTTGATGGCATCACTCCTCCTTGGATCAGCTATTACGTCGACGGCTGCAAGCAAGATCTTCATGCCGACGTTCCCCACGGGCCGTGGGCTTACGTGTACTCTCTCACTCCATGGAGCAAACGTGAATTCACAGGCGGCGAAACGGTTCTCTTAAAATCCTCCACCCTCGACTACTGGAACAACTTTGAAAAGATGAGTGGCATCGAAATGAAAGAGCTCACCACAAAAATTCCAGCAAACTTTAATCAACTTTTAGTATTTGATCCAAGAATTCCTCACGGAGTAAGTCCCGTGCGCGGAGTTCAGGATCCGCTCAAAGCTCGAGTCGTTATCCATGGCTGGTTTACAAATCCTCGTCCGATCATTCACGGTGGCCTTGGCGAAAAAAAAACCACTTCACTTTTGAACGAAATGATTTACGAGATGGAACCTATCTTTGATAAATATTCTTTTGTCACTGGCACACTTGCTATCCGTATGGAGATCAATCCTAAGGGAAAAATAGATCGTCTGTACTTCTTAACAAATACGCTCATCTCGCTAGAGAGAAATATTCCTACCGTAAAATTACTCAATGAAATGGAACTCTTTCTTAAAAACAAGACCTTCCCGAAGGCAAAAACCAGAACAGAAATTACCCTTCCTTTTTTATTTCAATCACGTTAAACTTTTTTCAGAACTTAATGGAGATTCTTAAATGAATGTACTCGTCACTGGTGGAGCCGGATATATTGGTAGCCACGCCTGTAAACAATTAAAAAAACATGGATTAAATCCAATTGTTTACGACAATCTCAGCCGTGGCCACGAAGACTTTGTGAAGTGGGGCCCACTTATTCGCGGAGATATTCTCGATACAACAAAAGTTGAACAAACCCTCAAGCAATATCAAATCGAAGCCGTCCTTCACTTTGCAGCCTTTGCTTATGTTGGCGAATCCGTAGAAAATCCTACTTTGTATTACAAAAATAATGTTCAAGGGTCTTTATCGTTGTTGGAAGGAATGCTTAAGGCCAATGTAAAGAAAATTATTTTCTCATCAACTTGCGCCACTTACGGAATTCCAGAAAAAATTCCACTCACCGAAGAACTCCCCCAAAATCCCATCAATCCCTATGGTCAAACCAAATTGATGATCGAAAGAATACTAAGAGATTATGCACCTGCTTACGGCTTGAAATCTGTTTGCTTACGATACTTCAATGCCGCAGGCGCCGATCCCGAATCACTCATCGGAGAAAATCACGAACCCGAGACTCATATTATTCCTCTCGCCATTGAATCTGCTCTTAAAAATAAAATCTTAAAAATTTTCGGTAACGATTATCCCACCCCAGATGGAACCTGCTTAAGAGATTATATTCATGTCACAGATCTCGCAGAAGCTCACGTTTTAGCTCTTAAGTATCTAAATACCTCAGATAAGAATTTTGATTATTTCAATCTTGGAAATGAAAAAGCATTCTCCGTAAAAGAAATTGTAAAAGCCGTAGAAGAAGTTTCTAATCTCAAAGTGAATACTGAAATTTATCCTAGACGAGCCGGTGACCCCGCCACTTTAGTATCTGACTCTACAAAAGCAAAAAACATTTTAAAATGGACCCCAGAAATAAAAGACATCAAAGAAATCATCAGAACCGCATACAGCTGGCACAAAAAGAATCTTTAGCACAACCTTAAGCAACAGGCTCTGGCGGAATCGGATCTACGGCAGGCTGCACTTTTAAATCCTTAAACTGTTTAAAAATATAAAGACATCCAAAGGTTGCCACTAAAACTACGTAGCTTGTCCAGTTGTAATGAAGTAACTTGCCATCCTCTGCTCTGACCACCATGAGTCCCGCAATAAAAGATGCAACACCTGATCCCAACTGTTGGAGAGCGGTATTGATACTCATAAAGCCTCCGCGAAAACGAGGTTCAATACATCCTGTTACCGCGGTCATTGCCGCAATCATACGAGAGCTTCCTATAACAAAGAAAGTAGTCGTGATAACCAATGCTACCCAAATGGGAACAGGAGGAAGATGAGTGAGTGCAAAAATCGGAATGAGCGCCATAAAAGCCAAAATTTTAAAAACATGGTAAGAAGAAGTTTTATCTACCCAACGTCCCACCAACTGAGAACTCACAATCGTAAATGCTCCTCCACAAAAGTAAATGTACGAAAGCTCGGCATCGGTAAAACCAATGTTTGCGGACATGTAAGGACTGATGAACGGAATCACCGTAAAGTGAGCGAGCATAAGCATCGGAAATAGACTCAAAGCCCAAATGAGTTTTGGTCTTGCCCAAATGTAAGAATAGATTTCTGTCTTACTTCTTTTTTTACTGTCCATCTTCAGGTGAGCCTTCATCGGAGGCAAAGTTTTAAAAGCAAAAATAAAAACCACTGTGCCAATAGCAACTAAACTATAAAATGGCGCATGCCATGTCGTATGGGCCGCAATGAAGAGACCCATTGGAACCCCAAGCACCGAAGCCGCCGAGAAGGATCCCATAATGACACCCATAGCTCTGCCTCGAAAATTGGGATGAATGATATCTCCTACGATAGACATGATTTGCGATCCCATCACGCCACCAAAGAAGCCAGTGAAAACTCTTGCTGCCAATAAAATTTCAAAAGAAGGAGAACTGGCGCACAACAAGGTACCCACTAAAAATCCAAAATAAATAAATAGAAATGACTTTTTTCGATCATAATCGTCCACAAAAAACGAGCTAAAAATCGCCGAAACTCCCGCACTCAAAGAATAAGATGCTACCAAGAGACTGAACTGCACAGGCGTTATCCCAAACATCCGAACAAGTTGGGGTTCGAGTGGCATCATAATCATAAAATCTACAATATTGGTAAATTGGGCACTCGCTAGCAGTAAGAGAATCTTCAGTTCACGTTTAGACATGGTAATAATATACGCCTGTTGATCAGGCAGCGCAAATCACTTTCAGAAATTATTTTCTGTCGAATCTTTTAGCAAAGTCGCAACGCTGACAAAGGGGCTCGGTAAGAATTTTAGCGGAAAAACCTTTTCTCATCTGACTTGCTTTGTTGCCCATCAGAATTGCATTTAAGTCCGTTTCTAAACAATTACCCAAATTTATAGAGGCTTCTTTATCAAGACAGCATGGCACTACTGTTCCGTCTGCGTGAATTCCAATATGGTGAGTCAGCGCATGACAAAAGCCTTTCTCAGACCTAACAGGTTGATTTAGCGAAGGCCATTCAAACCGCGAATCGAAGTTCACATATAAACGATTTATAACTTTATAGCCTTTCACTCGGCGGATATCTATTTTTAAAGCTCCAAAATCAAAATTGTATTTGCTTTCGATCATTTTTCTAATCAATGCATTCTTCGGCGAAAGACTCAAAGGATCGGCTAAATCCCAAATTCGATAGTTGATATAGAGATCAGGCCGTTTTTCGAAAGCCATATCTACAAAGTTAAAAACTTTATCCATATAAGGCGTAACGTCTTTTTCCTTATGATTGGCTTCAAAACTATGAATCGAAATATTCACTTGCCTAACAATTGGATTTAAAAGCAATTCTACTTTTTGATGATTAAGTAAAACTCCATTGGTAGTGAAATTCACTTTCACATCATGCTTCACACAGATGTCTAAAATTTCTTTCAAATGAGGGTGACCCAAAGGCTCACCCATAAGATGCAAACAAATTTCTTTGGTTTTTCCTTGGATTTGTGAAACAATTTTTTCAAAGCTTTCGATAGCCATGACCTTTTTGTCTCTTAATACTGGAGGACAGAAATCACACTGAAGATTACAAATATTGGAAATCTCCACGTAGATGCGATCAAATACGTGTGAAGTTACAGATTCCATGCAATCTTCTCCAACTGTTCCGTCTCTTGCGCCCAATAACTGTAACTTTGAAAGTCTGGAAATAATCTAGGAAAAGATGGATCTGTCCATCGTGCTGCAATCCATTTCGCATAATGTATAATTCTTAAACCTCTTAAAGGTTCAAACAAATCAATTTGTGATTCATCAAAATCTCTAATCTCTGTATAGCCAGAGAGAATTTCATCAACTTCCTCATCCATTTGATCTTGACTGAGCAGCATCCAAAAATCTTGGGCCTCGGGTCCATTGCACATATCATCGAAATCCACAAAAAAGAAACTCTTCCCATCATTCAACAAATTTCCTCGATGACAATCGCCATGGATGCGGATGAAATTTTCAGGCTCCAAATAATCTTCGAGATATTCAATAATTTGCGTCGCGGCTTTTTCATAGCGCGGCCACATCTCCATAGCGACCGCATTTTTTAAAATTTTTAAACTCTGACGTCCGTAAAGATCCGCCGTCATAATGGGTCTATATTTTGCTTTTTGCCGAGAGCCCACATTGTGGATCAACGCCAGCGTTCTTCCAATCTTTTGAAAATCACCTGGCAAAAGTTCCTGCGGCATCCGGCCGTAGAACTTTGGGAATAAGCTAAAGTAAATGTCTTGATGAGAAAATACAGTCTGGGCTTTACCATTTTTTGGGGTGAATTCATAAGGAGCAACAACCTCAACACCTTCGCTTTTAAGATCGGCAAGGAATTGATGTTCGTCTTTGATGGCATCCATGCTCCAACGCCCCGGACGATAAAACTTAGCAATGAGCTTTTCACAGTTAAAGTCATTTTCTTCCAAACGAATTTCGAAGACCCTATTTTCGTAGGAATTGAGCTGGGTGAATTCCCCCGTTGTAATGAATCCTAGGGATTCAATACCCATCAAAACCTGATCTGGGGTGAGTTCGTAAAAATTTTTCGTCACGGGTTAACCTTATGCATGGATAAAATATATAAATCTATTAGAAAAACCGCACTCTATTTTTTTACTTTTAGCCATTAACCATTCTTTCCCCCATAATTGTTACATCTTTAGAGAGGTATCAAGAGAGGGGTATCGGGGGATGTTTCAGAGATTAACGCTAAAGTTCGTTTTAGCCATGTCAATTCTAGCAGGATTGAGCTTGGTTTTATTTGCCAATGCAGCTCTGGCTCAAGACTTTAAAATATTCAATCTTAAAAGTAATAAAAAACAACTTCAAATCGGAGAGGAATGGAGCCGTACAACTTACGATGGAAAACTCACCTCCACAGAGGCTCTCAATAGCGCCATCAAAGCTACGGCTCGAGTAGATCTAAAAAATGAGCAAGGATCTGCGTTCTACCTCGGTAAATTCAACGGCGTACACCTCATGTTAACCAACTATCATGTTCTATCGGAACAAGAAGTTTGCCGAACAGGAAAAGTTTATTTTGCATATTTGCAAAAATCTTTCCGTTGTGGCCTGATCATTGATAAATTCCGTGATCTAGAAGCCACATTCTTTACCATTCGAGTTGATAAAAAAGATGAATACCGTTTCGAAAATATCGCTTTGAAATTTGATTTTGTTAACGAATACAAACCTGGGCACAGACTGGTAACAGCGGGATACGGAATTGAGCGCAATAACAACGGAAAGCTAACTTACGAAAACTCTCAAACTTGCGTTGTAGCGACCACAACCTACAAGACTGTATTACTGACAGTGCAATCGGAAGAAAAATCCTACAAAGCTCGATCGTTTGTTCATGCATGCGAGATTTCAAGCGGCGATTCTGGATCAGCGGTTATAAGTGAAAGCACCGGAAAAGTTGTAGGCCTCAATTGGGCAACTTCAACCTCTAAACCTATTGCCCTTTTGAATAGTCTGAATGTCTATGAATGGATTGAAAAACAATCTAACCTTCTATGGAGTTACATGTCCTACGCTGTCCCTGGAGGAGAGATCATGAATGCCATCAAGGCTTCAAAGAATGTCACCCTCAATGAATTTGTAAACTCTCACTTCAACACTCCATAATCTGGCCAGCGATTTGCATTAATATTTGCTCTTAACTTATAAGATCATTTCTAAGGAAATAGATCTTCTAAAGAATGAACTTTCTTTAGGTCAATTTGTAATGGAGTCAATTTATGCTCTTTATTTATTTAATTTTAATCACATCTATTTTTTCGCTTCCTCTCGCCAAGGCCGAAATTCCTTACGCCCAAAAAATTCTATTGAACGCAGAATATGATCGCGCGGAAAAAACTTTAGAGAGCCAAATTAGTGATATTAAAAAAATTAGAGAAAATATCAAAAAAGGTAAAACCTCTTTCGACGAAGTGAGACACCTTACAGAATCTCTCTATGTCTACACCTTAGAAAGTGTTTATCGCTTCAAAAACAAATCCCAATTCCAGCGCCTTGCTCACTTACTCAATAACAACGGCACCAGAGGGAGGTTTTATTACCCAGTAAACCAGAAAGGTGGGTTCAGTGGAAAAAACATCCGTTACGTTGCCTGGAAAGATGAAGGTTGCATTAAGCCAATACAAAAAAATCAAATTCAAACGGGCGTTTTTATTGAGATAAGAAGTGGGTCGTTCAAAAATCTAAATTTTTCCGGAACAGATCTTATTTTCACTGAAAAATATTTCGCTACTACAAACAAAGAGCAAATTTTAAAAAGCTACCCTCTCGCCTCATTTAAAATTAAAGACAAATCACCTATTTCCGCTGCATTAGAAGATCTAAAAAACTTATCTAGCGATTTGGCAGAATACTACAATTGCAATTATGTTACACAATTTGCAACTTTGGAAAAAGCAAACAAGCAACTCTACGCAAGATACTTGCACTTAGCAAAAATTCTCAATAAGACCCCTGTCAATTTCAATAAAGAGAAAAAAGAAAAAACCCTTGGCGAAGAACTCAATGAATTGACTTCTACAATACCAAAAACGGAAGCGCCCAGTGCCGTAAGTACAGATGAGGATTTAAAAACTACGCCTTAATAAATATTTTATGAACAGCATCGAGTCTCTGCTTGTATTCTTCGCGTGAAATGTATTTTCCACCAAGAGATTCGAGCACTGGTGTGACCATCTGAATGTCCATCCATTCTAGGCCGATGCCTTGAAGTCTTTTGGTCACTTCAATCACGCAGAGTTTAGAAACATTGCTTTCTAAACCAAACATGCTCTCGCCACTAAAGACTCCTGCAACCAGCACTCCGTAGAGACCGCCTACCAGCGTCTCTTCGTCCTTAGAATTCTTTTTGTAACATTCTATGCACAGAATATGTCCTTCATCATAAAGCTCTTTATAGGCCAATTGCATTTCATCCGTGATCCAAGTTCCGTTTTGATTTTTCCTAGGCACCAATGAGCATTGTTCGATGACCTCATCAAAGCGTGTGTTCATCTTAAAGGTATAGAGATCTTTTTTGATGAGTTTTGCCAGAGACTGAGGAATGTGCAGATCCTTAAAATCGAGAACTCCCCGTTCTTTAGGAAAAAACCAAAGTAATGGATATCCCTCGTGAGGCCACGGAAAAATTCCATGAATGTAGGCATCTAAAAGCAAATCTTTTTCAAACTCCCCACCAAAACACAATATCCCATCATCCGCCGCGGTCATGGGGTCAGGAAAATTGGTAATCTGAAAATACTTTCTTAAATCTTCACTCACCGTTAAGGCCCTTTCAATTCGGCCTGACAGTTATCACAAATTTCACATTTCTTAATGTCGGCAAATCCAAAGTATTTATAAATTTCCAGAGCTCGGCACTCCGGAGTCTTTACCCACTGAAGGAGTTTTAATAAATTCATTTGGCTATTCTTTAAACGCTCAGCAATTCTTTTCTGATCGATAAGCTTTGCGGGGATTTCTGAAATGATTTTTAAATCCTTATCGAGAATATCTCCTTCCGTAACTTCCCAACGATCAAAAAGATTCAGCGTAGTCTCTAACCTAAAATCCTTGCGATTATAAAAATGAAGATTTTCTCTGATGGCATCCAAGCCTTGTTGATTCGCTTTTTCGGGGTTGAGTCTCAAATACTGAAAAACCCTTCCAATGAATTCTGCGTCCGGGTGGGCCCATTTCAAAAATTCCATTTGGATCGTCACATCGTCTTCGTCGTACAAGACATGGCATTCAGAGGGTTTTCCATCTCTACCTGCTCGCCCCATTTCTTGATAAAGCGCTTCAATATTGGCAGGAAGTTCAAAGTGAATCACCGCTCTGATATTTTGCTTATCAATTCCCAAACCAAAAGCTGGCGTCGCTAGAATCAAATGGTCATCTTGATTGATAAATTGCTTCTGCATCTTTTGACGAAGACCTCTTGGAAGTTGGCCATGATATTTAAGGTGAGGAAGTTTTTTATCGATTTTTTCTGAACACTTTTCCAGAGTTGAGATCAAAGAAAAATAAACAATCTTTGGTCCTTTGATGCGAGATGCGATCTCAATAAGTTTTGCGATCTTTTGCTCTTCGCCATATAGGTCTTCAACATTTAGACTTAAGTTCTCTCTTTTTATCCCGGAGTGAAAAGTGCGAACGTCCTCTTCCTCAAGACCTACTTGTTTGAGAATATCTTTCTGCACTTCCGGTGTCGCCGTTGCCGTCAACATCAGTGTTGTTGGGCTCACCATAAACTCGCGCATTTCCTTGATTCGAGTGTAATCTGGCCGAAAATCATGTCCCCATTCCGAAATACAATGAGCCTCATCGATGGCCAAGAGATTCACCTTGTTGGCTTTGAGCGCCCTACGAAATTCCTCTTTACGGAACCTTTCTGGCGCCACAAAAAGGAGTTCATACTCCCCGTTTTCAAGTTTTTTATAGCGCTTTTCCCGGTCTTCTTTCTTTAAAAGCGAGTGAATATCGGCGACCTTAAAACCTCGCTCCTTAGCTTTTTGAGCCTGGTCTTGCATCAACGCTATCAGTGGAGAAATGACTACGGTCAACCCACCTAAAATCCTCGCAGGGATTTGAAAACAGAGGCTTTTCCCCATTCCCGTAGGCATAAGGCAAAGGCTATCATGACCCGACAAAATAGAGTCGATCACCGCCTGCTGGTCCCCCCTGAAAGTATCGAAATTAAATACTTCTTTTAGGATTTCGTGCGGTGTTTTTTGTATTGCTTTATTATTAGGCTTATTGTCCACCTGGAGCGCTTCCTTAAGCTTTATTATACGTAAAATCTACTTGTAAAATTCACTTCTTATGCTACTTTACAAATCTTTAAAATTACACATATTTAAATTTGAATATGAAAAGAAGCAAAGTCTTAAATAATGACTAAATTAATTAAGACCAAGAAACTGTTTATTTTAATTATATATTTATAAACCAGATTAATAACTATTTTTGCACAGGCAGGAAAAAATGGCACAAAACTTAGACCTCGTTCGTAACATCGGAATCTCAGCGCACATCGATTCTGGTAAGACTACTCTTACTGAGCGTATCTTGTATTACACAGGACGTATTCATCAAATCCATGAAGTTCGTGGAAAAGATGGAGTTGGCGCGACAATGGATTCTATGGATCTTGAAAGAGAAAAAGGGATCACGATTAAATCTGCTGCTACATACTGCCGCTGGAAAGAATACACAATCAACATCATCGATACTCCGGGACACGTTGACTTCACAGTTGAAGTGGAAAGATCTTTAAGAGTTCTAGATGGCGCTATTCTTGTTCTTTGTTCTGTATCTGGTGTTCAAGCTCAAACTTTGACCGTGGATAGACAGATGAAGCGTTACAAAGTTCCACGTATCGCATTTGTTAACAAATGTGACCGCGTTGGTGCTAACCCTAAAAGAGTTTGTGCGCAAATCAGAGAAAAATTAAAATTGAACGCTGCCATGATTCAAATCCCAATCGGATTAGAAGACGCTCACGTGGGCCAAGTGGACCTCGTGAAAATGGTTGCTTACTACTACGAAGGCGATAACGGCGAAACTGTTGTTGAAAAACCAATTCCAGCGGAATTACTTGAAGATGCAAAAGCAACAAGAGCAGAGCTTATCAGCGTAGTTGCAGACTTCGACGAAGGCGTTGGAGAGAAATTCTTGATGGAAGAAGAAGTTGGCGCTGCCGAACTTCAAGAAGCTATCAGAAAAGGTGCACTTGGATTGAAATTCGTTCCGGTAATGTTGGGTTCAGCTTACAAGAACAAAGGTATTCAAGCGTTACTAGATGGCGTTGGAAACTATCTTCCAAATCCAACTGAAATTGAAAACGTTGCTTTAAACATTGATAAGAAAGAAGAAAAAATCGTACTTGAGTCTGTGGATGATAAGCCACTTGTTATGCTTGCATTCAAACTTGAAAAATCTCCTTATGGACAGTTGACGTTCATGAGAATTTACCAAGGAACAATCAAAAAAGGCGATATGATCTATAACGTTGTAGACGGTAAGAAAGTTAAAGTTCCACGTTTAGTGCGTATGCATTCTGACGACATGGAAGATATCGAATCAGCATCAGCTGGCGATATCATCGCAAGTTTCGGTATTGAGTGTGCATCTGGGGATACTTTCACTGATGGTCAATGGAACGTGACTTTAGAGTCTATGTACATTGCTGATCCAGTTATCTCTTTAGCGATTGCACCGAAAGATAAAACTTCTACGACAAACTTCTCTAAAGCTTTGAACAAGTTCACTAAAGAAGATCCAACTTTCAGAGTTCATAGAGACGAAGAATCTGCTGAAACAATTATTTCTGGAATGGGAGAATTGCATCTAGAGATTTACGTTGAACGTATGAAGCGTGAATTTGATACGGAAGTTGTCGTTGGTAAACCACAAGTTGCGTTTAGAGAAACAGTTGCAAAGTCTGTTGATTTCGTAACCGTTCATAAAAAACAAACTGGTGGTGCTGGTCAGTACGCAAAAATCGGTGGAAGAATGGAACCGCTTCCAGCTGATCCAGAAGATCCAAAGAAAATTTACGAATTCTCTGATGACACTAAAGGTGGATCGATTCCTCGTGAATACGTTCCAGCTTGTGATAAGGGTTTCCAAGAACAGCTTAAGAAAGGTATGTTGACTGGAGCTCCAGTTATCGGCGTGAAAATGATCGTTAACGATGGTGGATTCCATCCAGTGGATTCATCAGAGATGGCTTTCAGAATTTGTGCTCAAGCTGCGATCAGAGAAGCTTACATGTCTGCTCAACCGACAATCTTAGAACCAATCATGAAAGTGGAAATCACTGTTCCTGAAGAATTCCAAGGTGCGGTAATGGGTCAAGTGAATCAACGTCGTGGTGTTATTATGGGTTCTGGTACAGAACATGCTGAAACTACGATTGAGTGTGAAGTTCCATTAACTGAAATGTTCGGCTACTCAACTGATCTCCGTTCAGCCACTCAAGGTAAAGGTCAATTCTCAATGGAATTTGCAAAGTACTCTCCAGTACCAAGAGCAATCCAAGAAGATATGATCAAGGAATACCAAAAGAAAAGAGCTGAAGAAAATAAGAAGTAATCGCTCGGCTAGAAAGAAATCCATTAATCTGAATTTAAACAATAAGCCCATGATAATCTCATGGGCTTATTTATTTTATACCATTTATTACCCACACCTAATCCGAAATACGAATTAAAAATCAAGTATTTGCAGCTTACCGCCATTGTATTGTATAAATTTATTTATGAATAACATATATACCTTTACAAGGTATACCTATATAAGGTATATTAAATATGGCAATTGATTCTTTTAAAGATTTAATAGCAAAAGAATTTTTTGAAGAGGGAACTCTTAAAAAACATGTCAGTTGGGCTAGTGTTAAATCCATAGTTAAAAGAAAGTTAGATATGATCCACTACGCCTCTACACTGACTGATCTTAGGTCTCCACCAGGAAATAAATTGGAGCCCTTAAGAGGCGATCTCGAAGGTTTTTATAGTATTCGAGTCAATGATAAATGGAGAATTATTTTTAAATGGAATAAAGTTAAAAATTGTGCGGAAAATGTAAAAGTTTGTGACTATCATTAAGGAAGTGTGTGTGATTAAAATAAATAGAGAGCCTACTAAACCTGGTGAAATTCTAAATGAGGAATTTCTTATTCCTCTAAACATGACGCAAAAAAAATTGGCCGATCATATTGGTTGCGATTTAAAAGTTATTAATCGAATTATAAATGGCAGAACTGCATTAACTGCTGAGATGGCCATTCGTTTAGCAGCGGCCTTCAATACAACTCCCGAGTTTTGGTTAAATTCTCAGAAGGCCGTAGACATTTACAATGCCTCAAAGAATATTAAAAAACTACCAAAGAGCTTATTACCTACAGGATAAGCTCTCTAAAAAAATTTATTTTTCTTTTATTATATTGCAGGAAATTTCTACGCTGTTGTCCAAAGCATCTAGGGCTTGAGTATCTAAAGGAATTATTTTTTCACCTATGCTCAATGTAGTTCTTGTTGTTCTAAAACTAGAAGCAGTTTGCTCAAATTGAATGACATACTCGGTGTAAACACCTTTACCACCAGGAATTTCATCACCACTGTAACTCGCTTCAACAATTCGAGTGTCGGGCTTTGTCATGATTATTAAAACTTCTTTAGGACAAAGGATCAGTTTATTTGCAAAATCAATAGACTCTATACTGAACTCTCCAGAGTGAGACGCCCACAAATTCACACCACAGAAAAAAATAACCAAGCCAAGTAAAATTGTTTTCATAAAAAATACCACCCAATTATGATTTAATAAGTTGAACTCTTAGAGTCAATGAGAAGCCCTGTATTCGCATAGGATGATTTAAACTTAAAAATTATCGACTGATAAACAAACTTTCATTATGAATATACAAATGTCACTGCCTCACCGCCACTCTTTTGGAGGGCGAATGACGGAACGATTAAAGCCCATGTATCTCGATGGTGGGCATTCTTATGTTTATTTTATTTATGGAATGTACTTCTGTTTTAACGTTGTCACCAGAACTTCCAAACACCCTGAAGCGGTATTGATTCGCGCGCTAGAGCCGCTTGAAAATATCGAACTTATGAAGTCCTTCAGGGGCAAAGATGGCCTCAAACAACTCACTACTAGTCCAGGAAAACTCGCGCAGGCTTTAAATATCACCAAGGATTTAAATGGACTTTCTCTCACCGACAATCAAATCTTCATCGAAGATCACTCTAAAATAACCCTTTCTAAAATCGTTATGAAACCGCGTATAGGCATAGACTACGCTGGAGAAGCAAAAGATTGGCCCCTCAGATACTATATAAAAGATAGTCAGTTTATTTCAAAAAAGTAGGCTCGTCTCGATCTGAGACTAGAATATTGTCCCATGACGATTCCCCTATGAAAATCCCTCTATATTTCACTCTTTCAATGTTAAAATAATAATATATTTAGAGAGATCAAAAGGGAGATTTATGAACCTGCAATTTGAATATTTTGATTTTATACCACGTAAAGAATTCGAGGAAAAAGCCAACGAAGTTCTTAACGACTTAAAAGGTCAAATTCCATTCGATTGCGAATGCGAAGCTCGCTGTACTTATTTTGCTAATAAATTCTTCTTCCAAATTATTTTTAAAACAGACGATGTGATCTTGAGTGCTCAATCTATTCTCGATCCAAAAAGAGAAAACACCGCTCAAAGAGGCTGGCAAGTAAAAGCCATCGACAACATGTCCAATCTACTTCGCGGCCAACTCAATAAATTCAGAGAACCACTCTCACAATTAAAAGCAGTTTGAAAAATCAGGTTAACAGACACCTTTAGAGACATGAGTATGTAGAAATCACCAAGTTTCTATATCAATTTTATAGATGTTACCACATCTCACATTAGACCTAACTCCTTTCCATATTTCTGCGATAGTATACGTGTATGCAAGTGAACATATTTTAACAAACGTATGGAGGGGCCTTATGGAATTACACAATCTGAAATTAAATAGAACAATAATCCCGTTTTCGAAGTTCAAGGTCGATGGCTTTACCCCTCGTGAAGAATTTCAAAAGAAAGCTTATTCAATTCTAGAAGATATCATTGGAAAAATGCCAAGTGATGCGACTTTTTCTGCGGAATGCAAAAAAAGATTCGGTAAATACTATTTCAATATAACAGTGAACGGGAGCAATACACATTTTGAAGCCAGTACAACTGCGGATCCTTCGGAAGAAGATTCTAAAGATCGTAATTGGCTGAACAAGGCGATTGAGGGACTTCATAACTCCATGAACATCCAAATAGATGACTGGTTACAGTCACGACGCCTAGACTGTTAGGACTCAATGGCCTGAAGACATCACTTTCATTAGTGATGTAATGAGGAGTGCCTTTGTGAGACAAGCTTATTTTTCGGAGACGATATAAGCAATCCATGAATCGCACTCCTCTCCTATTTCTGAAGGAGAGAATTCACCGTTGCCTTCGCCCTTAGAGTCATTACCTTCCCAATATACCGTGCTTTTTTTAAAGCCCACTTCACTCAACAAATCTGTCAGCTCAGCAATCGTCCACATTCGCCAGTCATAATAAAATACTTTTTCAATTTTGGGCTGCCCCTTAAGCTTGTAATGAATAAAAAATTCGGCTTCGTTCTTTACAGGATTATAATTTATTTGGTCCCAAAAATAAGAAAAATCTTTGAATGGAGTTTCTTCTTCAATGGCTGCCTGGCACTGTCCACCACCAAAACAATCAATAATAAGAATCCCGTTCTTATTTAAAGTTTTCAGGCAGTTTTCAAAATATTTTTTTAGGAGCTCCCTCTTCTTAAATAGAAAATACGAAAAATTAAGAGCGGCAATGATATCAGTAGGATGAAGTTTCTTGTCTAAAACATTTTTATTCAAAACTTCGATACGAGACTGCTGGTCTGCTGTGAGTTTTGGAAGATAGTTTTTTAGGCCATACTCAATAGGTTCTTTATCCAAATCCACACCTACTGCTGTAAAAGTCTTATCTAACTTTACCCATTCACAACATATAGAAAAAGTTCCGCAAAAGTCTTCTCTCAGAGATTTTGGATTTTTCTTTTTTATTTCCTTAAAAGTTTTTAAAAAGAATTCCGCATCGTTTTTCGGGTTTTGTACCGATTCGATGTAGTAGTGGTATTTATCAAATCCCTTTGGGACGTCTTTAGCTTTATTATCAGCTGCTTTGCTCATGATGCCTTACTGTTTTATTGTTTTAAGGAATGTCGTTTAAAACTTCGTTAATTGCCTCGATGATGTCATGCTTATGGGGAACCGAAGCCTCCTCCAGATTTGGATGAAGTCCAATTCCTGGAAGATTTTTTCCTGCATGAACTTTTGGCCTTGCATAGAGATCGTAGAACAATTCCTGTGAAGCTCTATAAGCCAAATGCTCACCAAAGTTTGTGACTTCAGTGTCTTCATTCACAAAGATGACTCTTTTTGTTTTCAATATCGAATTTTTAATTGTTTGCCAGTCATAAGGATAAATCGATCTTAAATCAATCACTTCTAAAGACTTACCTTGCTCTTGCATTTCGATGGCAATCTCTTCGCAAATCAAAAGCGGTCTTCCGTAACTCACTACTGTGAGGTCCGTTCCTTCTTTGACGATTTTCGCTTTTCCAATTTCAATTTTATGATGTTTGAGATCTGGCCATTTTGCTTTCCACTTTGTACGATCTCCGAGTGGCGCATCGATCATGGCCTTCAATTCTGTTTCGCTCTCTGGTTCACCCGGAATTAATTCTTTCCCCTTAACTCTTAAAAGAGCTTTTGGTTTTAAGAACATCACCGGATTTGGATCTTCGATTGCAGCCAACAATAATCCATAAGCATCCAGCGGTGTCGAAGGCATTACAATCTTCCAACCTGGAAGTCTTGAAGCCCAAGCATCAAAGCTATGGCTATGGTAGAGTGATCCTCTGATCCCTGCTCCAGTTGGAGTCATCAAGACTAACGGCAAAGTCACTTTGCCGTTGGATGCCCAATTCATATTTCCAACCAATTTCAAAAGATCGATAGTATTAAAGATGTAATCAACGAATTGAATCTCAGCTACACATCTTTCGCCAGTCATTGCGATCCCTGTCGCCATACCCACGATTCCTCTTTCATCCAAAGGAGTATTCCAAGTTGTTTTCAAACCCTGAGTTGCCGTAAAAACTCCACCGAGAGGCATCCCAACATCTTGGCCAAAAATATCTTTTACTTCGAGATTTGTTTCTGCGTAGTGAAGTGCCATTCTGATTGCTTGAGCCATATTTGCCATTAGAATTTTCTCCAATCCGCATTTTCGTTATTTACGAAAACATGATCCCAGATGGTATCGGCGCTTGGACCAACTTCAAGTCTCACGATTTCTAAATCACGCTTTGATTCTTCATCGTAGTCAAAATACATTTTTTTGATTTGCGCTTCCGTGATTAAGCCATGCTTTAGAAGTTTTGCTTCTGTGATTTTTAATGGATCTTCTTCGTTGCTCACGTAGCTTGCGCCCGAAGCTGAAGAATGTCCGTACAGTCGAGATACAAAAATCTCTACCAATGCAGGTTTTCTTTCTTTTCTGACATAATCCATTTCTTCTTTGAGTCGGATGTAAGCTTCTTCCGGATCGTTTCCGTAAATAGTTGAAGATCTAATTCCAAAAGCTCTTCCACGATCACAAATGTTTTTTTCTCCGTGCTGAGAATCATAATCCGTCGAAATTCCCCACTTGTTGTTTTGCACAGTCATAAGCATTGGAAGCTCTCGCCCTGGACGCGATGACCATACAAGTGCCGATGCGAAATCACCTTCTGCCGTTCCAGCATCACCGCCAGAAACCACCGTAATGCTCTTTGTATTACTTCTTTTTTGAACCCATGCCGTACCGAGTGCTTGAGAGTACTGAACTTCAATAGGCGACGTAATAGGCGCAATATTCCACTGCGGATAGCAGTAGTGACCAGAGAAATTTCTTCCACCCGTTGATGGATCTGTAGCTCTGTTCATGATGAGTCGGATTGAATCAATCATCGGCATGCCCATGGCAATCAATGTTGGAGTTGCTCTGTAGTGCAAATGAAACCAATCGTGCTTGATGCCTTGGCCTTTATTTGCAAGAAGTCCGAGGGGAACACCCATCGCTTCTTCGCCAGGTCCACCAATCCAAAAGAATGCCTCACCCATTTTATAAATACGAATGAGTCGTTCTTCTAAGATACGAGTTTTAACCATTAAATTATGTATATTGAGAAGAAGCTCCTTAGGTAGTAAGAGCTTCTCATTCATCGCTTTTTTGCCCATACGCTAGAACATAAAGGTGAGCCGCACCTTTTGTAAAGTTTTGCGTCATTCTAACGCAAAAATTTATAAAAGGTGCGGCTCACCTTTTTTTCAGTTTGTGTTGGCTTCTGAACTGCCTTTTTTCTGAGCAACAACGCTTTGAGGACCTACCAGTTGTAGATAGTCCGTCACGATGCTTACTGATTCTGTGATGTCTGGGCGTTTTAAATATTCTTCAAGACGCTTTTTCGCATCAGCTTTCTTAGATTTTTTCTCTTTTTCTTCAGCTTTCTTTTCTTTGTCATTTAAGATTTCTGACAGAGTTACAAGCTTACCTTTCTTCTGAAGCTTTGCTAATTCTTCTGAGATTTTTTTGAACTCAGTATTCTTAGCAACACGTTCTTCAGATTTTTTCTTCAATTCAGTAACAACCTTAGCGTCCACTTTCGCCCAAGCACCTTCACCTTTTTCAACGTAAGCGTCTTCAGAAGTGAATTGCGGAATTGCTTTAGGAGAAAGTGAATAATCCAAACTCTTTTCACCGATTTCATCTAAAGCAAAAGCACTTGGTAAAGTGATATCGCCATCCACACCACCGTGCTGCGTAGACTTACCCCCTGGAACAAAGAACATTCCAACTGTTACTTTATAAGCGCCTAAGTTTTTAGGAAGCGGAAGTACCGTTTGTACAGAGCCCTTACCGAAGGTGTGATCGCCACCAACTATAACCGCTCTACCGTAATCTTTTAATGCTCCAGCCAAAATTTCAGAAGCTGATGCGCTCAATCTGCTAGTTAAAACCACAAGTGGACCAGAGTAATTCACTTCAGGATCTTGATCTGCGAGAACTTCAATTGTTGAAGATTTAGCTCCTTGAGTTTTTACAATGTTACCAGTCTTAATGAATAACCCGGTTAACTTCACCGCGTCCTCTAAAGATCCGCCACCGTTTTGAGAAAGATCAAGAACAAGTCCATCGATCTTTTCTTTTTGTGCTTCTTTTAAAAGTCTCTTCATATCTCTGTAGCAAGATCTGCCATTTGCATTCTTAGAATCATAGTAGAACGACGGAAGATTCAAGATACCAATTTTATATTTCTTTCCATTCACTTCTTTTGTTTGGTAAGAGATTTGAGCAGCCTCATCTTCAAGATTAATTTTTGATCTTGTGAGAGTCACTTTCATGCTCTTCATTCCATCAGCTGTTTTTCTTAAAACTGAAAGCGTAACCGTTGTTCCTTTTTTACCACGAATAAGTTTAACAACGTCTTTGAGTGGCATATCAACAACAGGCTCCATCTTCTCGCCTTTACCTTGTCCAACCGCAATGATCTTATCTTGGCTTTCAAGTTCTGCTGAAGCAGCAGCTGCACCACCAGGGATCAATTGCTCGATCACAGTATATCCATCTTGCGATGAAAGTGTCGCGCCGATACCTTCCAAAGAAAGATTCATATGGATATTGAAATCCTCCAAATCATCCGCAGACAAATAGCTCGAGTGTGGATCCATAGATCTTGCAAAAGAATCTAAAAGCGAAGCATATGTATCCGCATCCGCTTGCTCTCTTAATTTCTTAGAAGTTCTATCGTATCTTCTCTCAACCCAACCTTTTGCTTCATCTTCTTTCATGTCTGTAGAAACAAAATTTGCAACTTGGAATTGAATGTATCTTTTTTGAAAGTCTTCCAATTCAGTTTTATTTTTAGGATATTCTCTTTTTTGAGCATCCATTTGCAAAGTCATCTTAGGATCCAATTTAAATTCTTTTCCTAAGTATTTTTTCGAAAAGTCACTGCTCTCTGCCACTCTTTGCGTGTAGAGAATTTGAACTTTATCAAGAGGTGAACAATCTTGCTTTGCAAGCCACTTCTCCATACCGCTCAAATCTTTTTTCATCTTGTCCACATCGCTAGCCAATAAGTAACCTTTTAATGGATCTAATGATTTGATGTATTGATCAATTGTTCTATCTTCAACTTCTTTAGTGAATTGATTGTAGAGCATGTGCTGTCTGAGCATCGCACCCATAATCAAGTAGATATATCTGCAAGATAAATCACTCTTAGAAATTTTCTTTGTTACGACTTCTGAAGAAACAGGAGTTTTGATTAAGTCCTTCGACTTTTCCATTGATTTTTCTGTTGGATGATTTGGATCCACTTTTTGTGCGACATCAGCTTTCCGAACTTCATTCTGTGCTGCACTTTGAGCGTTTACAATTCCTGCAGTCGAGAGAACACTAACGATGAGAACCACTAACCACATCTTTGCGAATTTCATTTAGACTCCTATTTATATCTTTAGTGTCGGATACCTTCCACACCTAAAGATTACCGGCAAGAATTGCCAGCAGCTTCGATTACCCAATATTCATCGGTATACGATCAGATAAGTATATGATTTTGGAGTTAAAAATGTAACTAAAGAACAAAATGTTAATATTTTTTATCTAAACATCTTGGTCAGAATTGAATATTCAATATAACGCATGTGCGACACAGAAAGGTGCAGG
>JANMFM010000111.1:0-7577 GCA_031374125.1 Bdellovibrionales bacterium
GACCTGTTGGAATGGACTTTTTATTTTTAATCAAAGCCGGTGGGTCACAGATTACGATATCAAACTTTTCTGTCATTGAATCCAGTTTATCGATCACATCGAGTTCTACAGTCTTAAAGTTTTGAGTGAGTCTTGAAATGTTTTTCGTAGCCGAAGCTAAAGCTTTTGGAGAAATATCTACTGCCGTGATCTCTGGCTCTACGTTATTGATTTTACAGAAGTGAGCAAGTTGTGCCGACCAATGCCCAACATAACAACATAGATCTAGAATTCTTAATTTTTTAGGAGCAGAAGGGCCCTTGAAGATTTTATTAAGTTGTCCCAAAACCACTTCGATATTTCTCGTCTGATCCAAGAAAAACCCAGTTTTCTGTCCATCAATGAGATCCGTCGACATTTTAATCGAAGATTGATCAATCGGAGTGGTAATTAAAATATCAATCTCATCCAATTTAAAAAACTCGCTCTGTTGAATCACGCGTGCGTCTTCAACTTCTAGGCCTTCAAGTTTTCTGATCTGAATATCATTTTTTAAAACAATAGAAGTGTGCGACCAAAGAATGTCGGTGAGTCTTTGATCCAAAGCTTCTTCTACAAATTTTTTAAAAAAGAGTAGGAGATCTTTTAAAAGATAATCCATGCCCGCTGTCGATATTTGAATTGCAAAGACTTGGCCTTTTTGATTGTTCTGGTCTACGACGTAGTAATCAACCATCAATCCAGACAAAGAATCATTTTCACTGAAACACATTCTAAAACTGTTCTTTAAACCTAAGTGAACGCGCTTTTTCCATGCATACAAAAGTTTCCGAAGTATAAATTCTTGAGGCTCCATCGAAACAGGATCAAAGGATAAAGCTCTAAAAGAAATTAAAGAATTTGGATTTCCATAGCCACAGGCTAAAAAATTCCCTTTATCATCTAAAAGTTCAACGGGATGCCCAGCTGGGTGACCTTTTGGACTTTTTGTTAATTCATTGGAGAAAACCCACGGATGACCGGCTCTAATTCTGCGATCATGACCTTTTTGGACTCTCCATGAGTATTGTGACCAAGCCATAACTTTAGAAGACATTAAGTATCATCACAAGCAGAAGCTTTGATGTATTCTGCTTTCATGACAGCGATATGTTGAATCGAAATGTCTTTTGGGCAAGCAGCATGGCATTCACCAATATTTGTGCAGTTCCCAAAACCTTCTTTGTCATGTTGTTCAACCATGTTCATAACTCTAGTTTTAGCTTCAGGTTTTCCTTGAGGTAAATAAACAAATTGAGTGACCTTCGCTGCTGTGAAGAGTGATGCAGAAGCATTTGGGCAAGCGGCAACACAAGCTGCGCAGCCAATGCACTGAGCTGCATCCATCGCTTTATCCGCCGCCTCTTTCCCAATGAGAATTGAATTTCCATCCGGCTGTGGACCTGTCTTAACTGAAACATATCCTCCGGCTTGTTGAATTCTATCAAAAGCACTTCTATCCACAATCAAATCACGAATCACAGGCAGAGCTTTTGCTCTCCAAGGTTCAATCACAATGGTGTCACCATCTTTGAATGATCTCATATGAAGTTGGCAAGTTGTGACGCCTCTCAGAGGACCATGAGCTTGACCGTTGATCATGCAGCTGCAAGTTCCGCAAATTCCTTCTCTGCAATCACTATCGTATTCGATAGGGCGTTCATTTTTCTTAGTAAGACCTTCGTTCACATAATCTAACATTTCTAAAAAAGACATATCCGCCGAAACGTCAGTGGTATTGTAAGTGACAAACTTACCTTCTTTTTCTTTAGAATCTTGGCGCCATACTACGAGTGTGAAATTCATGATGTTATTCCTTATTAAATTATAACTGCTTACTTATAACTGCGTTCAGCGAGTTTAACATTTTCAAATTTTAAATCTTCTTTGTGTAGAGCTTGAGGTTGGCCTTCGCCTTTGTATTCCCATGCTGCTACATAACTGAAATTCTTGTCATCTCTTTTTGCTTCACCCTCTGGTGTTTGACTCTCTTCTCTAAAGTGTCCACCACAAGATTCAGTTCTATGGAGAGCGTCTCTTGCCATAAGCTCAGCGAGTTCAAAAAAGTCGGATACGCGTCCAGCAAGCTCTAAAGCTTTATTCAGCTCTTCACCTGAACCAACAAGTTTTAGGTTACTGTAGAATTCTTCTTTTAATTTAGGGATTTTTTCTAAGGCTTCTTTCAATCCAGCTTCCGTTCTAGACATTCCCACTTTATTCCAAGTGATTTGTCCAAGTTCTTTGTAAAATTCAAGAACTGTTTTTTTGCCTTTAGCTCCGATTTCCAAAAACTTTGCTGTTTTAGCTTTAACTTCTTTTTCAGCATCAACAAACTCTTTGTCTTCAGTTGTTACTTTTTTGAATTTTTCAGAAGCGATGTAATCTCCCACCGTGTATGGAGCAACAAAGTAGCCATCAGCTAAACCTTGCATCAGAGCAGAAGCTCCAAGTCTATTGGCTCCGTGGTCAGAAAAATTTGCCTCACCCAAAGCATAAAGCCCTGGGATCGTCGTCATTAAATTGTAATCTACCCACAATCCACCCATAGTGTAGTGGATCGCTGGATACATTTTCATTGGAGTTTTATAAGGATCTTCTCCAGTGATTTGTTTGTACATATCAAAGAGATTTCCGTATTTGTCTTTGATCACATTTAAACCATCACGTTTGATTGCATCTTTAAAATCAAGATACACAGCTTGTCCTGTTGCGCCCACTCCAAATCCATTGTCACAAACTTCCTTTGCATTTCTAGAAGCCACGTCACGAGGAACAAGGTTTCCAAAGCTTGGATATTTTTCTTCCAGATAATAATTGCGATCTGCTTCAGGAATAGTTGCCGGATCTTTTTTTGTATCTTCTTTTTTGCGAGGGCACCAAACTCGGCCGTCATTTCTTAAAGATTCACTCATGAGAGTCAATTTGGATTGATGTTGTCCTGAAACTGGAATGCACGTTGGATGAATTTGCACGTAACAAGGATTTGCAAAATAAGCTCCGCGCTTATGTGCTCTCCACGCTGCAGTGGCATTCGAATTAAATGCATTTGTCGATAAGAAATAAACTCTTCCATATCCGCCTGTACACAATAGAACTGCATCTCCGGCGTATCTTTCGATCTGACCCGTAACTAAGTTTCTACATATGATTCCTCGTGCTTTTCCATCCACCATAACTACATCAAGCATTTCTCTTCTTGTGAAATTCTTGATTTTACCTGCTTGAGTGTTTTTCATAAGAGAGCTGTAAGCACCTAAAAGTAACTGTTGGCCTGTCTGTCCTCTAGCATAGAAAGTTCTGGATAGCTGAGCTCCTCCAAAAGATCTGTTTGAAAGAGCACCACCGTATTCGCGAGCAAAAGGAACTCCCTGAGCTACGCACTGATCGATGATGTTACCACTGACTTGCGCAAGTCTATAGACATTTGCCTCACGAGACCTGTAGTCGCCACCTTTGATTGTGTCGTAGAATAATTTGTAAATGCTATCGCCGTCGTTAGGATAGTTTTTAGAAGCGTTGATCCCGCCTTGAGCAGCAATCGAGTGAGCTCTTCTAGGGCTATCTTGAATACAGAAAGTTTGTACATTGTATCCAAGTTCTGCAAGGGAAGCGGCCGCTGATGCCCCAGCTAAGCCTGTGCCCACAACTAGGATCGTGTGTTTTCTTTTGTTGTTTGGGTTCACGAGTTTAATATTGAACTTGTGCGATTCCCATTTGTCTTTGAGTGGTCCTTCAGGAATTTTTGAGTTGAGTGCCATCGCCTGTTTCAGTGCTTGCTGTGGCAAACACTATCTCCTTTATGTCTAATATGTCTAAAATTATGCCTAAAATTATCTAAAGTAAATCCAGATTGGAATTCCCATAAATCCGAGAGAAATCGCAACTGCGAGTAAGATTGCTAATTTTTGTAAAATATTATGAAGGTTTGGACTTCTTGCACCGAGGGATTGGAAGGCACTCCAGAATCCATGTCTCAAGTGGAATGCCAGCATGATCATAGCAAAAACATAGATCACAACAAAAACAGGATTTTGAAAAGTCTCTACCACAAGTCTATGAAGATCTCGAATTTGTTTTCCATCCATTTCAACCAAGTATCCGTCAGCAACACCAGGGCCAAATCTAAATTGCCAAATATGGAGGACTAAGAATCCCAGAAGTAAAACTCCCGAGACAATCATGAATCTTGAAGAAAGATTGGCTCTGCTGGGTCCGCCTTTTGTTTGGTAAGCTTTGTATCCGATAGGACGTGCAGCTTTATTTAATCTAGTGATTTGAATGGCTGTCACGATGTGAACTAAGAAGAGTACAAGCAATCCAATTTCAGCAGCGTAGAACAACCCTCCAAATGACGCTAAAAATTCTGCGTATTTATTGAAAGGTGTTCCATCCGGAAAATAGAGAGTAATATTTCCCGATAAATGCATAATCACAAAACCGATCAATAGAAGACCGGTTAATGCCATTGTGACTTTTTGGAAAACTGAGGATGAAATAATGCGATTGAACCTATTGTAGTTTTTTGTGCTATTGGCGTTAGGCGATGTAGCGGACATTGTTGTTAGCTCCCGAGTGATATCATTATCAATTGGATTTCATTAGATAAAATGACATGAACTTTCGCTCAAGACAACAACTTCCAGATTTGGGGTTTAGGTAGAGTAATTTTTAGATTTAATGTTGGGCGTCAAAGAGTATAGGGTTGCTGTTGTTGTTTGGCTTATCTCACTAAAATGGGTTATTTAATCAAGGCTCATTTTGTTAAGGAGACTTTGTTTTGACGGAACTCTTATCGCCGGTAAAAAATTCTATCGAAAAACTGGATTTGGTTTTAAAAACCAACCATTCGGTACCGGAAATTCCAGATCTTTTAAATCGTACAGTTCTCGTGGGTGGAAAAAGACTCAGGCCAGCCCTATGTTTTTTGATGGGCCAAGCTTTGGGTGTCACTGCCGATAGAATGATTCCTTTTGCCCGTGCAGCGGAATTCACGCACTCAGCTTCTCTGGCTCATGATGACGTTGTTGACAATGCTTCAACAAGAAGAAGTTTGAGAACAATCAATGCAGAATCTTCAAGTAAACGTGCAGTTCTTGCAGGTGACCTGCTTTTAGCTCGAGTGATGGTTGAGCTTTCTGAAAATGGGGATGTAGACATTATTCATGACCTCGCTATAGTTATCGAAGATCTGGTTAACGGTGAGTGGCTACAGATTGATATCCGTGGCAGTATCAATACAACTCAAAGTGATCTTATCGAAGTTTCAAAAAGAAAAACTGCAAGTCTAATGAGCTGGTGCTGTACAGTTGCCGCTCGTGTGTCTGAGTCGAATAGCGCGGATCTTCGTCAAATGACTACGGACTTTGGTGAAAATTTAGGTATTGCCTTCCAAATGATCGATGATGTGATCGACTTTACGGAACAGGGTGAAAAAGATTTTGCCAAAGATCTTAAAGAAGGAATCGTAAACTACGTAATCTGTGATCTTTTAAAAAGAAAACCAGAATACAAGCCTCAGACGAAGGAACTTTTAGGAAAATCTGAAATCACAACTTTTCCGTGGGATCTATCGGATCTTGAAGTTTCAATTCAAAACGTGCGCGATTTGTCATTGGCGTACTTGAAACGTGCGGAAGAAAAATTAGCTGAAATTAAAAAATTAGTTCCACCGACAACTGACATTGCAAAAGAAAGTTATACATCATTAGAAAATCTGCTTCAATTCTTGAGCATAAGAGGCCATTAAAATGGAAATCACGCCAAACAATATTGAAAATCCGTTGAGCGCTCAAAAATCGAATAAAGAAAAAACGCAAGTTCGCGTTGGCGATGTGTCGGCACTGACGCTCGGCCAAGCGCCTGTAATCTTCAAACCCAATTCTTTCATTATCATTGCAGGTCCTTGTTCTATCGAAAGTGAAGAACAAGCTTTTGATATTGCAAAAGCGGTAAAAAAATCTGGTGCGCATATTTTGAGAGGCGGAGCCTTTAAGCCCAGAACATCTCCTTATTCATTTCAAGGTTTAGGAAATGAAGGTTTAAAGATTTTAGCTAACGTAAAAAAAGAATTAAATATTCCAATCATCACCGAAGTTTTAGATGTGAGAGATCTTGAAGCGGTCGCAGAGGTTGCAGACATCATTCAGATCGGAACAAGAAACATGCAGAATTTTTCTCTTTTGAAAGAAGTGGGAAAGATCAATAAGCCAGTGATGTTAAAGCGCGGTTTGGCTGCAACTATCAAAGAATGGTTACTCAGTGCGGAGTACATTTTGAAACAAGGAAATGAAAATGTAATTCTTTGTGAGCGTGGAATTAGATCTTTTGATCCTGAGACTAGAAATCTTTTAGATCTCAGTGCGGTGGCTTTGATTCGTGAGATGAGTCATCTCCCTGTGATTGTAGATCCTAGCCATGCTTTAGGCAGAAGAGATTTGATTGAGCCAATGAGTAAGGCTGCATTAGCTTGCGGTAGCTATGGCGTAATGATCGAGGTCCATGATAAGCCTGAAGAGGCGTTGTCGGACGGTGCTCAAGCCATCAATTATGCAGACTTTGATTCACTGACAAAAAATATCAAAAAATTTGCTACAGCTCTAGATATTCAAGTCCCTTAAAGCATGCTTTAAGCACGAGAGGCGATCTATGAAGTTAAAATCCTCCAGCGAAATTTTTGGAACACCTAAACTTCCAGGGGACAAATCCATTTCTCATCGGTGCTTGATGTTTGCAGCTCTTGCCAAAGGCGTTTCTCAATTCGAAAATATGTCTCAAGCTCTTGATGTTGTTTCTACTGAAAAAGTTCTTTTGCAATTGGGTATAGAGATCGAACGAGACAGTACAAGTGTTCGAGTTTCATCGACTGGAAAATTTAAAAAGCCTTTAAAAGAGTTAGATTGTGGCAACGCAGGAACATTGATGCGTTTAATGATGGGTGTATTGAGCGCGCAAGAATTTGAATCGACTCTCGTGGGAGACGAATCTCTCACACAAAGACCAATGAAGAGAGTGGTCGAGCCTTTAGTTCAAATGGGAGCGAAAATTTCTTTAAGAGAGAATCAATTCGCACCCGTTCAGATTAAGCCTTCAAAATTAAAAGGCATCACTTACAATTTGAAAGTCAGTTCTGCCCAAGTGAAATCAGCGATATTACTTGCTGGTCTTTATGCTGAAGGAGAAACATCTCTCACGGGTAAAATACAATCTAGAGATCACACAGAGAGATTATTGAGCTTCTTTGGAGCAAAAGTTTTAACTTCAGGTCTAAAAAATCAAATCGGCGAAATTCAAATTGAAGGAAAACAAACGTTACATAATAATTCTTATAAAATTCCAAACGACGTATCCGCGGCAAGTTTTTGGATTGCAGCTGCGGTATTGGCAGAGAAGAGCGAACTTACACTTGAAAATGTTGGTGTAAATCCAACGCGAATGGGTTTTATCGAAGTCTTAAAGAGATCAGGCGCAAATATCGAAATCGAAATGATTTCAGAAAATCCTGAGCCCGTAGCCAATTTAAAAATTAAAAACTCAAAACTCGAAGGTTTTTACATTGAGTC
>JANMFM010000280.1:0-6962 GCA_031374125.1 Bdellovibrionales bacterium
AGAACTTGGAGGCTGGCAAAGGCAATCCGACCCTTGAGGTTATCAAAAGTGTTTCTAGTATATTGAATTTTGATCTAGAGTTGCTTCCCCAAAAAACAGATTGGGATTCTCTGTGCCATTATGGACTGGGTCTTATGGCTAAAAATGATGAAACAAAGAACCTAAAAAAACAACGAAGTAAAAATGGCCTTAAAAATCTTTTAATTTCTGCATGTCTAGAGATTCAAAACTCAAAGATAATTATAGATAAAGAAAGATACAGAGTAGCGGTTGAAGCATTAATTTTGGCTCTTAAAAATCACTATGGAAAGTTTTTTAAAGAAAATTTAAATCAACCCATCATAAAAGAATTTATACCAAAAGAAATTACAGGGAAACATCTCAAGCTTTATAGGTATTCCAAAGATATATTAGGACAATATTTATGAACTTAAATAATAAAATATTAAAACGCTTTTTAAAAATCGCTGGAGAAAAAATGAATGGCGAGTGGGTTGTTATCGGCGGAACAGTTTTGCCCATGCTGGGAGTAGATCATCGGGCGACGATAGATATTGATTTTGTCTCTAAATCAAAGAAGGAAGAAACTTTAAAGTTGATGACTATTGCCGAGGAATTAGGATTAAGCGTCGAGACAATCAATCAGGCCGGAGCTTTTTTTCTATATCAAATTCCAAATTTTGAAAAAAATCTTTTGCTTTTACACAATGGCCCAGCCGCGCAAATATATAGACCCAACTTGTGGTTATACATTCAATTGAAAATTAAAAGATTATCAGATTCGGACGTTATAGATTGTGTGGAGTACATTAAGTATTCAAAGAGAAATGATGAAGTCGATAATTCGGATAAAGAGAAGATAGAAAAAATGATTTCTAGTCAGATCAGTAAAGAGTCCAACAAAGATAAAATTACAAAATTAAAAGCTATTTTAGAGGCAATGAAATAAATCTATGTCTGTCCGAAAATCGAATTCTTTAATAAGTTGAATGATAAGCATAATAATTAGTTGGTTCAAAACGCAGACAAGATATTTTTAATAAATAAAGTTGCAGCGAATATTCCTTATATGATATATATATTTCCATATAAGGAATAGAAAGTGTCGAGAAAAATATGGAAACCAAAATTTAAAGAAACAATTTAGTGAAGACCATATTGATATTAGTTCTTTTTCTATACGCGCATGATTTGTATGCCGAAGACGAAGTTCCTCCTGAAATTAAAAAAATAGAAAAATATACTGCAATAATAAATTTTTTACCTGAAGAAGGACGGGGTAAACTAACTATCAAGAAAGGCCAAAAAATTGTTTATAAAGAAAATGATGGTTATCATTATTATTTTGGACTTAATAGTAGAAAAGATAAATTCTCTGGAAAAAATATAACCGGAAATAAAATACCAAACCTTGTCATTACTAACTTCGTGGGAGGATTAAATTGCTGTGTTTATTCACATATTTTTGAACTGGGCGAAAGATTTAGGAAAATTATAACCCTTTATACGAAAAAAGGAATTGAACTTGTAGATTTAGATCTAGATAAAGTCATGGAAATTGAATTGGAAGAAGAACCTATTTATGGTGTGTTTGCGAGTATAGCTGGGTCTCCAGCAGGAAGAGTGGTTTTAAAATATATAAATAATGACTATAAATTGGCGCCACAGTTAATGAAAAAGCCACCGCCGACCGAAAAACAGCTTAAAAAATTAAAAAATCAAATTGTTAAAGCTTTTAAGAAACAAGATGGCCCAGATCTCCCGTATGATTTTTTGAAAGCATTAATGGATTTAAGTTACACAGGTCACTTAGATATGGCGTTAAAAATCGCGGATGAAACTTGGCCGCCGACCAAGGAAGGGCTTCCGGAATTTAAAAAAACTTTTATTTCATGTTTGAACGAGAGTGAATACTGGAAAGCCTTCTCCGATTCTTTGAATAAATCTAAAAAATAATCATATCAGAGATTTCCGAATTCTCCTCGATGATTTGATCATCCAGAATCACCACGTTCCTTAGAGAGCAGCGCTCCTTTATCTCGACGTTCTTTCCTACAACCAGAAATCCCTCAAGTGTGCAGTCATTAAAAAGAGTAAAGTCTTTATCGACAAATAGATATTCGAGGCTATCGTGCGGCGGAAGCTTTAGATCAATGGACAAATCATTCAAACGGCTCTCTGGGGCGTATTTTTCTAATAACGAAGTTAAAAATTTAGAATATTTTTTTTCTTTTAAAAACCTCAACACACTCTTAGTGCAATCTAGAAAATCTTTTTGATTTCCGGTCTCAAAAAAGTGTCCGGTAGTTTTATAGATATGAACCTGATGGCCTTCCCGCATCGCAGTTTTTAGAGAATCAAACAGTTCAGAAGGGCCTTGAGGTAGAAATTTAAAAATTTCATCAGATAAAATTCTAAAGCCGGTAAAGTGATAGCCCTTTGTTGCGTTGGCGGGCTTTGTTTTTCCGATATCGAGAACTCGATCCTCGTTATCCACCCAAACACCGCCGAACTTTGTTCCAACATCAGGATGTTCCATAACAACGAGGGTAGCGATAGGTTTTTTTAACTTATGGTTTTTTTCAGCAAGCTCAACAAAATTGTCATCTGATAAGAATACACAATCGCCGTTTGCAACCCAGAAGTAATCGTCACCCTCAAGAGTTGAGCGCACATTCTCTATTCCGCCGCCAGTTCCGAGAACCTCTTTCCCGTCGCTCACGAACTTAACATCTGGATCGAATTTTGAGAGAGTCTTTTGTAATTCACCCTCTAGGTGGAAAGTATTCGCAACGATATTATTAAAATTCTTTTTATCAAAGTAATGAAGCGAATAAAAAAACATTGGCACATTCAAGATCGGAAGTGCAGGCTTTGGAATTCTCTCAGTTATGGGCCTTAGTCTTGTGCCAAGTCCCGCGGATAAAATTTGTAAGTTCATCTTGAAGACCCTCTTGGGTATCTGGCCTAACTATCAGTGAAATGTTTATCAAACACTTTATGATCAGATAGAATTGTTAAGAAGTTTTCGTACTTAGGATTTTTTTCTAAACTATCTTTAACCTTGAGCAATGTATTGTGAATATACTTTAGATACCTTGTATCTTTTCTGGCTACAAAGAAACTGGAAAAACTTCCGCAAGCTTTAAAGCATCTTTGAATACTTTGAATTTCATAAATGTAATTGAAATGCTTAAGGTCTTCAATGGGCTTATAAATTTTTGCTCTTTCTTCCAAGTAATATTTTAAAAGTTTTTCAGAAATATTTGGATCAAGATCAACATAAGAGTCTTTAAGTAAACTCACCAAATCATACTGGACCGGACCAAGTCTCGCATCCTGGAAATCAATCACTCTCATTTTTCCGAGCTTAATCATAAGATTTCTCGAATGATAATCTCTATGTGAGATGAATTTTTCTTCTTTATCTAGAGTTTTACAAATATCAACAAAGTCAGCCTGAAGCCCTTTGCTTTCGCTTGCGGTGAATTTGATTTCACACAAACTTTCTAAGAGGTTTTTGTAAGCATAGTTCATTTCCCACAAAAGTTTTTCTGTATCAAAGGCAATTTTAAAAGCATGGCAGTTTGTTTTATCCAGAGATGCTGGATAATGAATTTTTATGATTTCATCTAAAGCCTGCTTGTAGAAAGGAATGATGGCTTCTTGATTTTGATTTTCCCAGAATTTTCTTTCTAAAGTTAAATCGCCAAGGTCTTCTTGCATAAGAAGTCCTTCCTTTGGAGATTTGGCGACGATTTTTGGAGTATGGATTTTGTGTTTTTCAAAATGCTTAAGGACGCTCAATAGCGGATAATCATCTACGTTCTCACTAAAGGGCTCCCAGTCCATCAGAACCCAAGACTTGTCTTCTGTTACCACGCGGTAATATTTGCGATTGGAGGCGTCGCCAGCGAGCTGAAAGATCTGAAATGGAGTATTGCCAAGAGTCTTAGAAACAAATCCATAAAACTTAAGCTCTTGAACTTTGTCGTCTGTGATTAAAGTCATTTTTCCGTCTCATTCCCTAAAGATATTCTACCAGCTATTATGCTGACAGAAGGAGAGGCTAAAAACAAGATGAAAATAGGTTTAACAGATCCGAGTCCGCATCACTCTAATTACTGATGTTGAGTTTCTGGGTCTAGCAATAAAAGACTATAGAAGTCTTTAAGATTAGACTTGCCCTGAAATTCTAAGTGGAACAACTTAAGTGCACTGATAAGCTCCGGGTCTAGAAGTGCTTCTTTCTGAATTTCATCAAAAGATTTTTGTGAAGAAATAATAAAGAATGGATGTTCTCTGTGAGAATGGTTTTTAATAAAGTTGAAGATTTCAGCAGCCTCGTTTTGAGATAAATCTAGAATTTCTGGAATGTAGATAGAAATTCTCCCCAAACTTGGCAGATTTTCAGAAAACCTTGGAGAATTCATTTCTAAAACACTATAAGGAACAAATGCATTTCGATTTAGTAGTGAATGGATGTCGTGTGCGATGGCTCTTGTTTGCGTATAATCGCCACCCGTCAAGAAAAGTGCGGATCTCCACACCTTGTCGTTTTTAGTTTCGATGTCTGTAGTTTTTTCTTCGTAATTTCGAGTCAATGAAAGAACGATATCATCGTTCATGTTTTTGAAAAGCGGAATGACGTTGCTTGAGCTTTCTTTCATTTTGTTTGCTTTGATAATGGATTCTTCGATTTTTATTCTTCTTAATTTCTCTTTTTTAATGATGAAATCTTTAAGAGTAGTATCGAGAAAAATATGTAGGTCTTCGAAGTTTAGAGGATCAACGTTCATTCCATCTTTGATCACGATAGAACCAAAAATTTCTCCATCAACATAAACAGGAACAAGGATCGCGCCTTTGGCAATCACAAATTGTGCTCCTACATTTCTTTGAATGGTTTCAAAGACCGAGTTGTAAGAGTCATCATTATGATCAGCATTCTGACCAAAATAAACAAACTCCACAGAGCATCCATATTTTTGTTCTGCGATTTTAGAGACCTTTGTTGTAGCTTCGAAAATATTCATCCGTTTTTCCACCCTAAGCGATCTTCTTCTAGTAACGGATGTGTATAATACAAATGCCGTGCCTATTTTTAGGTGTAAAAACAGGCTACACGCATATCCTGTAAGCTACCGATATTAATATGAAATAATGGATTTGTTGGAATTACAAAAAAAGAAAGTTCGGCCTTTTAAGTGCCGAACTTTTTAGATTTCATGAAGTCATTACAAGAAAAGGTGAGCCGCACCTTTTCCAAAGGGTTGCGTTATTTTGCTAATCTTCTCTTATCGAGTCCGTATTTTTCTACTTTCATGATGAGGCCTGCTCTTGAGATTCCAAGTTCCTTCGCAAGTTTTGACTTGTTCCAGCCTGTTCTTCTTAAGCCTTCTCTGATCATTTCAATTTCAAGTTCCTCGAGAGCGTCTTTCAACTTTCCTTGAAGTCTTGTGCCTTGGACTTTTGCTTTGTTAGCGTCTTCCATGATTCTGCCAGAGAGCATTTCGGCAGCTATCTTTGTTTCGCTACCTGCAAGAACTACCAATCTTTCGATTTCGTTTTGCAATTCTCTGATGTTGCCTGGCCAAGTGTGATCATAAAGTTTTTCTAATGCACGCTTGGTGATGATTTTCTTTTCTTGCCCCTCTACATGAGACTTGTCCAAAAAGTGTTCAATAAGGATTGGAATGTCTTCTTTTCTTTCTCTGAGTGGTGGAACTCTTAAGTTAATAACATTCAAACGATAGTATAAGTCTTCTCTGAACGTTCCTTTTTCTACCATCTCTTTAAGGTCTCTGTTTGTCGCCGCGATGATTCTGACATCTACGCGTCTTGGCTCTGTAGAACCTACTGGCGTGAAAGTACCTTCTTGCAATACTCGAAGAAGTTTTACCTGCATCGTTGGCGAAGTGTCACCGATCTCATCCAGGAAGAATGTTCCTTTATGAGCTTGCTCAAATAAACCTTTTTTATCTCTAATCGCGCCCGTGAACGATCCTTTTACGTGACCGAATAACTCTGACTCTAATAAGTTATCGTTGAAAGCAGAACAGTTCTGAATCACGAAAGACTTATCTTTACGAGGAGAATTGTAGTGAATGGCTTTCGCGATCAATTCTTTACCGGTACCGTTTTCCCCTTGTACTAGAACTGTGCTTTCTGCGCTCTTGATCTTATCAAGAAGAGAGTAAAGTTCTTGCATAGGCTTAGATTTACCAATCATGTTGTCGTATTTGTATCTCACGCCTAATTCTTTATTTAATTCTGTGATTCTATTTTCTCTAGAAGAAATTTCTAAATGAAGAGTCACGATCTCTTGAGCTACTAACTCCACAAGTTCAAAGAAATGTTGCCTGTCTTCATCTTTTATACTTTTGATAGATGTTAGTGACTTCTCAATAAGGTCTAGGGGAGCCGCAAATGTCGCAAATCTTTCTCTTACTTCCTTAAGTCTATCTGTGTCTGCGTTGTCTTTAAAGAAACCAACCGAAACCACAGTTCCAACGAAATCATTTTCGATATAAATAGGAACGATAGCTGCATCAAAACCCGCAAGATCCCATTTTTTGATAGAATATCTATTCCCAGAAGCTCTGAGCTCTTCCATTGTTTTGTTTACGAACTCAGTTAAATTCTCAACTACATTTTCTTTTTCCAAAAGGAACTTAACCAGTGGATTTCTTAGAGCGACTTTTTCATTTTGAAAGCCTCTCAGTACGCCACGATCGTCTGTAAAAACAGTATCCACATTCCACCAAGCACTAAGAATGTGTTTTAGTTTTTTAATTACGTGTATATGTTCAAACTCATCCCAATTGATCATTCGATCTCTCCCAAAGTGAATAATTAGTAAACAACACTGTCTAAAAACTTATCGTCAAAATAGTATACAACTTTAAAATTTTTTGAATGTGTCTCAGGGTG
Source organism: Bdellovibrionales bacterium (assembly GCA_031374125.1). GTDB lineage: Bacteria > Bdellovibrionota > Bdellovibrionia > Bdellovibrionales > JAEYZS01 > JAEYZS01. The sequence continues at coordinate 6,934 of JANMFM010000280.1, forward strand.
AGACAGGAAAAGGTGAGCCGCACCTTTTC
>JANMFM010000316.1:0-8859 GCA_031374125.1 Bdellovibrionales bacterium
CATTGATTTTCTTCGGATCAATATCCGTCGATACACCAACTTGAGCGAAGGAACAGGCTGTTGATAATGTTAATGCAAGAAAAATTATAATCTTCAAGATCTAGTCCCAGACTTTGAATAGGGTGATAATAATTTTTTAGCAGCTTCGATATGTTGCTCCATAAATCTTCTCAAATCTCTGGCAAGCGCAAGCTCTTCAATCGGAGTCTTCGGAGGATTGTTTTGTAACTTATTTTTTAACTCTTCATTTTTATAAGCAATTTTTCCTGAAATTGGAGCTAAAATTCTTTTTACAGAATCATCATTATTGATGTCGTTATACAAAAGTCCCATTAGATCTTTCATAAGTTGTAGTTTGGCCTTATTGTCAGGAACTGCATAATAAAGACTAAACATATACTCAGTCCATTGAAGTCCTAGACTAACAAAAGAAACTCCACGAACATAATCAGGGATAGATTGAGATTTCATTTGCTCAAGCAAACTCTTGTCCAATTGGTAGAGTCTTAATGACCATGCTACTCCTTCATCCAAAATTCTGCGAGCATAGGCATCTCGTTTTGGCGAAGGCGCAGTATTTTGAATGGACTTATAAACCACTTGAGTTCTGTAAAGCATATTTCTCATTAGAAATTCATTAGATCTTGTTCCTGAGGCCTGGAGAACTCTAGCAATCAATTGACTGTAAGAGGACTCTTGCTCAGTGATAGAAGATTTAGAAATATCTTCGATTCCCGTGTCCAATTCAAATTTTGCATTGTTCACCCAGTCCATCACTTCGTTGAGTCTTGCAGGATCGATGTCTGTTGAAACGCCTTCTTGTGCAAAAGAAGTCATCGTAAAAGTCAGGCATAATAAAAGTATAAGAGGTTTCATATAAAATCCTTAGTTTTTAGTTAGGGGTAAAAATACAATGGACTGAGGTCTTCCGTCAGAAATTTTTCCAACCACCACCATCACACGCTTCCCACTTACAATTGTTACAAGCATTCCCGAGATTTCACCTTCGCTGTATTGATACAAGCTATTGTCCAATTTTTGTTCTCTCAAAATAGTTACACCCGCAAGCTCTGATACGCCCACAAACTTTCCAGTTAAACCCAATGAAGGAAGCTGAGTAACAAGATTCAATGTTCCTTGATTGCCATTTGTGCTACTGACCGAGTTTGAGTTGCTATTGAATAAACCCAGTGGTGCACCTGTATAAACACGTATGTCATCTGAATCAGATGTGAATGCATAGTCTTCAGCAAGCGGGCTTGGAAGAAAGGAGGTATTTTTTTGTCTACCTAGGTGCAAATATCTGCCATGCTTTGCATCGAATCTTTCTTCTAAAATGCCCGCAGGTGGAAGCTTAGCCTCGAGATATTTAGAATTGCTTGTTGTTCCGATTCCCAGAACAGCAAGAGCTGTCGCCCCAATGCATTCTGCTTCTAGAACTTGTCCACCCGCTTTATTTTGAGAGATTAAAAAGATATTGAATCTGCAGCTGGACTGGTTGTTTTCTAAAACTCTATACACCAAAAGATAAGCAGACTTTTTGCTTGAGAGCCCGACACCTTTGAATGCTCCCTCGAGTTGAGAGAAATCCTGTGGAAGTTGCGGTCCCGCAAATCCTTTTAGAGAAAAAAGCAATATAGCTAACGTTAATAATTTCACAAAAATTCTCCTTTAATTAATTTCTTCTATTCATTCGGCAGTGATATGCATCTGAAGTTGTTATCACACGGTCTGCAAAGCCTCTTGCTTCTAAACAAGCTTCGCGTTTGCTGTAAAATGGACCGTTACCGTTCAATTGCGCTGATAACATTTGAGCTAAAGAACTTAGACCACTGATCTCGCATTTAAATACTCTGTTGAGATCATCACGTCTTAAATCATAACTTGCGTAATTAAAGATCTTTACAGCAGCTCTCAATTCGTAAGTATCATTGCCGAAAGCCTCTGGAAGTTGATAGTCAGGCCCTTGGCCAGCATAAACTTGAAGAAGTGCAATCGCTGTGTCTTTATATTTTGAAGCAAAAATTTCCCACAGGCCTCCACCACCATACAAATTTCCACCAGCATAGGTTCTACCATCATCATATTGAGAACCATCCACAGAAGTGTAAGGTCTTTGGTAAGAATTTAATGGCATATAATAATCGCGATCCAGAGGGACGATTCTTTCTTTTACGTGCTGCAAATATCCGTAAACAAATCTTAAGGCTCTTCTATCTGCTTGGCAAAATTCTACTTTTTCTCCACAGCTATCATTAAAGATACGATCTAATTCTAAAGCTCTAACTAAAGCATCTTTTGTAAGAGGTTTATAGTTTTTACCCCATTTGTTAAACCCAACAATTGCGCTTTGGATACCTCTGCGGATTGTATTTCTAGCTCTACCAAAATCAGTTCTTGCCTGGTTGAGTGCCGTAGACATTGCGATATCTAAAGTGTCGTAGCTATAGTCACAATAGTAGCTATCCTCTGAAGATTGAGTTGGATACTCAACTCCAAATTCATTAAGCGTGCCCCCACCGATGTCTGATCCGGCATTCACTTGTCCTGCGATCAGCAATATTGCAAATACCGCAAGTGTCGATTTTAAAATTTTCATTTCATTTCTCCTTTATTATTTTTAATAAGATTTAAAACATTTAAATTCAATTGCATGAGCATATTTTTATCACCATTGGTGTCGGAATATTTGTTATTCAACTTTTGGATCAAGCTATCGATCTCAGAATAAACTTCTTTGATGTGATCTTTGTTGATAGAAATAGTAAGTGAGCGAAGATATCTTGCGTCGAGAGGCTCTTCTTCGATAAAATCAATCACATTAGAAAGAGTTTGCTTGTGAAACTCTCTCACGGCGAGATTCACAACACTTTGAGTGTATTTTATTTTTTCCATTGATCTCTTATATCTGTGAGATTCGGCATCAAAATAAATTAATCCTACTTTTTCTAAAAGCTCTAGAGCTCCTTTGACTTCTTTAGGAGTAATTTTCTTTCGAAATACTTTTGAAATATTCTCTGGTGTGGGGTCGATGTGTGTTAGCGAAAGAGAGTCAAACACTGGAATATTGTACCAGTTCGAGAAGAGTTCATACTGATTGTAACTCAATTCAATAGCAGAATTGGGAACGCCTGTTGCGGCCTCTCTTAAGTGTTGGAAATAATATTTTTTAACAGATGGATCTTTAGCCTGATTGTAGTTAATGAGAGATTCAAAGTACTGAGATTCTTTTAAGGTTAAATTAAGTGCGATACAGAACTTCGGAAGGTTTTCATTTGTAATGGGTCTTTCGCCATCAATGATTCTTTTTAGGTAATTGCGAGTTTGGAATTTGGCTTTGTTGGCAAACTGCCCATAGGAAAAGTGAGGATTAATGGATTTATTGTATTCGTAGTATGCCTTGAGATACTCACGATAATCCAAATAATCAAAGACACGCGGAGACTTAGGGTCTGCTCCAGCTTTACTCGTTCGAATGTTTTTGTTCGATTCAATTTCCATTTCGTCCCACGTTTTTGGTTTTGCAGTTGTATATCTCAGCGCATTCCCAACTTATATAGAAAAATATTCAATTTATAAAATATTCGTTCCGATTTAGGGAACGCTTGAGTTAAATTGAGGAAGCTCAAGGGGCATAAATTGATAAATAAGCTTAAGCTTTTAATATTATTTATATTTTTGATATTACTAGGGACTCAGAAAGGGTTCTCTAGCAATGATTTTTTACTTCCTGGTGGCTGTTTTGAGTTAAACTTGGCCTTATTTAAATCGCAAAAAATCAATAATTTAGAGAACAGTGAGCTGTCTATATATTGGAAAAAAGAAGTGCCTTACGCGGTTCATTCCGCAGAATCCTTTCAAGTCGCATGGATTCAAATTGTTAGAGAATTGCATAAACATAATTTAAGTTCTCTTATCCCAAATCGTATTCATATCTATTCATTTGGGGACACACTACCCGCCCCATTTAAAGATTTCGCTGCCATTGTCTGCAAGTCTCAACAATCAAAAACAGATTTTAAAATCTTTGTGAATGATGCTTTTTTAAGTGATGTTTCCTTCTTTAAAAGAAAGCTCACACACGAGCTTTTTCATTATATCACTCAACAGCTAGGAAAAACTTATCCGACCTGGTTTGAAGAAGGAATGGCTCTTTACTTTGAAAACAAAATATCCAGTGAAGAAAATTTCTCATTAGCTGCAACTCATTTAATGAAATCTCCATGGATGCCGCTTGAGCCTTCAAAAAAATTGGAATCAATGGAAGATAAAGAATCTTTCTATGGGCATGCACTTTTATTTGTTTCGTATCTTGAAAGAAAAGAAGGTAGGAAATTTATAAATTATGTTTTAAATCATCCAAGCTCTAATCCTAAAATTATCTTTCCAAATTTTAACGAACTCTTTAAGTCTTTTCAAATTGCAAAGTATATCAATCAGATCAATTACATGGCTCAAGAAGAAGCTCAATACGAAAAATACATTGTGATGGATGGAGTAGAGACAAATAAACACTCTCGTCCGCGTATTTATGGAAATTATATGGGTTATGTATCTCCATCTCCGCAAGGCTACATTAATTATTGGATTCACCAAGATATGGAAATCAATGTGAGCTCAAAACCAACCGCACATTCGTATATTCTTTCGATCCGCTTCTGATGCGGGAACGCCTGCTTCATATGCAAAATAATTTTTTGCGCTATCTTCATCACCACGCAAAAGTCTACTGCAAGACCTATTTTTTTATTTTTTGAATTTTCTTAAGATATTCTAAAGTTTCTTTATCTTTAGGGCGGGTCATAGTCTCCTTAATTTTTATCAAATCTTCTAATGCAATAATTTTACATTTATAGCCATAAAGATCGATTTCGATAGCATTTATTTTGATAGCTTCGAAATTTCCTATAGGAGGAAGCTCAGACATAATGTCTAAAACTCCAAGATTGGTTCTAAGATAAATATTTTTAATGTTACGTAGATCCTTCGGTTGTTCTAAAAAAGAAATTTGAGCATTCGGATTCATTCGATGTATGGGATTTAAATCTTGCAGGGCTTTACGCAATTTATGGATCTCTTCATCAGTCATCGCAACACAGATATCAAGATCTTGGGTGACTAAAGTTGATCCATGCAAAACACTTGCAAAACCCCCTACCAATACGAAATCAATATTGTTTTTGAGTAGTCTTTCAAGGAGTGCTTTGAGATTTTGCACGCAGCAGCTCTCCTTGAATTTTCAGTTCTTCCATTAATGTTCTTGCATTTTCATGTGCTTCGATTCGTTCTTCGTAGCTCATAGATAAACGCACTTCTAATGACATTAAAAGTAGAGCCTCAGTTTCTTGACTGATGTTTTGGGTGTATTCTTGACTTTGGACTTCTTTTTTAAGACTCATATTCACTACCAGTAATCTAATAAAACTTGGGGTTTATCAAACAAAACCTCCTAAAAATTCCAAAGTAAACTTCCATACTCACTTTGAACGCCCAGAAAGCTATGCGTTATACTGACTGTTTTACATTAAGGCGAATTTTCTTGAGACCGGTCTAAAAGTTCTCCAATTTTTCCTAAGCTCTGTTCCAGGATCCGACCTGTGTTTCCGCCGATGCCTACGGTTCCAGTTTTAATAGATTGCAAGGCAACCTGAGCACAAGTGAGAGTGTTACGGATTTCATCGACAAAAAATTTTGTCTGGTTGCCATCGTGCCCTTGTTCTTTGGTCTCTTGGAGTGATTGATAGCCCGTAACAGCACCGGCGATTGCGACGTCGAGGCTTCGATTGAGGGAATGAAATTCAGTCGTAGAAATTTTAAACTGATTTCTGGATGCAACTTCCGTGATAGCCTGGCACATGGCTCCGTATGCGTGAACTACGTGAGAAAGGCTATAACCTAATCGCTGGAACTCATTACCGTGACGGCTGGCCGATTCCGCTAATTCAGCTTCGTCATGTCGACCTGCAGCCTCAGCCATCGCAGCTTCGTCGCCTCTGTCAGCTGCTTCGGCGATCGCTTTAATATCTTTCTGCGGAGGAGAAGAAGGTTTTTCAGAATTGCGAATCACATCAATCACTTGATTAAGAAAAATGGGCAGTCCTTTTTTTAGCTGCACTGAGCTCGGATGATTCCCCGCCAGCTCTAAGCTTTTTTCTTCCGTGAGGGCCAATATTTCATTTTTTTTCGTGGTCAAAAAATCTGCGAGCATCTTGGACCGTCCTTTTTTTTGAAGGAGTCATAGCTTAAGCCATAGTTTAGTTTAATAACTTTTAATAACTTTTAATAACTTTTAATAACTTTTAATAACTTTTAATAACTTTTAATAACTGCAAGCGGTGTGCCCATTGTATAATGGGCACACATAGATTTTCAGGGTTCGCGGATAGGATAAATTCCCCCGTTTCGGTGCGGAATGCCACGTATCTCAAGCGCAAGAAGGTTCAATACTCGTCCTATCTGCCTCACCATTTATTCACTTCAACAATTCCAAATATTAAGATATGCTTTTTCCAAGTTAACCCATATGGATCTAAAACTTTTGGAGTTTGTTTGGAAATTAATCTTGCCTCTCCTCAACCAGAAGATGCGCATCTTTGGCTTCAAGTAAGAAGTCAAAAATCGACTCAAGAAAATAACCCCATCGGAATTTTAAGCGTAGAAACGCTCCGCCAACAAATATTAGATAGTAATTCTGAAATAACAAAAAGAAAGACTGTTCACCGATATTTTATCTATACATCTCAACCAGATTTTGCCGGCGTTATTTCACTCAAAGACATTCATTGGGATTCAGGTGTTTGTGAGCTTGGATATTTAATTGCAGAGAAATATCAGAATAAGGGAGTAGCTACTCAAGCAGTTGCTCTTATTATGCAGAAAGCTTTTTCTGCAGGTATTCGAAAAATCAAGGCCACTACTTTTGTGAATAATGTAGGGTCATATAAAGTTTTGCAAAAAAATGGTTTTGTTTTAGAAGGACTTCTGAAAAATGAAGTATTAATTCAAGGACATCTTCAAGATATGTATTCATGGGCGGCATATTCTAGTGGGGCTATTAAAACAGATGAGAATCTATTTTCTGATATAAGGTCTGCAAAAGTAGCGGATTGGACATTCATCCATAAACTCAGCCATCAATTAGGCTACAGTCCTTCAGAAAAAGAAGCTCAAGATCATCTAGCTCAAATATTAATTCATCCAGACTACGAGGTTGTCGTAATAGAACGAAATGCTGATATTTTAGGGTGGATGACTTTATATAAAAAGCTGCGTCTTGAAGATGTCGCATTTTTGCAAGTGGCGGCTCTCGTGACTGATAAAAAATATCGTAACCAAGGATTAGGAAGCACACTTATGAATTATGCAGAGACTAGAGCCCGAAGCATGAAGCTTCCCTTTGTTGGCCTTCATTCAGGAAAACCAAGATCCGATGCTCACCGATTTTATGAGAGCATTGGATACGCTAAGCATAAAGAGTCTTATTTTTTTAAGAAGGAACTGAATCCCAGCAATAAGCTCTAAACTCGTACTGCTAATCTATTTGCTCCAAAAGCAGCTTCGTCGCCCGATTGAGGGTTTTGTCTTTGTGAGAGATTGATACAACTTCATAGGATATTTTGGGGATTTTAAATTTCTTATTGTAGCTTAACAGTTTGTCGCGATGTTGGAGGATAACGTCTGGGATAAAAGCATAGCCAAGGTTATTTTTGGCCATTTCATATAATAAATCCCAACTCTCAACTTCGAGAGAAGATAATGCATGCTCAGATTTTTTTAGAACTTCCCTTAGCTTTCTTACTTCCAGTCTATCTTCCGTCGCTAAAAATCTAATGGCACTTGATTCACGGCCCGCCAGTACAAACTCACCTTTGTATAATAACTTCGTATGGAACCTACTCAAGTGGCCATTATCGATGGTTATACCCACATCAATTTCATTTTTTTCTAGTTGATCAATTTGATTTTGAGTTTTACCAATTTTAAGTTTGAGTTCTATATGAGGATATTTTTTTTCAAATGCGCTTATCTTTGGAATTATCAAAAATTTTGCCAGAGAACTCGAAACGCCAAGTCGAATCACTCCGGAAACTTCAGTCTTTAGACAATCTATTTTATCTTTTAAATCTTCAATGGATGAAAACACTTTTGCGACATGAGAGAGCAAATACTGGCTATCTTGAGTGGGAATGATCGTATTCTTCTTGTGTTCCAGTAAGTTTATACCCAGTTGATCTTCGAGCTTGCGGATTCCCTGGCTGATAGCAGGTTGAGAAACATGGTTGACCTTGGCGGCTTGGTTAGCGCTGCCCAGATTCACTGTATCGAAAAAGTATTTAAGGTGGTTGATATTGATTTCCAATTATAACCTTTGATTATTATTATAGTAAATTAATATAATTTTTACTTATGAATGAGGGGTGTTATAAAGTCAATCAACTAAGGGAGGATTTGTGAAACATTTGATTGGTTTTTTAATTATACTTTGTTTGAGTGTTAATGGTTTTGCAGACGACTACGATAAAGAGGTCAACATGGAGCAGCCGGTTTACAAAATATTGCGGGAACATGAGTGGAAAGAGTTTCAATCTCAAGGATACTTTAACGGCTCCAAAGATGATTTAAAAGATGGATTCATTCATTTGTCGCCGGCGGATCAGGTGGAGCGTATCATTAAAAAATACTTCTCTGACGATCACCCCATTTATATCGTTAAGTTTGATAACATTGATTTCCTAAAAAGATTGGTGTGGGAACCTGCCAGTAGCGGAGATCTGTACCCTCACCTCTACAATGCGTCCCTCTCTATTGATGAAATAGATAGTTTTGAGGTCAGAGAATAACATAAAGCGCCACTCGCCC
>JANMFM010000281.1:0-2302 GCA_031374125.1 Bdellovibrionales bacterium
GGATCAAGGCGTTGTTCATCCACCTATACTGCCCCTAAAAGGGCGTTCTAATCAACCGAGAAATTCAAGTAATGTATTGCGTGCCGTATTGAAACTTGCGATCACTGATCCATCAAGGTCGGATTCAAGAGCTGTTTCAATCACATTGAGTGATACTTCTAACAATTTTTTAAATCTATTCAATTGTTCTTCTGTATAAGCGGCCTGTTCACCTGATTGTGCTTGAAGAATTGCAGTAGTAATATCCTTGATCAGATTTGCTGAAAGAATTTTCAGTTCATTGTTTAAGCTTTTCAAAGTTCCATTCAACATGCTCAGGTGAACTGTTTGTTTATATGTTTTTAGAGTTTCTTCTGCTGCAGTTCTAACTTCACCTGAAGTGTCGTTGATGTGCTTAGCGTACGTTTCTAAGTTCTTTGCTGATGGGTAAAGGGCCAAGGCTTTAAATCCCAAAATATTCAATTTGCTGTCTTCAGATGTAATCAACATTTCAGCTACGATGTAATAAGTTGCTTCGGTAGCAGTGCCTTTGCTGAGAGCTTCCACGATTGGTGTAAGGCTATTCTTTTGTGTTACTTGAGCAAATAATTCTTGTGGAGTGAGTTGCTTTTTTTCTTCCTCTTCTTCTTCGCTCGGAGTTCTCTCTTGTGGTTTTGGTTGAGTATAATAATTATTAGCGACGTATGAATCGTTGTATGAATCTGAAGAGTCATTATCAAAATGACTTCTTTTCTTGCTAGATTTCTTAGCAATTTTATTTTTCTTCTTTTTCTTATCAGCGGCTTTCTTGGCTGCAACGGCTTGAACATTTCCTCTGGTGTTTGGTGGGTTTGTAAAAGCATGGCCTCCTGCTTGCGCAGATTGAGTTGCTTCGTTCTTTTCCCATTTTCCAGTGTAGGCGAATTTTAATTTTTCAATATTTTGTTTGGGTGCGATTTGGTTTTCAAGTTTGCGTTCAGCAATTTGCTTTTTGTTTCTCTCGGCAAATAATTGTTCCTGTGGGCCGCCTTCTTTTTCGGTTTTGTAGAAGTTGATTCCAACAAACGCGAGAATCAGCATCACGGCGGATACCTTTCCTAAAGATTTCCCTAAATATGCATTATTCTTTTTCATAAACTTTTCCTCTACCCATATATAAAGCAAAAACCTAGGCACACTTAAGTAGCTAGAATTAAATAGGAAAATAGAATTGTGAAAAGACCTCATTGTCTAAACGTTTGACAACCCAGGGGTAAATCCGAAAAACTCAATAAAGATCAATAATTTACGAATCAAAAGTGGGTTTTTAGTGGCTGACAAAATTGGGTCTCTCTTAAAGCAATTAAGCAGAGGGAAAAACAAATCGGATTTCAAAGCTTTTGCTAAGCTTTTAAGTGAGATAGATGAGCTCGGCCCGAAAGCTCTAAAGTACAAAGAGCTTTTAAACCCGAAACATCTTTCGCTTAGAATTGGAATCACGGGGCCACCTGGAGCAGGGAAGTCCACGCTCATATCGGAAATGATACAGCATTTTTGCAACAATGATTTGAAGGTTGGCGTTCTGGCCGTAGATCCGAGCAGTCCATTCTCGAATGGTGCTTTGCTTGGAGATCGGATTCGTTATCATGAAGCGCTCTCGAATAAGAATGTTTTTGTCCGATCCATTGGTTCTCGAGGAAGTCCTGGAGGATTAAGTGCATCATCTTATTTGATGCTGAGGGCTTTTGATGTTTATGAGTTTGATGTGGTGTTGATCGAGACAGTTGGTGTTGGTCAAACGGAACTGGAAATCATGAATGTTGCAGATATCACGACGGTAGTGCTGGTTCCAGAAAGTGGTGATGGAATTCAAATGATGAAGGCGGGGTTAATGGAAATAGCTGACGTCTTTGTAGTGAATAAATCTGATCGCCCCGGAGCAGAAAGTCTCAAAGAAGAGTTAAAACAAGAAATGCATTTTCAAGATAGATCCGGCCAAGAAGGAGATTCAAAAGTTGAAATTTTCTCAACAATTGCCACTCAGAAAAAAGGCGTTGAAGAACTCTGCAATTTTCTAATGATCAATTTGCGAAATGATGAATTAAAATTAAAAAGATTCTCTCCAGAAAAACTAAAAGCCGAAGCAAAATCATTACTACGAGCAGATTTCGAAAAGAAAATTTCTAAAAGAATCAGTAAGGTAAAAATTCCTTCGGACCTCAATAAACTATTTTAAAGTGGAGTCTCAAGAATATTTTTACCTTATCCATGCTGTCGATATTTGAATTTATTATGAGCTTGGCATAATACCTGGAGATTTTCAGTTTGATTACTACCATTCTTA
>JANMFM010000022.1:0-6315 GCA_031374125.1 Bdellovibrionales bacterium
GTCCATGTGGATGCATGGGCTGAACTTTCCCATGTCGATGGTTACAAAGTTATCTTGCAAAATTCTCAAAAGAAAAATATCGCGCCAAATAAAAAGTTATATGCGCTCAACGTTGGTTGTTATAATAAGCAGATATTTGGAGAGGAACATCATTTTTTCTTTCTTGTAGGTAGTGATAAAAATGAAGTCAAAGCCCGCGCAAAATCTTTAGTATTGGATCGACAGCTAGCCCATATTGATAACTTGATCGATGTTGATGACATTATCGAATTAAGCCAAGTGAATGGCCAGACAATATCGCTTATTCCAAACCCACCCGCTCATCAACCACAAATGAATCATGTCTATTGGCCTATAGATCTTAAATGAGGAAGCTCTAGAAGAGCGCATACTCAATCTTACAATCTAGAAAATTGTGTTTTAAGCCAAATCATTAGATTGCTGACCATACGTCAGCCAGTCCATATTTATTGCGCCCAATATATATGTTCTGTTTACAAACATAAGGACAATTAGAAACGTTGATTGCCTTCAACTCTAGCGACTCCCCGTAGTAAGAAGGAAGATAAGCTAATGCAAGCCCATCTAAAACTACCGACTCTAAACATTTCAATGAAGAGGTGTATAAAACATTTTTTCTTTTCAACTTATCATCTCTCCAACCATCGATTGAAAATGTTGATGATTTTTCTCCTACCCTGGATGAATCTACGGTTATAAAGTTCTCATCCAGAATGTCCTCTGCTTTAAGAATTTCCTTAACTCTTGCTAAAGGGTGTGATTTTGATGCGAATAATTTAAAATTCACCTCATCAATTTTGTTATAAAATTTTCCACTCAATTTAGATTGAGAACAAAAAATTGCTAAATCGGCAGTATAGTTGTTGAGCTGTTCTTGTGCGCATTCGTTACTCGTGTGCTCAAGCTGGAAAATTAAATTGGGGTACTTTTTTTTGATTTTAGAAATCAAAGGTGTAGCATATCTTGAAAGAGGAAGCTCAGGCCCTACTATTTTAAGAAAGATATTTTTTGATGAATGGCTGTAACTTTCAATTATTTTTTTGCGTAAAGCAATAAGCTCTGCTCCTTCTACCGCAAGTCTCTGGCCTTGATCACTTAACCTGATATTACGTCCAACTTTCTCTATAAGGCGAGCTTCAAGGCTCGCTTCAAGCCTGGAGACCGCCTTACTAATAGCTGAGGGCGAAACCCCTAACCCATCTGCTGCTCTATGAATACTGCCTAGCCTAGCTACTTCTAAAAAATATGTTACTTCTATTATTTCCATTTATTCACCAATATTTAATATTATTCTCTTTTTTGGAAATAGTTAAAAGCTTATAAAGTAGGAAGTCAATTACCAATAAAGGGGAATCAAAAATGAAACTGCAAGTTTTAAACTTTATTTTATTAACGTTTCTGGGTTTTCAAGTACAGGCTCAGACATGTTATACAGAATTATCCTCAAAGCACGCCAAGATAAAAAAATACATTTGTTTTTCACGAGGTCCCTTCGAAATTGGAGATGTAAAAAAAATCACGGTAACTCAAAACGGAAGAAAAATTGATGAGTTTGAGGCAACCGTCATCGAAGCTGACACAAATTATGATTGGGATGGTGGAAAAAACTGTAAAGCTTGGGGCTATCCACAAAGTAGCTTTATTTTAGTTTCTTCCCAAATAAATTACATCTTGGAATGGCAGGAACAATGGAATTGCCATTCCAGATTGCAAGGATTAATCAGACCGGCTGACTAGTGCTTATCTCACTGTTATTGCAATCTTGCCCAGATCTTAGTTCTGAATGAAGAATATCACACTTATTTATTTTATTGTTATCTTTGGTTCATTGACAGATCTCTAGGACAATATTAAAAATTCATCCATGAAAAAAAACTACACTGGTCGTTGTCATTGCGGAAATATTCGATTCTCATTTAAAATTGAAGAGATCGCAGAGGGCAAACAATGCAATTGTTCCCTCTGCATTCGCAGGGGCTCAATCATGTCTGATAAGTACATTCCGGCGGTCGATTTCGTACCTCATAAGAATTTAGAGTATATGGCTGTATATCAGTGGAATGACCGCGTCGTTGAAAATCTATTCTGCAAAACCTGCGGAATTTTCCCCTATTTCGGAAATGAAGAATGGGGCTACCGCGTGAATCTAGGTTGCGTCGAACAGTTGGATGCACTTTCACTTAATAATGGCATTTTAGACGGACGCTCAATGCCCATCGCCGAGAACCCCGGTCCTCACCCTGGAGATCGTTGATTGCTAAGCGCCTACCCGCTTTAGTTTCGCAACTGTATAGCCAAAGTCAGCAGGCACGTTCTTTCGCCTTGAAAAATCAAACAATAGAGCTATGATTAACTTCAGCTAGGGGGAATATCTATGCAACGACTCTTGTCAAAACTGTTATATCATTTGGGGACAGCAACAGCTTGCCTGATGATGGTTTTTCAAACCGGATGTGTATCTGGCGGGTGGGAGTTGACTAGAGATTATTCTACATGGATCAACTCTAAAAAAGTCGGATTAAGGGTTGTCCTTTACCTTCTCACCTCGGTGGTTTTCTTAATTACGATACTCATTGACGTGGTCGTTAACAATACGGCTGATTTCTGGCAAGGCCGAGTTTCTGAATCTACTCAAATATTTCATCAAGATGGTAAAACTTTTTACGTTCAACACGAAATTATACCGGAGACACAGTTAAAACGCTCCACCATTCAAATTAAGGATACTAATAATAAATTATTGCAGACTGTCGTTCTCGCAGAAACACAAAAACATGAAATTGAGCTGATAGTTGATGGCGTTCTCCGTACCAAAGTGGAAAATATAGACGACGCTCTTCCTCTTCTCTCTTCGTATGATAAAAACGGACAAATGCTCGAGCAAAAAAATCAATACATCGGAATGAATTGATGTCTCACCGCCTCGTCATTTAATTTTTTTAGCATTATGATAACGATCTTAAGCACTTTGCAATTTGGCGGATTGTGACTGTTTCACCATCTTGTTTTCGGTAAACTAAGAAAACACTCTGTATACGGTCTTTCTTTGGTACCGATGAGTTGAGTTCTATAAGTTTAAATTCAGATAGAACCTTCTTATTGTGGCTCTCGGCGATGAATTCTGGCAAATATGCGACACATAGCCCTTCCCTTACTAAAGAAATTGCAGATTCCATTAGAGTTACTCTGTATTTTATTTTTCTTGGGAATTTATGATCCGGCCATCCATCCAGTCCAATAACTTTAGATGGAGTTCCTTCAATTGGTGAAAGTGGTATTGCAAATGGTAACTCGGACAAAGTTACATCTTTATACTTTTTTAAACCAAAAACTCCCATGCGGATCTTAGTCACTTCTATAAACTCAATTCCTTGTTTGGGAATGGGGGCATAGGTTATTCCAATATCAACTGTTCCATCAATAATTGCTTCTTCAAGTTGGCCAGGTATGTACTCGTGCAGCTCTAGGTTTTCGAGTTTAATAAACTTAGTCAGGCTTTCCAAAAAATAAGTCGTAAAGACCTCGAAAGATCCTATTTTGGTAGGTGCTTGCAAATGTTCAGATTGAATCAGTTTGGGCAATTGAAGCCATTTGTCCAATAAGCCTGCTGTTTCTTTCCTGAAAGTAACACCGCTGTTGGTGAGCCTTAAACCTCTTCCCTCCGCTTCAATAAGCTTTGCTCCTACTTCGTGCTCTAGCAATCTTAGGGCTTTTGATAAGGCCGGTTGCGAAATATGAAGGATTTCTGAAGCTCTTACCAGCGAGCCCGTTTCAGCAAATATATGAAAGTATCTAACTCGATCTATATCCATTAGTTAAGTATATATAACTTTAATGAACTATTATTCAATATAAAATTGATCTAAAAATTAATTAATAAAAACATTCACTCAAAAGGAGGAATAATGAAACGCACTAAATTATTTTTAATGAGTTTGTTAATAGGAATAGGCTCATCGGGTTTTCAGCGTGCTCACGCTGTAGAGATTGAAGAAGAACGTAAAGGCACTTTGCAGGCATGCTATGCATATAGTCCATGGAGTGGTGTTTGTCTCTCCGACAAATGCACCTACCCTTCAGAGGACCTCGCGGTACAAACTCTTCTAGAGAGTGTAGGAAAAACCGATGATGTTTTTCTTGGTTGCACGTTAATATCCGGTTACACTTACGATTATAAAGAAGAGTTCAATTCGGGTATGACTGAAGTTTGCTACACGACAATAGCAAAAGGTCTTTTTAAGTGTAGATATGCTTGGTAGCAATATGGCGATTGACGCACTTGCTGAATAAATTTAGATATTTTCGTGACGAAGATCAAATTTGACATTTATAATTTTAAGTAAATTAAAAATGTAAAGTGGTTGCTGACGTTTTAGATAAATGTTTGGTCACCGAATGATTTGGGAAGAAAATGAATTTTAAAATTTATTCTTTAATAGTATTGATTTGCGCAGTTTTGGCTGGTTGTGGTGGCGGATCTGGTAGTTCTGGAGGCAATAAAGATAATGGAGAAAATACGCCGCAGAAAACTAGCTACGTAAATTGGGAAACTGTGCCATCAAATTTTCACCCAAGCACTGATGATATTTCTTTTAGAACGGACGGTATTGAAAAGATAAATGTTGATGCCTTTGGTTTTGATGAAGATGTAGAAGTTATTTATTCTCAAAATATTCCTGCGAATGAAGGTGCTTTAAGAATTTTCAAAGTTTGGAATAAACAAGCATCATGGGGTGATTTGAGACCACGGCCAAATGGTAAAAATCTTGATTTGAAAAATTATGGATCTTACCAATGCTCAATCAGCGTTCAGAATGGTCAAATTGTTGCACTTGAAGGTGGCTGTTATGTAAAACTTCAAATATTTTTACCTGTTGGTGCAGAAATTGAAGTGTATAATATTGGCCAGCTTATCACTAAAAAGTATATCCCCATGAAAAATGAAACTTTTCTCGAGGCAATACATGATGCTACTTGGGCCGATGATAAATTTGTTGTTATTGAAAACTACTTGGCTTCATATACGGGCAGTAAAAAACCAAGCCTCACAAGCTATGAACTTGGGAAAGTAATCCATGAGTTTATGAAAAGTGAGGAAAAGTTTAAGGCTTTAAGAAGATTGCATGCCGTAGTATCAGACCGTCAAAATTTAGGTACTATGATTGAGACTGAATTTAATTATTTTGATCGTGAAGAAGCGCGAAGAATTGTTGGATTGAATTAGCTCGAGTCTCCCCTAAGTCACTTTCTCCTAAAGAGAAAAGAAAAGATGGGAGACTCTTCAAAAAAATCATTTTTGAATAACTATTTTTCTAATCACATTCAGTTTGAGATATAATTTTCTCTGAATCAGAAGAATTTGATTGTGCTAAAGAAGCAACTCTACTTGCATCTAACTTGTCTAAGAATTCAATATTTTTATGAATTGTTTTTATAGTCTTTTTAAAAGTAACGTTTTGTTTGCCATAGATATTGTGAGTTACGGTGTCGCAAACAACAACATCCTTCCAGTATACTTCACAATTAATGTGGGATATTCCGCTGCATACAAACTCTTGCTTAATTCGACAATTTTCTTGAGTAGTAAAGCTTTGTTCTACACATTTCCTAGTTTCTGTAATGGCATCACTAACAACTTTTTCTTCAACATTGACGCTTTCTTTAACGTTAAACTTTTGATCTTCTATGATTTCATTACTTTTTTTCTTAAACTTCATTTCGCCAGTCAATAATCCTTCACCTGTCTGAATATTAAACTTCAAAAGTCTTTTAACAGTAAAGATTCCTTTGTATTCGTTTTCAAATTAAGCTTTATTAAAAATGAAGACTGAATGGCTTCTCAGCAGTTTTAAACATTCCAAGATTCGATTCATCTTGAAAACATCAGTGAATGTTTATACTTTGCAAAAAATTACTTAAACAGGAGGTTCTATGAAGTTTTCTGTAATTTTCTTATCTATTATTTTTGCGCATTTGGCACATTCTGCCGAAAAACCAGTAGAATTCAATTTGGAAGCAGCTCAGAAAATCGTAAACAAGGCCGTGGCTTGCGGAAAGAAAAACAATTGGAAACTCTCTATCGCCATAGTCAACTCTGAAGGCAACCTTATGTATTTTCACAGAGGCGATGGAACTTATGTGGGAAGTATCGACGGAGCCATCGATAAGGCAAAATCTGCCAATGCTTTTCAAAGACCAACCAAGGCCTTTGCTGATAGCATTAAAGAAGGCCGCGTGGGACTTGTGACCGTAAAAGATGTCGTCGCTAACGAAGGTGGCTTGCCTATCCAAATT
>JANMFM010000038.1:0-20378 GCA_031374125.1 Bdellovibrionales bacterium
TTCCCCAATTTCAAATACTCCCCAAAGATTAAGGGCGATAAGAAAAAACAAAACCATCATGAAAACTACAAAATATGGAGACTGTAATTGGAATCCCCAACCCAAACTTTGTCCTAGTGATCTTAAAATTAAAAGAGCACCACTCAAAATCAAAAATGAAAGCAGAACTCCAGCAGTATAAGCCCACCCGTGATTAGAAATTTCTGTATTCGTTTTTTGACTTGAATCTACAAAACCTAAAATTTTAATAGAGATCACCGGAAATACACATGGCATAAGGTTCAAAATCAATCCTCCCAAGAAGGCAAACGCTAGAGCCATCCAAAGAGAGAGATCTGCCTCTTTAGCTTCACTAGAAACCTCAAAAGATAGTCTTGGCTCACCTTTTTTCTCTAATGCGAGTACACCATCAATGAATTTAGGATTTTCTGTCAGCAAATCATTCTTTTTGAGAGTGAGTACAATGTGGTTTTTTTCAGCGGACACTTCCTGTGGAGCTGCGTGGGTAATATGTGTCCCATCATTAGGAAAAAAATAAGCTTTTTCAAAAGACTTTAAATCCATGTCTTCAGATGAGAATTTTAATTTGAATGTCGATGCATCTTGATCGAGCGAAAGCTTGATGTCATTGGTAGCAATGGCTTTTAACGAGAGATATCTTTCGATTTCTTTAGAATCAGAGAAGGACATCTTCTCTTCGCCCACGGGAATTGTGAGCTTCAACCGTGCTTTTCCAGGAACGCATTCAATCTTACAAACTAACCACGACGCCTCACCCACAAGTTGAAAATTATCTCCAGAAGACTTCACATCCATTGGAAAAATAACTTCTTTTTCGTAACCGTAGTTTGCTAGAGGCTCGATGTGAAATATATGTGGGGTCGGCCAGCTGAAGCTGGAAATTTGGACTTTAGATTGTTCCCATTTAATTTTGGGGGCTGTACCTGAGTCCCCAGGATTTTTCCAATAAATGTGCCAGCCATTTTCGATAATGAATTTTAAGCCGACTTTTAATTCTTGACTGGAAGAAATTTGATCGTGATCTGCAATCAAAGACACAATCACATGATCGCGTCTTTGCAATTCGGATTCAGTAGCAAAGAGATTCGTAGTAAAAAACAGAATGAGTGCAACAACTATGAGCTTCATGAAATCCTGTTCGATCAAGGAAGAGGCAAATTATCCTCTAAGTTCTCTTCTTAAAATCTTACCAACATTGGTCTTTGGCAATTCTTTGCGCCATTCAATAGATTTTGGGCGCTTGTAATTTGTAAGCTTGTCTTTACAGAAATCCAAAACATCTTGTTCTTTTAGGTTTGGATCTTTCTTCACAATAAAAAGTTTTACGGCTTCACCAGAATGTTCATCTGGAATTCCAACAGCCGCGACTTCCAGAACTCCAGGGTGGCTTGCAACAACATCTTCTATCTCATTTGGATAAACGTTAAATCCAGAGACAAGAATCATATCTTTTTTTCGATCGACAATTTTAAAGAACCCAGAAGGATCAGAAACTGCAATATCACCCGTATGCAACCAACCATTTTTTATCACTTTATCAGTTTCATCCGGACGATTCCAATAACCTTGCATCACTTGCGGACCTTTCACGCAAAGCTCTCCCGGCTCTCCCTCTTTAACTTCTTTCCCGTCATCATTCAAAAGCTTTACTTCTGTTGATGGAACTGGCATTCCGATGGTCCCTACTTGGTCGCCACCACCAACAGGGTTGCAACACACAATGGGAGATGCTTCCGTCAATCCATAACCTTCGATGACAACAGTTCCGGTTTTTTGCTTCCATTTTTCTGCAACTGATTTTTGCAAAGCCATTGCTCCTGCCACAGAAAGCTTTACGCTCTTAAAATCAATTTCAGAAAACTTAGGATTATTCATCAGAGCATTGAAGAGCGTATTCACACCTGTCATGACTGTGAACTTGTGCTTTTTTAATTCCTTAATAAATCCAGGAATATCTTTTGGATTTGTAATAAGAATATTTTCTCCACCTTTAGACATCATGATTAAACAATTCACGGTAAGAGAAAAAATATGATAGAGCGGAAGCGCAGTAATGATCACTTCTTCGCCGTCTCTTAAAAGCGGAGACATCCATTCTTTTGCCTGAAGCATATTCGCAATAATATTTTTGTTTGTAAGAATTGCGCCTTTAGAAACTCCCGTGGTTCCTCCGGTATATTGCAGAAAAGCCACATCATCAGATTTTATATCTACTTTTTGATATTTCTTTTTTGCACCAATAGACAGTGTTTCCGCAAAGCTATAGGCTCCCGGAAGGCTGTAAACAGGAACCATTTTCTTTACGTATTTTACAACTGAGTTCACTAGTAATTTTTTTACGGGCTTAAACATATCTCCAAGTTCTGTCACAACGATATTAATGTGGGGAAAGTTTGGAAGAATTTTTTCTAGGTTTACAGCAAAATTCGCAAGGATCACGATGGCCTTAATACCGGAGTCTTTAAATTGATGATCCATTTCTTTTACAGTGTAAAGAGGATTTGTGCTCACCACGATCAATCCCGCCTTCAGTGCCCCGAAGAGAGCAACTGGATATTGAAGACAGTTTGGCATTTGAATCGCTATGCGATCGCCTTTTTTAAGTTTTAATTCGTGTTGCAGAAAAGATGCGAAATCATCACTCAGCTTATTGACTTGAGCAAAGGTTAGACTTTCGCCCATGTTTGTGAAGCTTTTGAGTTTGCCGAATTTTTGGCAAGACTCTTCTATAACGTGAACGATAGATGAGTATTGATTGACGTCGATTTGTTCTGGAATGCCTTTTGGATAGTTTTTATGCCAGTAAAAGCTCATTAATCCCCCGATTAAGTTCATGTTTAGAGGAAAATGTTAGCACAAAAAAAAACGCAAGTCTCAGGATTTCCCCGCGGCTTGCGTTTTTTAGATCTATCTCTAGTCTATTCTAAACTAAATTAGTTAGATTGAGTTGTTCCAGCATCAGCAGGAGGTGCTTCTGTTGGTTGACCTTCTGTTGGAGCAGTTTGCTCAACAGCAGTTTCTTCAGTTGTTGTTTCAGCAGTTTTATCTTTTAAACATGCAGTCATTGAAGTTGCTAATACAGTTACTAGTGCAAGAAGACCTAGCGATTTTTTTACGTGAAGTTTCATGTAGTGATTCCTTTCCTTTAGTTAAACAGTTCAACTGAATATAGTTTTATTGAGGGGCGAAATTCAACTAATGCGCGCTGCATTAAGCATATTGATTTTACTAAACTAAATGAAAAAAAATTCATTTATACATCATACTCAACAATTGCCCAACAACTACAAAAATGGAACTCTTTCACTTATGGAAAATTATTACAAACCCGCACATTTAAAATCTAAATTTTCTGAACTCTACACTAAACATGAAGCTCAGCTGATGATCGCATTCTTCGTGGGTGGATTTTTATTTGATCTTATCACGCTCTCTGATCCGGATGATCTTTTTGCAATTTTTCAACAGGTTGCTTATCTTACCATCATCGGCATGATCCTTTATTATGACGTTCTAAATTCATTTCAAAAAATTCAGATTCCCAAGAAGCTCACAAAAGTCTGGGAATACCGTCAACTCGTTGTACACTTCTTGTTTGGTTCGCTCTTAAGTCTGTATTCTATTTTTTATTTTAAAAGCTCATCACTGCTGAGTTCTTTTGTGTTTATTATTATCATTGGCGCAATTCTTATCGCCAACGAAATGTCAAGAGTTCAGAGTGCAGGTCACTGGCTAAAGTTTGGGATGTTCATTCTCTGTTTGAATGCTTTCTTCTCTATGCTCTATCCAACAATTTTGGGTTTCATTGGGTTGATTCCTTTTGCGCTTGCTGTGCTATCGACAATTGGTTGCGCGTACTTTTTATTTAAAAAAATTCTTCCCAGAGAAATTGAAAAAGTATTCATTCAAAAGCAGCTATTCATGCCAATGGTCGTAGTGCAATCTGCTTTTATATTATTTTATTTTGCTGGATGGATTCCGCCCGTTCCGCTCTCTGCCAAATACATGGGGATTTATCACAACGTAGAAAAAAAAGATGGAAAGTATCTTTTATACCACCAAAAGCCTGTCTGGAAATTCTGGCAAAATGGTGATCAAACTTTTGAGGCGCAATTCGGTGATAACATTTATTTCTTCACAAATATTTATTCGCCGGCAAGATTTTCTGATCAAGTGAATATTCGATGGATGCATGATGATCCAATTCAAGGCTGGACAACGTGGGATTTAATCCCCATGACAATCTCTGGCGGTAGGGAAGATGGTTTTAGAGGCTTTACCTACAAGTCCAAATACCAGCCCGGAGACTGGCGTGTTCAAATAGAGACGACAGATGGTCGCGAAATCGGTAGAATTTATTTTTCGGTAAATACCGAAGAACAAAGTGAACAGCGAGAATTTAATATTGAAGAGCGGTAAATCGATTTTATTTGTTGGCAAAAGAATTGACCCAATTCAAAAGGCAGTTGAATTGGGATTTGAAACTTATGTTCTAAATTTAAAAAAACCAAAATTCTCAACCAAATCGCTTAGGTCAAAAAAATATTCAGAAATGGTTTTTAATGGAAACTATGACATGTTTAAAAACATGTCCTTCGATGCCATTATACCTCTCACAGAAAAGTCGATTCCTATTGCTCAACAAATTCTTAAAAAATCCCTTTCGAAAAAAGTAGATTTAGAAAAATTCAATCTTTGCCACGACAAATTTGAAATGAAAAATCATGCAAGAAAGCATCATATTCCTATTACAGATTTTATCTTGATTGATGAGAGCACAACTCCTGAAGAACTTGCTCAGAAATTTGGATTTCCTATTGTTCTAAAGGAGCGAGACAGCTCGGGCAGTCGCGGTCTTGTGATCGCCAATAGCATTGATGGCCTTTCTGAAATGAAACCCAATATGCTGGCCGAAAAATATATCAAAGGAAAAGAGTACAGCGTTGAAAGCTTTGTTTGTAATGGCGAGATTATTTTTTCAAATACAACAGACTATCATACTCATCACGTGTGCAATATTGTTCCAGCAAAACTCGATGAAATTTCTAAAGATAAAATTTCAAAATTCAACTCACAGATTATCAAAACCTTTGGGATCAAAAACGGCATTGCTCATGTTGAGTACTACCTGACCGAAAAAAACATTCTCTTTGGAGAAATCGCCATCAGACCTCCTGGCGGATACATTATGAAGTTGATCGAACTCTGCTATGGATTTTCACCATGGAAAATTCTCATCGACATCGAATGTGGCAATGCACCTTCTGTCAAAGCAAAATCAAATTGTCATGCTGCTGTTTGGATTCTACATCCTGGAGAGGGTGTTGTCGAAAGAGAACCGGATTATGCTTCTCTTCTGCGAGATCCAAATCTAGTAGATATACAATCTGGATTAAAATCAGGAATGACAGTAAAAAAACGAGAAGGCTCTGGTGAAGATTTTGGAAGAATCCTTATGCAATCTCAAGATTACAATTCCCTTCTCGAAACAATCAAAAGCATAGAAGAGCTCGTTTGAATTTAATTTATGGACAGACTTTTTCAATCCAAGATGAAATTTTGCTGGATTGTCGTTTTAACCCATCGCGATTTCTCAGCCACCAAACACAAACTTTTCTATCTTGTGTTGAAATTTCATAAGGAATTTCGATTAATTCATTATTTTTTAAATGGCGGTCCACCAAAATTTTAGGTACCAAGCTCCAGCCCAGATTAGCGCAAACAGCAGATCGAATACCGATAAGATTATTGATGCTAATGCCTGATTCTTTGATAGCAGCACCAGATAAAAATAAATCCACATTGATGTCACGATGACTGATAAAAGGTTTGCCTTTTAGAAATTCTAAAATATCTTCGCTTTTTGATTTTATATTTTTTTTCCAAGAAGTCGGCGCTATTAATATCCACTTTTCTTCTGTTATTTGTTTATGAGCAATCTCTGGATTTTCTGGAGGATGGCAGGCGACCACAAAATCAACATTTCCACTGACAAGCGACAACTCAAATCCCTCATCCGGGACAGACAAGGACACCGATATATCTTCATTAAAAAAATCTTTGAGCTTTGATAAATTAGGAATAAGAACTTCTTCACCAAACCACATTGTACTTGCAATACGGAGATTCTCGTTTGAGGAAAATATTTTCTTCTGACTCAAAATACTGGATTCCGTCCAAGCGACCAGATCCATGCCTCGTGAGGTAATTTGCCAGCGATTGTTCACCTTCTGAACAAATCCATGCTTATTAGAAATATGCTGTACACGCCTAGCCAATCCCGCAGGGTCACAGCCCATAAGCTGAGCAGCCTCACGCAAAGATTTCGAATCTTTAAGAGCTTTGAGAATTAGACAATCATCAGGCGATACAACAAATTTATCCATGTTGATAATATACGACAATAAGATAGATATTTGTCAACACTAGCCAAACACCTATCAAGAAATTTAAAAGTGTAAGCATATTGTACAGATTATATAAAAAATACTTAGTTGCTCGCGCCTCTGGAATTTCAATACGAAGCTCTGTTAACTGCTTAAAACATATGCTATTATGCCCATTCTCAATAAATGCGTAAGCATAAAGGAAAGTGGTTATGTTAAAACTTTTTATATTCGTTTCTCTAATGAGTAGTGCTTTCACATATCATAATGTCGCTAATGCTGCGAGCTCTTGTGCGACTTTATTTAGGTCAGATTCCAATTCTGTTACTTATCAGATTGGAAAAGAAAGAACCAACCAAGTACAAATCGCAAGAAATGCGATTTCTTTTGTCTCTATGAAGTCGCGAAGTGAGCTTGCAAAGCGGCTTGGAATAGACGAGTTTTCTCAGCAAAAAGCTCTAGATAACGGAAAGATTGCATACGTTATGGAAGTCAGAAGTGAAAAAGAGCTTAAACCCTTCTTAAAAACTATCCAACAAATGCAAAGAAACGGTGAAATCGAACATTCTTCTTATGGATTGAGAAAAGTAGAAGATGGAATTCCTGCAGAGAGACTATCGTTTTTTACCGGTTTGATTACAATCCGTTTTGATAAGCCATTAAAACCTAATCAGATTAAAATCATAGAACATCAGCTTGGCATATCTTTAGTAAAGCAAACTACAAAACAGCAGTATATTTTTGAGCTGGCGGATAGCGATTTTAAATCTACTGGGCAGCCTTTAGAGATTTTAAGCATCATAAATGAGATGCCTAATGTAGAGGCGGCTTTCCCTAGTTTTCTCTCTAAATTCACTAGACAAAACCGATAATAGAACTGAAGATTTTCTCACGGAACGGTCACTATGGCTGAGCGGTCTGGTGCAGGAACAAATTAAATCTCTACCTACGTTGGTCTTGCTTTAAACACTAATTTATGAAATTTCACTCAACGTAAGTCCAATAGAATTCTCCAAGTATTTAAATACCCTTTATATCCGTCGATAAGCAATTTGACGTGTAAAGGGTTAAATATGGCATTCAATTACGAAAAAAATAAAAATTCCGAAGGCAATGATAGTTTTTGGACATCGTACTCAGATTTATTTTTGGGCTTGAGTACAATTTTTTTATTGCTGTACGTGATGGCAAGTTTACGCACGGGAACAGATGCAATCAAAAGCCAATCTGACAATCAAAAACTTTCTACTCGCGTTGAGGAATTAGAAAATCAATTGAAGATGTACGAGTCTGTGAAGAAAAACTACATGGACACCGCCGCCAAAGATGAACAGCAAGAATATCAAGATCTTATGGACAAGTTGACTCTTCTCCAAGAAGAAGCCAAATCAGAAAAAGATCGCTTGGCTAACGAAGCTACTGAGAATGGAAAGAAAGCTCAAGCTCTGAATAAATATCAACAGATGGTTCGCAATATTTTGAATGCTAACAAAGTAGCAAAATCTAGAATCGTGACGAGAAATGAAATCATTACTGATCAAGATACGCAAATTGACGAACAACAAAAAGATATTGGCTCCTTAAAAGGTGATATCGCGCAAAAGACCCAATTAATAGAGGAAGGAAATCGTCAAATTGCCGCTAACAAGGCCGCACTCGATAAAAAAATGAAAGAGCTGCAGCTCGCTTACAAGAAAGATAAAATGACAAAGGCTGCTTACAATAAGCAAGTTCAGTCTATCAAGGCACAAAATGAAGCGCGCTTGGCTAATCTGCAATCTACAAATCAACAGTACAACCAACAGTTGGCTCAAGCCAATCAAGAATTGAATCAGTTGAATTCAGCCCTTGCAGGAACGCAGGCGGAGCTTTCACAAACCAAAGAAGAAGCAGCTGCTAGAGCCGCAAAAGAAGCTCAGTTCCGTGCGGAAGCTGGCAAGAAAGCCGCAGAACTCCAAGGAAAAGTTGCCGGTCTGAAAGGTCAGTTGAAATCTACGGAAGGCGATCTAGCAAAAGCCAAAGAAGAAATTGATACTAGAAAAGCCGTGGCCAAAGAAATCAAAGCAGGATTTGCAAAAGCTGGAATCAAAGCCGACGTGGACATGGGAACTGGCGATGTCGTTTTGGATTTCGGTGATGCTTACTTTGATAGTAACTCTGCAAATTTAAAACCTGAAATGAAAAACGTGATTGAAAGAGCAATGCCCATCTACTCGAAGTCACTATTTGGTAATCCTAAAGTGGCAAGTAAAATTTCAAACGTAGAGATCATCGGTTTTGCCTCGCCCACTTACCAAGGCCGATTTATCGATCCTAAGAGTACAAAACCTGAAGACAAGGCCGCGCTAAAATACAATATGGATTTGAGTTACAAACGTGCGAACGCAATCTTCCAACATATAGTAGACGGAAAAACTTCTGGTTTTACCAATCAGCAAGAATTGATGTCGCTTATGAAAGTATCCGGAAGAAGCTTCCTCGATGTTTTAAAAGTTAAAGATAGAAACATTGCATCGGCCGCAGAATTTTGTCGCGTGAATGATTGCCGTAAGGCTCAACGCGTGATCGTGCGCTTCAGTGTGGATGGAAAGTAATGTGGCAGGTAGCTGCCACCAAGGCTAAATAAGGAGAGATCGTTATGACTACTAAACTCTTTGCAGAATATTTTATTCTCGGCTTGCCCTACGCAATGGGAGTCGTATTTGTATTCGGCGTAATGTTCAGAACATTGGTTTGGTACACAGTAAAAAGACACGAATGGTTTTCAAGAGAGTTTGAAAAACGCGTGAATAAATTTATTGATGCCGAAGTTCCTGGTGCCGTAAAAAATGTTTCTTTCTATGCTCTTTCTAAAAAATTGCTAGAAAAAAGTTTTTATGAAGCCTTTGCTGTACGTGATAGAACAAATCGTCGAAAAAATGATAATGTCATGAAAACCAGTGATCGCGTATTTCTTGTTAAGCAAGGTTGTGCTTGGCTAGTCAGAGATATTTTAAAACAATTGAAATTTTTAAAATGGAATGAAAGCAATCCAAAATTATTAAACATCACAAAGGCCACATTCCATCACAACCCTTGCTTTAATAGAGTCTTTGGTATTATTCCAATCACCGGATTGAATGACCTTATTAATATTCTTCCGGGGCTTTTTGTAATCGGTGGTATTTTGGGAACATTCATTGGTATTGCCGGAGGTCTTGAAGGCCTGGGTGGAATGAATTTACAAGATATCGATGCTACAAAAAATATTATGGATCGTTTCTTATATGAAATTTCATTCGCCATGAAAACCTCCATCGCAGGTATCGTCTTCTCATTGATGGCTCACGTAGTGAACGTTCTATTCTCTCCAGAAAGAGCTTATGTTTCGATGGTAGATCGCTTTGAGAGCTCACTTGATCTCTTATGGTACAGAAGCGACAACAACAATTTCCCATTAATGGATGCGGCGTTTGATGAAAATCGAGATCCATTGGAGGCATTGGCAGAAGATTCTATCAATACTGAATTAGGCACGCAAACCAGAGGACGTGAACTGACGAAAGCACGTCCCTTCAAGGTTTCATAAGAAGGAATTAATTTGGGAGACACAAAGCCATCCATTCAAGTGACCATCACCATTGATGGAACTACGACTCATAAAAAAGTCAAAATGGAGAACTTCGTCATCGGACGTCACGCGGACAGTGATGTCAATGTCCTTCACCCTCAGGTAAGTCGTCACCATTTAAAAATAACGACTGAAAATCATAAATTATTTTTTGAAGATATTGGATCTTCTAATGGAACTTATAAGGAAGGGAAAAAGCTTCCAGTAAAAACAATTTTTCCGTTTGAACCAGAAGATGTGATTCAGTTGGGTGAAGACGGTCCAACAATTCGAGTGAGTATCGAAGAAAAAAAGCTTACAATACCCACTTCTCTTCCGCAATTATCGGAATCTCCAAAAATCTCTATGGCAAGAACTCTAGTCGCCGATCCATTGTCTCAGCCTCTGGCAGCTCAATTTGTACCACCAAGCTTACAAAAAGAATCAGATAAATCTCTAATTGAAGCCAACAAGCAAGCTCTTCAAATTTTACATAAAGCAGAACTTCAAGCTGAAGCAAAAGCACAGAATGCCTACAAACATGCTATAGAAACTGAGCAAAACGCAGAAAGGCATTTTCAAGAACGTCTAAAAGCTGCAAACGTAGAAGCTCAAAAAATATTTGAGGAAGCGAGAGAAGAAAGTTTAAAACTTCTTCAAGACACTCGCGCACAAACACAAATCCTAAGAGATCAAGCTGAAAAAGATGCAAGAGAGCTTCGCAAGTCCACTGAAGAGAAATGTATCGAAATACTAAAAGACTCTGAAGCTCAAGGGCAAACGATCAAAACAAAAAGATTATCTGAAGCTGATGAAATTATCGAAAAAAAGGGTCAAGAACTTTTAAAGGCCACCTATGAAAAAATTGAGAAAGAAAAGACAGCTGCCTTAACGCAATTGGATTCATTAAAAGCAAAAACCTCTAGAGCTCGTGAAGACATCAAAGAAGCCGAGGAAGAAAAGCTTAAAGTCGACAAAAATCTAGCTGAATTAAAAAGAGAAATAAAAATTCATCAAGATGACCATGAGGCTAGAAAATCCAATTATGAAAAAATTAAGTCGGATGAAAAAAGCATGCTATCTCATATCGAGCTTATGAAAAAAGAATTGGCAGAACAAGAAAAGAATTTATCTAAAAACAAAGGCGACTCTGAGAAACTGACTCTAGCATTAAGCGCAATGAAACAAGAAAAAGAAGACAAAGAAAAAGAGATGAGCGCACAACTCCAAGCTTTAAAAGCAAAGATAGAAGAAGAAAAAGCACAAATAACACAAAAAGAAACAGATCGTACAAATCAACTAAAACTCCAAACAGCTGAGGCCATCAAGAAATTCGAAAAAGAATTGATTGACGAGATGATGAGTAAAAAAACTCAGATGGCCAAAGAGATTTTGCTGCAAATAGAGTCCATTTGTCCAACTGTTGCCATGAATGATGACTGGAAATCAAAACGCGCAGAATTGGATCAAGTCTTTCAAGAGGTTATTGGAAACTCAGGACAAGCCTCTGCAAATAAAGTGATTGATGGCAAAGCGAAAGGCAGAATATCGACAAGAACAAGAGAGAGAACAACATCTTTGATGCTTGGATTAGCCTTGGGAATATTTGCTGCCATTGGGGGAGAAAAAGCTCTCGAGCACATGGATGGTAATTCACCTATCGAAAGAATGGTTGCAAACGCCATTAGCAATACAAAGACAGAATTAGAAAAGAGAAAGTTTAATCCTCCACAGGAACCAGAACTCAAAAGCAATTATGTAGACGCCGTGATTTATACCAAAGACTTCACAACATTGTATACTGATGCAACTTATCAAGAAGCTTGGTCAAAAGCTGCCACGCTATATTTGCTTAAAACATGGCGACTGGACGAAGATAGATCTACAAAAGCTCTCGCCGTTTCTGCCGCACTTGTTAAAGACCTTGCAGAAAAGAAGGAAAATATTCACCCCGATTTCGTTAAAAGCGGATTAGAAAAAATGCGAGCCACAGAAAAAGAAACTATGGCTCGTCTAAAAGATGAATTGGGCGGTGAAGTTCGCTTAGAATCTTTCAAAAAATTCGAAAAACGCTTTTTTGAGAATTACGACAGAACCCCAGCAAGCTCCCCATAGAAGCAACCTTGTCCGGATTTTAATTCCGTCCATGACCCAGAACACTTAAAGATACTCTCTTAAGCTGCTAAAACTGATTTAAAATTTGCAACAAAAGCCACAAAATTCTTACAACAATTAAAGTTATACTCAAAATCCGACGAATAGTCCTATAGTTGGTAGGTTCCATTCGCGACCTCCTAGGTTTAGACCAAGGAGTTCCATCCAAAAGGGATCTTGCTAGGGCAAGATTCTCTTTTGCATTTTCAAATCCAGGTTATTCTTTATTTAAATAGAGTTTGAGGAATAAATTAATTCGGATTCTGAATTAAATTCACTTTTCGAATTACATCGAATTAGAAAAATATTTTAAGACCGCCAAAGATACCATCGCGTTCGATTTCTTTTGTAACAGGTATTACGATGTTGTTGTAATCTTCTTTTTCTTGAAAATAAGTTCCATAGGCGCGCACAAATCTAAAGTCGATAAAAAATGTTCCTTCCATGCGTTCACTTTCTAGTTCGCTCCCGATATCCGATTTATCTTTTTCGTACTTTTTATAAGTGCCAATGATGTCAAAAAATTTAGTGAGATTCAGCGTAAGGCTTCCTCCATAGAAATTCTGTTGAAATTTTTCTTCGCTAGTTGTTATGGCTTCGTCTTTTTTATAACGAATACCATAAAAGCCTGTAAGGTTTGTTCCTTGGCTATTTCTGCCCAAGAGTCTTAGGTGAATCGATCCTTCGCCACTGGTGTATTCCTCACCAGAATCCGCGTACTCACCTTCCAAACCAATGATCGATGCATAGGCTCCGATTTGCGCGCGATTCATGCGGTACTCTTTCTCTGCGCCCACAACACCATTCTCTTTGACGATGGCATCATAAGTTGTTGTCTGTGCTCCAAGATAGAATTCAAAAAGATTTGAAGATGAGTTCATCGCTAGCCACTGATCCATTAATCTGTGTTTTCTTTGAGTTTCAAAATAATCAGAGAGCGACCAAACATCGCGATAGTTATTATCTTGTTTTTGTCTGAGTGAAGCCGGTCCTTGTCTTGATGACCAAGATGAAAACTGTGCCATTGATGAAACCGATATCAGCTGGAATAAGAGTAAATACACCAAGAACTTCATGTATATAGATCGGCATTTTTCCTAGACCAATGTAGTGGTTTGTGTCACATTATGAGACGAGATCGTCATTTAATTTCTCACCATGAATAGGAATTACACAATATATGGAACATCGTAAGACTGAATACGGATATTACCTAAAATTCGACAAAGATGAAAAACTCCATGCACTTCTAGAAAAATTTATGGTTGATCAAAAAATCGGCGGAGCCTTCTATCACGGACTCGGTGCTCTTAAGAATTCTCAGCTGGGATTTTATCATCTCCATAAAAAAGAGTATCATCGTGAGACATTCGAACGCGAAGTGGAACTCCTAAATCTCACTGGAAGCCTCACTTGGTTTGAAGGCAAGCCTGTGGTTCACTCGCACGTTACTCTTGGTGATACGGACTTTAACGCTTTTGGCGGGCATCTCTTTGAAGCAGACGTGGCTGTTACCGTAGAGCTTTCAATGACTGTTTTTAAAGACAAGATTGAACGAAAGTTCGTCCCAGATATTGGTCTTAATCTCATCACGTTTTGTCCGATAAAGTAATAGGATGTCCGACAAAAAACTTTTTACAGCAGTGGAAGAATTTTCGAAAGCCTTGGTTGAGGCACAAAGGCCCATCCAGATTCTTGATTCCATCAAGTGGAAAGACGATATCTTTGAAAAATTCAAAAAATCAAATTACAAAGAACTTCCAAAGATAGGAAAGAACTATTACGACAATATTCCTCTCAAATTTGATGCCGAAGCCAAGATCAAAGAATTTCAAGAGATCAGAAATAGAATTGAAAAAACCCTTGGAAAAAATGAGCCTATCGCAAAAATGTTGATTCGCAATTGCCAACAGTACGAAGACGTCATCCGTATGCTAATGAGCCGCGCCACTCATGATTTTTACAAATACTCGAAAGCTCTTTTTGGAAGTGCCAACGATCTATTGATCGATAACAAAACCTCGCTGATCGAGGCCGGCGTAATGCTCAATCAGATTTTAATCTCCATCGAAAATTCAGATCTTGGCGTTTGCTATATAAAAAATATTCCATCCGAAGATGTTGTTGAAACTCTCAACGAAAAATTAAAAAAATACTTTGGGGATACTGAGGTCACAGTAAAATTGGATGATGGTATTTTATCAGATGCTGCCGCGGGATCAAATTACATCAAGATAAAGCGTGGTTTAAAATTTTCTCAAAAAGATGTGGATATTTTTGAGGTTCATGAAGGGTGGGTCCACGTTGGAACAACTCTCAATGGAATGAATCAACCTTATGCAAAATGGTTATCAAAGGGTCCCCCGTGTACAACGGCCGTGCAAGAAGGCTTGGCTTTCTTGATGGAAGTTTTCACTTTTGTTTGCACTCCCGATAGACTTCGAAAAATCAATAATCGCTTGATGGCTTGTGAAATGGCTGAGAGTGGCGCAAGCTTTCTTCATATTTATGATTATTTTAGAAACCTCAATCAAACAGAAATCGAAGCTTTTAAAAACGCTCATAGACTATTCCGTGGTGGAGTAATTGAGGGCGGAGCTCCTTTCACCAAAGACATTTCTTATTCAAAAGGTTTTATTGGAACATACAACTTTATTCGAAGTGCCATCCGGATTGGAAAACCAGAAATGATTCCATTCTTATTTGCCGGCAAAGTCACCCTCGAAGACGTTCCCGTTCTTTATGAATATTCGAAAATGGGATTGATCGAAAAACCCACTTACATGCCACCACAATTCAGCGACCTCAACGGCATTGCCGTGTGGATGAGTTTCTCAAATTTCTTGAACAAAATGAACATGGGAACCATTTCCGACATCATGAAACAAGGTATGGCGAAGTAATCTATTCGCCGAGTTCGTAAGAACCATCAGACATCGCCATAATGCCGAACTTTTCAAGGCCATGTTGAACTTTCTCAAAATCTTCATCGGCAATTTCAAAATAAACAATCTTAAGATCCAGTCTTCCTGCCATTGCTCGAGGAGCTTGCGTAGCCTGGGCATGAAATTCTGCCATCTGCTGCTCTTCCGCTTCCTTATCAATCAAGATCTCAAATGGAACCTTTTTTGACTCAAAAAGTTCTTTTACAGGTTCAATCTCAGAAATACTAAAAGGCCCTAATTCCATTTTTATCCTCCAAATTCAATTATCTATATACTTCTTTTCTGATTTCTTTTCTGTGTCCAATTTTTAAAATAAGAATCAAGAGTTTATTCTTTCTAATCTCATATATAATCCGGTAATTCCCCTGCCTGATTCTAAAAGTTTCCTCTTCTCCAGAAAGTTTTTTGCAACCCGAAGGAAAAGGATTGATCGCAAGTGTTTGTATGAGGCTTACAATTCTAACTAGGTCTTTTTTAGGAATTTTTTTTAAAGCCTTCTCTGCTGTAGAGGAAATTTCAATTTTAAATTTTTCCACTGGCCTTGAGCTCCGAAAGAATTTTTTCAAATGATCGATAAGATTCGGCTCTCAACTTTCGCAAATCGCCTACATCTTCGTATTCTTCTAACTTGTCCAAAATTGCATCTTCGATAAAGCGATTGATTTTAAGACCTTTTTCTTCACAAAGTGAATCCAAAGCTTCTTTGATTCTTTCATCTATTTTTGTAGCCAATTGTTTTGCTGCCATAATATCTCCCAATAAATAGATTATACTATTAAAAACTATCTTTTTCTATACAAAAGCAATGTACTTCATAGCCATTGACCCACTAAATGCTTGATTTTAGCCTTTAGGATCAATATAATTACACCCTATGGCACAAATTATTTATACAATGAAGGGCTTAACCAAGTCCTTCAATCAAAAAGTTATTCTTAAAGACATTTACCTTTCATTTTTTGACGGCGCAAAAATCGGGATTCTAGGTCTCAACGGATCGGGTAAATCGACGCTATTAAAAATCATGGCGGGTCTCGATAAAGACTACAACGGTGAAGCTTTCGTCAGAGAAGGAACAAAAGTTGGATATCTGGCTCAAGAACCACAATTGGATGATACCAAAACCGTAAAAGAAAACGTACTCGAAGGCGTGAAGGAAACTGCCGATCTCTTGACTGAATTTGAATCCATCGGGGCAAAGTTTGCAGAAGAGATGACTCCAGAAGAAATGGATAAACTCCTCAATCGCCAATCCGCGCTTCAAGATAAAATCGATGCGACAAATGCCTGGGATTTAGAAAGAACATTGGCCATCGCCATGGATGCTCTCAGATGTCCACCGCCCGATTCTCCTGTAAAACATCTTTCTGGTGGAGAAAGAAGACGCGTGGCTCTTTGCAAATTACTACTCAGTAAACCTGATATCTTATTGCTTGATGAACCGACCAACCACTTGGATGCGGAATCCGTAGCGTGGCTAGAAAGATTCTTGCACGAATATCCTGGAACAGTGGTTGCCATTACGCATGATCGTTACTTCTTAGATAACGTGGCGGGATGGATATTAGAGCTTGATCGCAGCAAAGGCATTCCGTGGGAAGGAAACTATTCTTCATGGTTAGAACAAAAACAAAAGCGTCTTGAAGGCGAAGAAAAAACTGAAGGCAAACGCCAAAAACAACTTCAACGAGAATTGGAATGGGTTCGCCAAAATCCAAAAGCTCGTCAGACAAAATCCAAAGCACGTATTACGGCTTACGAAGAACTCCTCAATCAAGATATTCAGTCAGGAATCAACGATCTTGAAATCTACATTCCCCCGGGACCACGACTTGGGGAAGTTGTTATCAAGGCCAACAAAGTTGCAAAAGCGTTTGATGAAAAGTTATTATTTGAAAATCTCGAATTCAATCTTCCACGCGGTGGTATTGTAGGCGTGATCGGACCAAACGGTGCGGGTAAAACAACGCTCTTCAATTTGATCACCGGAAAAGACAAACCAGATTCTGGAACATTCCAAGTTGGAGAAACAGTTCAACTGGCTTACGTAGATCAATCCCGTGATTCTTTGGCAGCAGATAAAACTATTTTCCAAGAAATTTGTGACAATAGCGAAATCATTATGGTGGGAAATAAAGAAATCAACGGACGACAGTATGTTTCGAAATTCAACTTCTCGGGCGCAGACCAACAGAAAAAAGTTGGAGTGCTGTCGGGCGGAGAAAGAAACCGCGTGCATCTTGCAAAAATGCTCAAGAGCGGCGGAAACGTTATCTTACTCGATGAACCAACAAATGATTTGGATGTGAACACTTTAAGAGCGCTCGAAGAGGCACTTTTAAATTTTGGTGGTTGCGCAGTAGTGATTTCCCATGATCGCTGGTTCCTAGATAGAATCGCAACTCACATACTGGCGTTTGAAGGAAACTCGCAAGTCGTATGGTTTGAAGGTAACTTTAAAGATTACGAAGCAGACAAAAAACGACGCCTCGGTGTAGAAGCCGATACACCGACTCGTATCAAGTACAGAAAGCTGACTCACTGATCTTTGTAAGCCTTCTTGCGTAAGGCTTACATTCTTTTCGACTAGAGCTTTTTACATTTGTAGAAAGCTCATTTGTTTCTCATCGCAAATCAAAATACTAATCCCGTCATGATTATATGTTTATTTCTCCAACTAGCGACGGCCTTTGCACTTGTGTCCCCATTTCCTTCGGAAGTGGAAAATCTTAATATTCCAAACTCACATATCGTTGAGGATGAAAACGGATCTCTAATTCGCGGAATGCGCCCAAGAACTTACCAAGATATCAGCGAACTTCTAAATATCGGCATCACCGATGTGATCATTTTTAAAGATAGTAGATTAAAAGACAATTCCACTGAAGAAGAAATTACCATGCTTGAAAAAGCAGGAATGAAAAGAAATAGAATTTCAGTTATTCCCTTCAAGTGGAAAGAAGCGGAAAGTTTTGAGACGGCTTGCCTTCAAACAATTGAAGCTTTAAAAATTATGAGAGAAATTGCAGTCTCTAAAGATAGAAATCTTTTCTTCCATTGCACAGTCGGAGAGGATCGCACAGGATATCTTTCAGCTCTATACAGAATTCTTTATCAAGGAATCGATCCTGTAGACGCTTGGGAGAATGAAATGTGCGAGAATGGTTATGCTGAAGGCAATCCACAAAAGCCTGCCGAGGTCGTTACAGAGGTTCACAAGAACGTCTCTGTGATCTATCAAAAGATGCTTCATAAAATCAGATGGGGATATCTCAGTGGAAAAAATCTAGATAAAACTGAGTGTTCATTCGATCCAGAAAGAAGCAGCAAATTCCAACTCTCTAAAAAATTCTCAAAATGCAAAACTTCATCCAAATACGACCCTTCCATAGAATAGCAAATACCGCTTAACGCCAAACCCCAAAAACCAATCATGGTTTTTAGGGCGGCTAGCTTGAGGGCTAAGGAGAGAGGTAATCACTTTAAACTTACCGTAATAAAAGAGTAATTGGTGCGCTGAGCGTTTTTCCATAACTGTCAGAGATAGAAACACCTTGGAATAAATATTGTCTACCCGGCTTCAGTGCCATCACAACCACTTCATGTTCTGTTCTTAATTCATTATCAGCGTCAGTCAATTCTTCTGTTCCTGTAGACATGTCCACGTATCTCAACTGAGATGTCGCAGGAATATCTGTTGTCCATCTCGCAATCACCACTCCATCAAAGTTATCTTCAATCGTGAAATTAGAAATCACTGGCGCAATACCTGGTTCGCAAGGATTAAAGATCGTACTCACTGGCAATGAATAGTTATCCATGTCTAGTGGCTTCCAGCCGCGAGACAATAAAGCGTTGTATGCTGCTTGTGGCGCCGAAGTATTTTCGTTAAAGAATAAGTTGTTACCGTTTTGTCCGCAAAGTGGGTCAGCGGTTTGTCCTGCAACTTTCTTTCTCCACATTGGAATTACCGAGATGTGGTAGCGAGGGCCTTGGTAGTAATCGAACTGCATTAGCTTTTGAGTTTCTTTAGTCATCGTGATTGTTCCACCACAACCAAACTTTGTTGGATGATCACCATCGTTATCTACGATAGTTTGATACTGACCATCCGAACCTCTCAATCTCATGATTGCTCCGTCATCGGAAAGTATCGCCATTTCATAATCACCAGCATCGTCATCTGGACCCAAGTGAATGACCGAAGATAATCGTAAAGCGAAATACTCTTGAAGAACTACGCCATCATCTCTTTTCACTAAGGATCCCGATTCTGTTGGGAAACCAATATTGAACATACGAGTAGGTACATTCAATTTAGTAAAGAATAAGAATTGATCTGCACGCATACCACTATTGATATAGTCAGCAACGCGCTGGTATCTAGGTTGATCATCTCTTAGATAATAGAGATTAGCCTTTAACCCACGTCCATAATTAGGATCTGTAGGATTGCTTGGACCACCATCAAATGGATCGCAAACCAGTTTATTGAGTGAATACATGTTTACATCAAATGTGGATAGCTCTTTTGAAGCTGTCTCTTCAATGACCTTGCTGCAAGCAGTGGTCATTGAAGATAACACTAGGACCAGTACAAGACTATATACGTTCCTCATAAATTCCCCCAGTCTCTTTCCATTTAATTATAGCAATGTTTGTAGTTTTATTCATGATTTCAACAATTTTAATCAAAATAGAACTATAAACTTTAGACAGTTTTTTGATCATTCCAATATCGATACTAGAGGTGAAAAAAAGTTCGACGGTATTTTAAAAATTTATCGATCATAATGAGATTGAATATTTTTGATACGTTTTTCAGAGGAGAAATACGCCAGATAAAAATAAACCCAATCCTAGGTGGATTGGGTTTTTGTTGCTATAAGAAGAATTTAGTAGATTAAATCCCCCATCTAACTATTAAACTAAAAATAAGACTATTCTGATAAAATCACATAGTTTGGAGTAATGGACTTGTTGTCTTGCTTTTCAACCGCAACTTGAATGCTTTTGGTGCCTTTCAACTGCTGGCTATTAATTGCAAACGTGTATTCACCTTTTGGCAATACTTTGTAAAATTCAGAATTTCTAAAATTGTAAATACCAAGATTTCTCAAAGCCTTTCCTTCAATTTTCGAAATTTGAACTTTGCTTTCGATCCTGAAGGAATTCTCAGCACGCTTCCATCCATTGTAAATGTTATCGTTGGCTACCTCGCCGGCGACTTCATCCGCAGACATGGTAATAACTATGAAACTGTTTCTAAATTATTGATCACAG
>JANMFM010000072.1:0-33261 GCA_031374125.1 Bdellovibrionales bacterium
TATTTAATTATATCTAAATTTTTTTTTTATTTTCATGTTTAATTTGTATTTATTTCATATAGACCTCTAGTTTTTTTCAAGCGGAGTGATTGCTCGAATTGTTAATGCGTGAACTTCGCCAGTTTTCAGCTCTGGATGGAATACATACATTACCATGCGCTGTATTTTAAGGAGACCTTGCACTCTGAATTTATTAGATACCACCAACACCTGAATATGGTCAGAAGTTCCTGTTAAATCAGTAACCTCCACGTATCCATCCGTGAAAGTATCCAAAATTCTTTGTTTTATTTGATCGATAGTCATAATTGTTGAATATTAATGCCATACTGTGTTAATAGTTGGCAATGAATTTCTATGCTCCACAGGATCCAAAACAGTTAAAAAAGGAGCGCGACAAGGCTCGCGACCTCAAAAAGACATCTTGGTGGAACCAAAAGATCCAGGCAGGGATTTGTTATTACTGCGAAAAGAAGTTTTCTAAGGATAATTTGACCATGGATCATAAGGTTCCGATCGCACGTGGTGGAACTTCATCAATGAACAATATTGTTTGCTGTTGTAAGGCCTGCAATACGAAAAAGAAGTCTCTTACTTCTGTCGATTTTATTTCTTCATAAAGCCGACAAAAATCTAAAATTTCTGGTTATTTTTTTGTATCTTTGGCTTTGGTTTCAGCTACTACTTCGAGAAGTTCAACTTCGAATTTCAGAGGAGTATTTGGTGGAATGACCCCGCCAGCACCTTTATCTCCGTAAGCCATATGCGGAGGAACAACGAGAATTCTTTTTCCGCCAACCTTCATGCCGCGAACGCCGATATCCCAGCCTTCGATAACTTGTTTGGTGCCCAATTTAAATTCAAAAGGTTGGTTTCTAGAATGTGAGCTATCAAACTCTTTTCCATCCATAAAAGTTCCTCTGTAGTGAACTTTTACGGTGTCGCCATCTTTTGCTTCATCGCCAGCACCAACTGCCATTTCTTGCATCAGAAGATCTTTCACTTCAGGAATTTGTTTTTGGTCTGCAGCTTTTTTGTCTTGAGTGCAGCTCTTGGTGCAGCCAACGCTCAGCGAAATTATGCTTAAAAATAAAACTAGTTTTTTCATTTGTGCGACCTTTTGTTGAATTTTTATAATGTTTTATGTGTAATCAGTGTAACTTAAAGCAAAATGATATGAGAAAAAAATAGTCAGGTCAAAAAAATAGTAAGATCAAATTTTTTCTCTAAATTGGTATTAATCTAAAAAGATAGGACGAAAAATTGGCTCAAGCTCAAATTACGACAAGTAGTACGGCAGAATACTTTGCAAAGAACTTACAACAAGTAGGGTTCTCATCTCCAACCAAAGCCGTCCTTACAACACTCAAAGAAGCTGTAGATAACAGTTTAGATGCTTGCGAGATGGCGGGAATAAAACCTGAAATCATCGTGGAGATTAAAAAAATAGGTACCGGTGCTCAAAAGAACACGGACCTAATTTATATTATGGTTGAAGATAATGGTCCCGGCATTGATGGGGAACATCTTGCGATGGTTTACGGTGAATACCTGGCTTCTTCAAAATTTGGTAAGGGACAATGTTCTCGCGGGCAACAAGGTATTGGTATCTCTGCGGCTACAACTTGGGCTCAATTGACTAACGCGACAGGCGTGAGTGTGGTGAGCAAAACCGAAAAGATGAAAAAAGCTATTTCTGCAGTAGTTGATGTAGATATCAAAAAAAATAAAGGCGTTATCCGCAATAAAGAAATGATCGAATGGAAAAAAGATCACGGAGTAAAGGTTGAGTTCAAACTCGACGGTCGTATTCAATTGAACGGTGAGGGTGGAATCTTAACTTATCTTGATGGCACCACTTTGGTGAATCCGCATGTGACTTTAAAATATAAATTATTAGACGAAGACTGGGTAACAATTGAAAGAGTGTCTGACGATGTCCCGCCAATTCCGCCTGCAACCAATCCACATCCTCATACAATGAAGCTAGGTGAGTTCATTACGCACGCCCATTTGTACGGGAAGATGTCTTGTTCAAAATGGTTGAAGACGGGATTCACAAGAGTTTCTGATGCGACATTAAAAGATTTCGTAACTAACGGCCTTCCAAAAAAACTATTGGATTCATCTGTTAGCCAAATGTCTGAAAATGATTTGAAAGCAGTTTATACTGCAATTCAAAAGACAGATTTAATCTCACCATCTACAAAATCAGTTCTATCAGTTGGTGAAGAGCCTCTTGCAAAAAGCATTGGTCGTATTGGCCAAGTGGATTTCTTTTCTGTTGTGACGAGAAAACCTAGAATTTGCGATTTTAAACCTGTGGTTGTAGAAGTGGCTTTGGCAAGATTCTTAAATCGTGGAAACGAAGATGAGCCTGTACAAGTTTTGAGGTTCGCAAATAGAGTGCCGTTACAGTTTGATAAAGCGGCTTGTGCGATTACGAAATCTATCGAATCAGTTAACTGGAGAGCTTACGGATTGAATCAGCCAAAGAACTCGGTACCCATGGGGCCATATGTCTTTGCGATCAGCGTGGTTTCGCCATTCATTAAATTTAAAAATGCTTCTAAAGAAACCATTGATGCCTCAGATGATCTGGTGGAAGAGTTAAGACGGGCGCTTATGCAAGCGGGTCAAAAACTTTCTCGCCATATTCGTCGCGAAGTGAAAGCAGAAGATTTAGAAAGAAAGATCCGTCATATAGAGCAGTTTGGTCCCATGCTGGTGGAAGGGTTGGTGAGAATTACATCTGCCAATGCCGCGAGAAAGAAAAAAGCAGAGGAAGGTCTCAGAACATTATTAGGTAGAGATGCTCAAGATGCGGAAGCACAACTAGAAGAAGCGGACACTAAGCTTAAGAAGATGAAAGCAAAATCAGGCGAATACGACGAAGATCCGAATGTGGATGTTATTGACGTTCATGAGTTGTCAGAAGAAGTAGCTGAAGGGAAGCCAACCACAAAAGGTGCTAAAGCAGCAAAAGAAAAAGCCCAGGCGGGTAAGCCTACTAAGGCTGAGAAAGCGCCAAAGGCTGAAAAAGCTTCTAAAAGCGGAACTAAAAAAGTTACGAAGAAAAAGAAATAGGAAGTAGGAAAATATGGCTAAAGGCGGACTAGGTAAAATTGGATCTGGGAAAGATATTCCTAAGCTCTCTAAAGAAATTTGCGAAATGATGTTGCGAGATCTCGAGAGAGCGCAAAGACCAGTACTTGAGGCAACAAAATGTTCTTTGGATAATGTAATCTATAATCCAAAAGTTGGATATTTTACTCCCGGTGATAAAAAAGTTAGAACGGAATTGAATGTGGCCTCTGTGCAAAAGATGGCTCGTGCGGTATTTATGTTAGAAATTCTTCTTAGAAACATTGAATCCGGCGCCGTGAATACGAAAAGAGAGTTGTATTACATCTCTAAGGGGGAAGTAAAATTCAACCCACACTTAAAAGCCCTCGATTTCCAAGAACAAGAAGAAAGTGATTCTATCGTAGACTTCATTTGCGAAATGTTTGAAGCCTATAGAGAAGAGATGAATTGTTTTGCCAATGATCGTGGTGGACAAACTTACTCCCAACAGTTGGTTGTTACGGAAACTCTATCGGACGGAACAAAAGCCGTTGTAGATTTAAGCTCGCTGGGGACTTCGCCATTCCAACCCAAAAATAAACCGCAAAGTTTACAGCTGAAAGCTAAAAAGAAAATTGATTTCTGTTTGATCGTAGAATCAGAGGGTACGGCGAACACGCTTGTGTCTAATGGTTTTACAAAGAGAAACAATTGTATTTTATTAGGTGCTCAAGGGGTTCCGAGTAACGCTGTTCGTGGTTGGTGTAAATTGATTCAAGATCAATTGGGCGTGCCGATGTATTTCTTCGGAGATCTGGATGCGTACACTATGCAAAATATCTTTAGAACATTAAAGGCGGGATCTGCGGCATCTTTAATTAGAAACTCAGACTTCTCAGCGCCGGATGTAAAATTCTTAGGTGTATTACCAGAAGACATTATTAAATATGATCTGCATGATTACGCGGTTAAAGAAAATGATCCGGGTGAGGCAAGAGCTTTGAAAAAAGCAAAGGATGCCCTCCAAAACGATCCATTCTTCCATGATAAGAAGAATAAGAAATTAACAGACATCCTTCACTGGTTGATCAAGAACAAAAGACGTTGCGAGCAGCAGTCCTTATTCATGGTTTCGCCAAAGGATCCAATCATGCCAGAGAAGATCATTCTAGAGAAAATCCGCAAGGGTGTTTACCTATAAATTAACTGCCTAATGGCCTAGAACAAGAATTTAAAATGAGTTTCTTGTTTATAGTTTAGACAGATTTTAACATTTTTTCAATTTTTTACCTGGTTTGAAAGACTTGTGATAAATAGACGAGATGAACTTATGTAAATATACATTATTTCTAATGGTGTGGGCTTCCTTTGCATGTCCCGCCTTTTCCAATCCCTTATGCTCAAGTTTATTTACCGATAACTTAGAATTAAAATATCACAAGGATCAACTTGTAGAGGAAGATTCGGCTAACTCTACAAGACGCTTTAATATTTATCTGACAAATTTTGAAGGATCGCCCAACTCATCAATTCATCTAAATAGAGCCACGAAGGGTACTATTACAGAGTTAAAAATTAATGAATTTACTACGCCGGAAACGATTTTATATATCGCAAATAACAATATTAATAAAGATTTTGGCCGTAGTCCGGGCGTATTGAAAAATGAATTTGAGTCTGGAGTGAAATTCATTGAAGAAAGTCATGGCGTACTTTTAAAAATCAAGCCTGATCAAAATATAAAAGTTAGTTTTTTTATTGAGCGGACGAGAAAAAAATCTGGGGTAACTTACTTACCATCAGGAGATAAAACTGATTGGTTGGAAACTCGTTCTGTTGAAGTTCAGTCAAATAATGAGGGGTATGTCAAACTTCCTTGGGGTAATAAAAATTTTCCTGATTGGGTTATCGAAAGCGGAAGTGACAGAAGCCAATATTTATTTTCAATTGGACTTAGAATTAAAAAACTTCAATCTGAGAGTAGAGACTTAAAATTATTTCTAGATGGTCCAATCGCCGTTGACTATAGCCTCAATAACTCCAGATCTGCGCAGATGATATACGACTTATTTCAACGCAAACGTTTTGGAATATTGGATGGCAGTGATTATCGTAAAATTACTAAAAAATTTATTTCTAAAGTTTTAACTAATTTATATTCTGCTGAAAACATTCTTTATGCACGTCGGACCCTCGAAAAAGGAATTGATGAAGTCGATAGGCAGATTCAGGCATTGAATCTTGATATTTATTTTTTAATAAATAAAACAACGGCTGTAGATTTTTTTGAACTTATTAAAGGTGGTTTCGTTCCTATCGAACGAGGGGAGTTTAAGGAGTATCATGGTGAATACTCACATGCCCTTCAAGTGTTGGCAATGACGAGAGGGATGTCCGCAAGTGAAAAAAAAGAATTTCAGGAATTCTATAAAATACTTCAC
The DNA here is from genome assembly GCA_031374125.1 of Bdellovibrionales bacterium. Classification (GTDB taxonomy): domain Bacteria; phylum Bdellovibrionota; class Bdellovibrionia; order Bdellovibrionales; family JAEYZS01; genus JAEYZS01. Next base: position 5,508 of record JANMFM010000072.1, read on the forward strand.
TTTAATGAACCCGGGTGGATTATTTGGAATCTTCTTTTTGATTCAGAATCTCCCGGAGAACCTATAAACCCACAATTTTGGAGAGATTAAGCTTCAACTTCTTATTTTCGGATTCTAATTCACTTTTCGGACATGGTTTATTCTATTAAAGAATCCATTGAGTTATAGCTAGGCTTATAAAATGCAAGAAGGAAACCTGCTTAGCAAGTTCCCTTCTTGGATGAACCTCATTTGTTCCATAAACAAAGGAGGCCCGAATGAATAAACAACACCCGTTGATTATTCTTCGACATATTTTGAAGATTATTAAATCTGTCCTTTGGATAGTTTTTATAATCTTGAAGATTCTTAAAGTTCTTTTTGAATGCCAAGAAAAATATGTCAGTTTAGTCGAATATTTTATTAATATAAAAAAGACCAAGCGGATTTTAGTAGAATAAGTTATTATTTTAGTTCTTCAATTTGATTTTGAATGAGTTTATCAATTAAATCTTTATCTCGAGGGTGAATATTTTTAAACTCAATATTTTTTTTGATTTTTTCTTTACTCCATCCCTCTAATATCAGTTTGGCAAAGCCCTCATCTAGAAAAGAAATGCTAGCGATAATCTGATTTTCAAAATCAACAGTGATCTTGTTTTTTGAGTTAACCATTTTTTTTCTTAGATTTTCGCCTGCAACTCTAGAAATATAATCATCTTTGTACTCTGTTTTTAGCTTAATAATCATTTTTATATCCTCAATCGACAAAAAATCCAACTTCCATGCATAGTATCAGTAAATTGATATATTTTTACTGTTGGATTGTTAAAGTATCTGCGTATAGCGGCTTTACCGCTCACCATAGTTAATTTGCCCTTGGTGTTTTTTAGTACGTCAAAAACAATATTTAGGCCGCGCCCACCAGTACGCTCTCTTCTTGTTGAGATTCCTAGTTTGACGGATTGTTTTAGGCTTTCTGTATGATCATTAAAATCATATTTCTGAGCAAGTTTTTATGGAATGCTGACTCCCATATCTAAGACACCTAAGTGAATCTCACTATCTTCAATGGCAACATATACAAAGTATCTGTCTGCTCCAGAATGGTCTACGGCATTAGAGATCAACTCACTTAAAATAAGCCTTACGTTATAATTGTCATCATCTTTCAAAGAAAAATACTGATCCAGATAATCATGAAAGATTGTTACAATTTTTCCTCGAGCACCAAATAAGATAAAATTATCTTTAAGCATTTCCCACTGGGATAAATCAAATTTCCCTTCTTTTACTTGAGACAAAAAAGTTTCTACATATTTTTTATTTTTAAATAATTTTTTTAATCCAACACTTTTTATTTTGCATTTTGATTCAATCGCTATTTCTGCATAGCATGCGAGAATTGCGCAGCCTGCGGGTTGGAGATCTGCTGTTTTTTTCCAATTTATATTTAGTTTTTTAGAGGTTTTAATAAGCTGTTGGTAGGTTACCAATTGACTTAACTTGGTTGAATCTCCAAAAACTTTAGATATTAATAAAGTACTCATATCAGTACTATATCATAGTAAAAATAGCATTATAATGTCAATGTAATTTATAAAATATTGAATTTATTGATAAATATTAAATACTGATTAAGGTGCTAATTTTTTATAAAATACTCTTATTTAAGTACAGTAAGTCCTAAAAAGCACTGCAGTGCTTTTTTCATCGATATCGCCGTAGGTGTTTACTCTAGCTTGCCTTCACTTTTAATTCATGAATTTTATCACCAAGTAAAAGTGAAAACTTTCCAGGAATTTCAACTCCCAATTCCTCGGCAACAAGAGTCCGTACTGCGGCCTCATTGATGGAAGTTAAGCGTTCGTTTTCTGCTTTTTCCCAGTGAAAGACTGAGCCTGATGTCAATCCTAACTTATTAGCAAACTTCTCAAGAGAGAGGCCTAAGACTTTTCTTAAAAATTTTGTTTCTTTTCCACGAAGAGGAATTCTATTTTTGATAACAGCTTTGGCAGCAAGTTGTTCAAGAATCTCAGGAGCTAAATCAATGACAGGGCCATGTTTTGAATCTTTCATAGGGACACCGACGAAATGAATGTATTCAAGACTAACAAGTCCGTTGATATTCTCTTTCCATTTTTTCATGTGTACTCCTAGCTTCTATCTGTTGCAGTACTGCATTAAGTGGGTTCAATGATCAGAAACTCCTATAAATAATATCTTAGTTTGTTGAATATTTCAATGAATTATTCAACGTATGTTCATACATACATGTTTATTTCATTGTAATTAAGCAATCAAGATGCAGCTTGTAAGATGTTGAAAATACAATGCTTAATCCGAAATTCGGATGATCAAAGATAAAATATATTTAACTGCAGTAATCTAGAAAGCTAAACAAAGCAGAGGACGTGGTCATGAAGCCAGTGTCTTTTAAAGAATGTATTGGCTTAAAATCATTTCAATTTAGGCCAAGAAATTTGAGCGATTTTTTTGAAGAACACCAGAAGTCCGAACTTTGACTTGATCTTGCGTATTCTGAGCAATTGTCGTTTAAACAGATGTACTCATTAAAGATGATCGTTTGAATTTCTTTATCTAGCAGGTTTAAGTTAACTTTGAAATAACGCTGACCTTTTTGATTTGATAACCCTCTAAAATCAGGGCGAAGATGCAGACTAGTAAACCATTCTCCATCAAAATCCTGTATATCCCAGGTTTCCAGACCATAATTGGAAATTTTAAATTTGGTATTAACCTTTCCTCTGTTTGTTTCTAAAAGAGCAGATACAGTATCTATATTAAACTCTAGAGATACTTTACATGTATAAGATGGTTTCCAAATGAAATTTTCGGAAGATGAAAGATTACTTTTTATAAAATTCGGATGATTATTCGATAACTCATTTATGTCATAACCATTTGGAGTATTTATTCCGATCATTTTTGCTTGAGAAATGATTGTATTTACATCTGCTAATGTAATCGTTTTGTTTGTAGCGAATTTGCTAAAGCGGATATATGAAGAGCTATAACCATGACGGAAGAAGATATCCTCCCATTCGCCACTCTTGTCAAACAACTCTTTGTGACGCGAGAAGATCTCATCTACAGAAGCTCGGATTTGAGCATAATCCTTTTCTTTTAGATCAGAAGGTTTGCCTCGAGCACTTTCGCTAAAGTATCCACACTCGAGATGACTGCTCTCGGGAGAAACAGAATAGCCAAGACATTCTTGTCTTGCAGAATCAAATTTTAAGAGTTTTAAGCCCATTAATAGTTCATGCAAAATTAACTTCGCCTGATCTTCTTCAGATGTCATTGCATCAAAGATTTTGCTATTGATCCAAATTTGTTTAAAGTCTTGAAGAGCTGCCTGTTCTGAGTGAACTGCTGATCCAATTTTTTCTTTTGGTAATGTCGTTAAATCTTCAGGAATGAAATACCATGCTTTATTTTTTATTAAAAATTGAAACGCATAATTTCCTACAGAGAAGTACTTAAGATCTTCAAGGATAGGTTCTACTTGATTTTTAAAAGCGGGAAGCAGGGTAATATCGACAATGTAAGACTCAAGGGGTTTGCCGTTAAAGGTATTTCCACCCCCACTGTCAGCTGTTCCCTGAGTCATTGACGCCGGAGGAGTGTGCGCTGGTGACTGTCCACGTGGCTTACAACCGACAAAAATTGTCAGTATCCACGCAATTAAAGTGAATGTAGTGCAGGTCTTACCTATGTTCAAATAGTACTCCAATATTCGAGTACTTAGAGAGCAATCACCATGCCATTAGTAATCGAACCAATCTATGTTTAAGCATCGAACAACTTCTGAGGGAGATGGTTTAACTAATTTAAAAATCTCCTCGATAAACGCAGGAATTCTTTGCCTGATAAGTTCGGCAGTCTCGTGGGAAATAGACATTGGAGATGTAAAGAATAAATTTTTGTCATCTGCAGATTCAATCATCTTTGTAAATCCTTGTAGTCTCCAGTTTTGATGATGGCGACTCACTAAAGGATTTTGATGCCCAATGTGCGTTTGCTTTGGACCGGGTAAGATCTTTCCGCCCTTTTCAATGCAAAGATCATTTTTAAGCAGAAAATCCAGAACTTTTTGAACGACTGCGCGAGGAAGATTTAAGTATACAGAAATCTCGTCCACATTTTGCAACCCTGGACAGGCTGTCATATTGCGAATTCCCGTATACAGCCAATTAGAATAGAATACTGTTTTATCGACATCTTGAAGTTCTCGATCAGCTTTTACTCGTTGAGTGATTTCGCTAGCTTTTTTTCGTTCAGCTTGAATTTTCTTTTTAAATCTTTCACGCAAAGAAAAGCTGCCAGCCTTAGCGTAAAGAAGTAAAAGAATAAAATATTCTGACTCTTGCTCATCGAATCCAATGAAGGCAGCCAGGTCATTCAGTGCCTCAATACTAAAATGCTTATCACCACTCAATATGTGACTTATCATTGTTGAGCTCATTCGTAGATGCTGAGCTATTTTCTTAATTAGACCACGCCCTTGTTTTGGCTGATCATCAATCCAAGACCTTAAAAAGCGCTTATAATCGGTGAATTCATAAATGTTCATTCTTTTAATATTATAGGTAGTTATGAATATTACATAACTAAAAGGTTACTATTTTAGGTGAAAATTTACTAAATAAATCTATTACTCATAACCGTGGCGCATTATATTTCTGGTTCATTCAATTAAGGAGATAAAAAAATGAAACTATCGATATTTACCCAGACTTTAGTAGGAATCTTAATTAGCTCATCCGCGTATGCTGGCTATACAGATATTCCTCAAGATCAACTAGGTGCTTACAAGAAAGCCTTTTTAATAGCTGGCGAAAACAGCTCTTTGCCAAATTGCTCAGGATATGTGTCCAACAGATTTCTAGACACGTATATTACTAATGCAACATCCGGAAAAGTAAACCAGAACGGCGATCAGCCAATTTTAATTTTTGAAAAAGCTGATAAGGATAATTCTAAATACATCGCAACAGTGATGAGTTCTCGTGATTACAAAATTATTACTTCAATCAAAGTAGAAGAGTTTGCTATAGAGGACATCAACGTTGGCGACTTATTACACCCTAAACTTGCCAAAGGCTATGTTCTTAAATCAGCGGCTGAGTGCCACTAAGGAGATGCATGAAAAAAATATTACTCACATTATTATTAATATCGGTTGGATGTACGTCAATGGCCCAAAGATCACCTTCAATATCCGCCGATAAACAAGATTATTTAGTTGAAACGAATATACAAAATACTATCGCAAATCATGCTGCTGTCAGAAGCTTTGTGTCATCACTCAAGTTAGAGAAATGCTCATTGCCAAAGGAAATACCTAATGCACAGACGATGTGTACATTGATGGGCTCCGATAATCGTTGTAATTTCACTTTTACTTTCGAGTGTGCAAACAAAGATGAAAATAACAACTATCAAAAAGAAAAAATATCAGGCGCTGGTAGCTATGACGAAAAAACTCAAAAAGTTGACTTATATCAAGTCATGCTAGATTCATGGAGAGATGGTCAGGATTGGATTTCGCATCTTAAACCTAGCTTTTAACACTAAGAATAGTTCAAAGTAAAATCACAAAAGCACTGACTTACAGTGCTTTTGTTTTTTAGTAGATTTTTAAAGTGACGACCATTTCACAGTTTGGTTGGCGGTTTTTAGTGAGCCGTCGGGAAGAACTTGTGTGTATTTTTCTTGGAGCAATGGATTTTTATTCAAAGCTTTTAAAAGATCTTCGCAGTCTTGTTTTGATAGTTCTTTTTGCGACGAGAGTTCGACAGATTCTTTTAATCTTTTGTAAAACTCAATTAAGAATCTATTCCAAGCACAGTCATCAATATCGCCTTTGCGATGTTTTGCGATGAAGGAGCTTGTATCTAAATTTGGTCCTTCGAAAACATTCATGCCGATTCCGATAATCAATCTTGTTTGATCACCTTGAGTTTGCAGCTCTATCAGAATACCGCCTACTTTTTTACTTTTGATGTAAATATCGTTCGGTGCTTTAAGGCTTATATCGGCTTCAGCAAAGCCAGAAATTTCGTACAAAGCTTCATAGATACTGAGGCCAATGAGAGGGCTCAAGATAGGTTGCGGAGTAAAATCGATATCAAAAACCCAAGATGAAAGCAATGCTGTGCCGCTCTCGGGTGAGGCCCAAGTGTTGGATCCGCGGCCACGCCCTGCGGTTTGGAGTTCAGAAATTACCAGTTGGTTTTTCTTAGACTCAGGTAATTTTTTGGCGAAAGTGTTAGTGCTTTCAATGGATTCAAAATAATGCGCTACCAGATCGTTCTGAATTGATGCCCACTCTTTTGTCCACTTGCCGATGTCTTTAAATTTTTCCATACATACTTTTCCCTTTGCTCTTCTGAATCTTATTATACGCCAACGCCAAGAAGTTGAGTTATTAGATTATATCATTTCTTTTTAATAAATTGACTGATTTATCGCATTGCGATAGAGGTTTTCGTTAGAATTTAAACACACGGGAGAACCATATGAAAATATTTTTTATACTCACACTTTTGACTTTGACTATTGCAGCCAATGCCACAATTCCAAATCTGAGTGGTGAATACACTTTGAATATTGCTAAAGAAGGCTGTCCAAATAATGTTAAGATTTCTCAAATTGAAAATGATCTTATGGTTGATACCGGCGTTTGCGTGGGCTGTGAAAGATATTATAGCGAAATTAATAATGGTATAGAGTCTCATAATGACGATTTTGGTGTTTCTACTCAGGCAAAAAGTATATTTAAAAATAATATTCTTTCGGATTATTCTCGACCTTGCCAAGGTGTGATTTTTAAAAAATGTGGTGACTGGACTTTAAATAGTACTCTTACTATTTTGAAAGAAGGCATTTTAGAAGTTGCAACTCCGAATAATGCTTCAAAATATGATTTAGCAGGATTTCCGGTTGGGGAAAAATGTTATTACTCAAAATAATCTATAATTGGATTTAGAAAGTAGATAATAAAATGAAAATATTAGAATCCGTAAACAACTACTGGGAAGAGAAGATCATACCAACACTTTCGGAGTACATTGAAATTCCGGCAAAGTCTCCATCCTTTGATCCCAAGTGGAAAGAGAATGGTTATATCGATCAGGTGATAAAATTGGTAGATGGATGGATCAACCAACAGGAAATTCCTAACTTAAAAAAAGAAGTGATTGAGGCAGAAGGCCGAACCCCGCTTTTACTTTTAGAATTGCCAGGAGATTTTGATTATCAAGTTTTAATGTATGGACATTTGGATAAACAGCCGGAAATGACGGGTTGGGCTCCAGATCTTGCGCCATGGAAAGCCGTTCGTAAAGGCGATAAGCTTTACGGTCGCGGTGGAGCCGACGATGGCTATGCCGTATTTGCTTCCATCTGTGCGTTACAACATTTGTTGGATCAAAAAGTAAAGCGTCCCAATATTAAAATCGCCATCGAGTTGTCAGAAGAGAGTGGATCTAATGATCTTCCGTTTTATTTTGAAAACCACTCTCAAAAATTTGGAACTCCGAATTTGATTATATGCTTGGATTCGGGAACAGGAAACTATGATCAATTCTGGACTACGACTTCATTGAGAGGCTTGGTGAATGGAACTTTGAAAGTCCAAGTCTTAAATGAAGGTGTTCATTCGGGTGATGCCAGTGGGGTCGTGCCATCCTCATTTAGAGTGGCAAGACAGATCCTCAATAGATTGGAAAATGTAGAGACCGGTGAAATTTTTCCTCAAAATTTTAAGGCTGAGATTCCAAAGCAAAGAATGGAGCAAGTCGAAAAAACTTCGAGTGTGCTCAATGATATGATATTTAAAAAATTTCCTTTCACCGATAAAACTTCTCCGGTAGTTCCATCTCCTAAAGAACTTTTACTCAATAGGACGTGGAGAGCAGCATTGTCGGTTACGGGAGCTGAAGGGTTGCCGGAAGTGCAAAAAGCAGGGAATGTACTAAGGCCTTATACCACTCTAAAATTATCTTTGAGACTGCCGCCAACTTTGGATGCAAAAAAAGCCGCGCAAGAATTAAAACAGCTTTTGGAAAAAGAGCCACCATACAACGCCAAAGTAGAATTCCATATTGAAGATGCGGCGACAGGATGGAATGCACCTCATATGGATGAAAAGCTTGTGACTTTAATCGACGAAGCTTCAAAGAAGTTTTACGGAAAAGAAGCGCTTTCTATTGGAGAAGGTGGATCTATTCCGTTCATGGGAATGCTCGGCCAAAAATTTCCAAAGGCGCAGTTTGTGATCACAGGAGTACTTGGTCCTAATTCAAACGCCCATGGCCCTAATGAGTTTATTCATATCGAATATGCAAAAAAACTCACAGCTTGCATTACTGATATCTTATCCAACACAAAGAGCTTAAGCTCTTAATGTATCCGAAGGAGGATTATTTATGATTAAAAAAAGCGGAAGTGTAGTGTGGACAGGCGCAGGTAAAACTGGAAAAGGCGAAATAACAACTCAGAGTGGAGTTTTGCAAAACGCTCCATATGGATTTGCCACACGATTTGAAGATAAACCAGGAACAAATCCTGAGGAATTAATCGCAGCAGCTCACGCTTCGTGTTTTGCAATGGCTCTTTCTTTTAAATTGGATGAAGCAGGATTCAAAGATCAAGAATTAAGAACTACGGCAGTGGTGTCTTTGGATAAAGACGGTGACGGTTTTAAAGTGACTGAATCTGCTCTTACCTTAAAGGGAAAAGTTGACGGTATTACTCACGAAAGATTTCGTGAGTTGGCAGAAACTGCAAAAAAAGGTTGTCCAATCTCTAAATTATTAAATACGATAATCACACTGAACGTAGAGCTTCAGTAATCTGCCTAATTATTCTAAAAATATGCATAGACCTGAAAGAGTACTAAGACTGCGGAAGATTCCTTTTCATTATTAGGTGAAAGCGTAAAAGCAGAATGCAAAGTTATTCTAACGCAGACAAATTGCCATTTGGAATTTGAAGATATTGAATTAAATAAAAAAGACATCAAGAAATCCATTAAAGAATCATCTCAAAGTCTTAAAGAAGAGAGACTTCGCAGAAAAGTTGCAAATATATTTAAGGGAGACCCTGTTGGGGTTCTCAACTACTCCTACTGATTATTTCCAATCAAAGATCATACTGATATCAGCCACAGGAGCCGAATGTGTCAAGGCTCCAACGCTGATGTAGTTTACGCCAGTGTCGGCGACTTTTCCTACGCGATTTAAAGTCATATTTCCTGAAGCTTCTGTTTCGATGTGACTTGGAATTTTTTCGAGGGCTTTTTTAAGAGTATCTATATCCATATTGTCCAGTAAAATTCTATTTACGCTCTTATCGACGCAAATCTGCACGTCTTCCAGCGAGTGGGCCTCGACGGTCATAAATTTATTTGTTTGTGATCGGACTTGATCTATAGCTTTCTCAAGGGACTCGGCAATTCGTACGTGATTTTCTTTTATCATCACCTCGTCACTCAGATCATTTCGGTGATTCTTTCCTCCACCATCCAAGACTGCATTTTTTTCAAAAGCTCTATAGAGTGGCGTAGTTTTTCGGGTATCAAGAATTTTCGTATTGGTGTGACGAACTTCATTGGCGAATCTTTTTGTGAGCGTTGCGATTCCGGAAAATCGTCCTAAAAAATTAAGCGCAACTCTTTCGGCCTTAATGATATCGACTAAATTTCCTTTGATCGTACAGATGGTTTGTTTTTCCAAAACGGTTTCGCCGTCTTTAAAGAGCCATTTCACTTGGGCCTGAGGTTCTAGATGCTTTATGCACCTTTCAAAAAGGTCGGAACCTGATAAAACCAAATCACTTTTTGCGATGAGTTTGGCCGAGCCTGGATAATTTTTAACGGCGAGAGAATCAGTGGTGATATCTCCCAAAGGCAAATCCTCTCTGAATGCCTGTTCAATGATTGTAAATATATTCACGGTTTTGATTCATTGTCTTTCAACAGACGGTCTAATTCTTTTTTAATGAGTTGGGTCGCCATTTCAGGTACCACTTGCCAAACCATTTTTTCGATGGCTTCGCGGACTTCTTCTCTCACGATTCTTTCAATGTCCTCAGGTGTAGGAATAGGGGCTTGGGAGGCTGTCGGGGCCTTTGGTGCTGCGGTGGCTGTATGAGTTGGTGCAGACGTGGGTATTTTGGGTGGCTCTACTTTTTTGAGTTCAGGAGCTCTAGTGGTGATTTTTGTAGCAGCTTGAGTTTCTTTTTCAATGCTTTCGGGGTTGAGTAGAAAGCTCATATCCTCGACGCTATCAATGGGTTCAATTTCTAGAGGTATCTCCTCAGGGCCTGCATCATCAGGAAGATTTATAATGAAAGATTTTGTCTGATGAAGTGATTTGTCCGCTTCAGGCTCTGCGGGTTTACGATAACCAAAACCTGTCGTCTTGTCTAAAGGCTGCATTTCAAATTCGTCTTCTTGAGGATTTTTTGTTTCAAAATTATCAATCACATCTGCAAGGTTGGGAAGCTCGATAGGTTTGAATTTTCCAGATGCAACTGGTTTTTTGAGATTGTCTGGTTGAAACTTTTCAGCTTCAGATTTGATTTTATCCAAAGACTTTAGAGGATCCTCATGGCGCTCAGTTTTAGAAGCAGAGGTCGGAGGCACGGGTTTTGTTGGAGTACCGTGGCTGGGAAAATCTAAGAAATTAGAAATATCCGCAGGTGCTTGTTTTTTAACTAATGAAGTGACTAAATTTTTTAAAGTGTCCGCATCGAAAGGTTTTTCAAGGCGAGCATCGGCCAAGGATTCTTTTGCCTTCGGCTCATCGAATTCCATAAATCCACTCCACATCAGAACAACAGGAGTATTTTTGAGATGAACATTATTTTTTAATTCTTTAGAAACTTCGTAGCCATTTTTTTTCTGAAGTAGAATATCTACAAATATAATGTCGGGCTTAAACTGCAAAGCCACGTCCAGAACGTCCACTCCAAGCGTGACAATGCGAAGATCCATTGCAAAATCTTGAAGAGTCAGCTGAATGACTTTCTTAATTGTTTCACTATTGTCTGCGAGTAAGACGCGTAAAGCCATAGGCAAAGTAAACGATTTTTAAAAAAGAGAGTCAACATAAAGTACGTTTGACTTGGAAATTGATTGGGGAATACGCTAGAGGTTCATGTTAGATATAATCGACAAGTACATTGCAAAGCTTTTCTTGAGCTACTTCTTCGGAAGCATCTTGGTACTTGTAACTCTCTTTTTAACGATTGATGCCCTCTCAAATTTCGTAGGTGTGCAGACTTCTCTTCTGAACATGGTGAAGTTTTATCTTTACTCGGTTCCTGCAATTGTCTATCAGCTTTTGCCGGCAGCAAGTCTCATCGGAACACTCTTTACACTCGGCGGGCTCAATAAAAATAGCGAACTTGTGGCTCTTTTTAGCATTGGAAATAGTTTGGCGAGAGTGAGTGCTCCGATTTTAATCATCGTTGCGGGTGTAACAGTAATGTCTTTCTGGATGAGCGATCGTATTTTGCCCATCACAAACAAAAAGAAAAATTACACTTGGTATGTAGAAATCAGACAGCGTCCAGCAATGTATTCCGCTGTGAAGAACTCAAAAATTTGGTATCGCCAAGACAATATGCTTTTCAATATCAAAGCCTTCGATGCAGAAACTCAAATCGCCCAAGGGTTGTCGTTTTACTATTTTGATGACAAATGGAATTTGGTCCAATTGATTGTTGCAAAAACAGCAAAACTCGAGCCGAAAGAATGGAAACTTTTAGATGGTACGGTGACACTGTTCACCGGGGACTCTAGTTTTCCGATGAATCAATCTTTTCAAGAAAAATTCATCATCATCGATGATGAAATTGGCGACATCCAAGAATCCTCAAAGTTTTCGGAAGTGGTTTCCATTAAGGAGCTGAGAGAGTACATCAAGAAAAACAAAGAAGCGGGCTTAAATACGCTTCGCTATGAGGTGGATTTACACTCAAAATATGGCTTTGCATTGGCCTCATTTGTCATGGCCTTCATTGGTATTCCTTTCAGTGTCTTTAATACCAGAACGGGTGGCAGAATGATGAGTGTGGGGCTATGTTTGGGTCTTGCATTTGGATATTGGGCTCTTTTGAGCGTGGGCCTAACTATGGGCCGACATGGGTATATATCACCCATTTTAAGTGCGTGGTTGCCTAATATATTCACTCTAGCTCTATCTATCTTCTTGCTCTTGCGCCTAAAGAAATAATGCGTTAAAATGACTGTATGATTTTAGAGATTTTAACGTTCCCAAATCCAAAATTAAGAGAACTTTCTAAGCCTGTAAAAGAGGTTACGGAAGAGCTTGTTCTTTATTCGCAAAGCATGTTGGAAACTATGTATAAAGCTCGCGGTGTGGGTTTGGCTGCGCCTCAGGTTGGAAGGCTTGATCGCATGATCGTGATCGATACAAGACCACATGACGATGATGGAAAGCCCACTGAAGAAGGCATGACAGACCTTGAAAAAGGCGTTCAATATCCTCTAGTCATCATCAATCCTGAAATCAAAGTTAAAGAAGGAAAAACTGTTTACGGTGAAGGCTGTTTAAGTGTTCCTGGTTATGTTGAGAATGTTGAAAGAGCAAATTATATCGAAGTGGATTGCCTCAACACAAAAGGTGAGAAGGTTACGATTAAGACAGACGGTCTTCTCGCAATTTGCATTCAGCATGAAATTGATCATTTAGATGGTAAGTTATTTATCGATCGTTTGAGCTTCTTAAAATCCAATAGAATCAAAGATCGCATTAAAAAATTCGGCTATGAAACAGAACCGGATGAAAAAGACACCGATGATGGCGATGAAAATTCCAAAGACAATCAAAAAAATCTGTGATTAGATCCCCTCATGAGTAAAGTACGTGTTGTGTTCTTAGGAACACCTGATTTTGCAGTCACGCCCTTAGAAAGCATGGCTAAAGATGATCACTATGAAATCGTTGGAGTGATCACGCAACCGGATCGTCCAAAAGGACGAAACATGCAGGTGCAACCAACGCCCGTAAAAGAAGCTGCATTGAAGTTAGGCCTTCCCGTAAAAAACACTGAAAGTGTTAACACGCCAGAATTTATCGCTCACTTAAAATCTCTCAAAGCCGACGTTGCTGTGGTGATTGCTTTTGGACAAATCGTTTCCGAAGAATTTTTAAAACTCTTTCCATTCGGTGCTGTGAATGTTCACGGAAGTCTTCTTCCAAAGTGGAGGGGAGCAGCTCCGATTCAAAGATCTGTAGAAGCGGGCGATAAAGAAACTGGAGTCGCATTGCAAATCGTAGTGAAAGCATTAGACGCTGGTGCAATCCTTGGCGTTCGAAAAATTCCTCTTGGTCCAAAAGATACATCTGCATCGACATACGAAAAATTAAAAAACTTATCGTCAGAACTTTTAGAAATAGAACTCATGGATTATGTGCGTGGAAATCTCACGGGCGAAAAACAAGATGAATCCAGAGTGACGATTGCTAAGAAGTTAAAAAAAGAAGAGGGCATTATCAATTGGCAAAATACTTCTGAAGTGATTTTCAACAAGATCAGAGCCTTTGATACATGGCCGGGAACATGGACCTACTGGAACAAAAAACAGCTAAAAATCTTGAGCGCAACGCCTTCAGATTCAAAAGGCGCACCTGGTAAAGTTATCAGAGTGGAAAAGGACGCGTTCTATGTTGGAACTGGCGACTTTTCTCTGAAGATCACCGAAGTTCAGCTTGAAGGAAAAGCAAAAACGAGTGTAGATAATTTCTTGAGAGGCTACCCATTAAAAGAAGGAGATATTTTTGAGTCAACTGCACAGTAAATCCATTATTGTATCTCCCAGCCTTCTTTCATGCGATTTTGCAAATATTGAGCGCGAAGTAAAAGCGGTTACGGAAGCGGGAGCGGATTGGCTTCATGTCGACGTGATGGATGGACATTTTGTGAATAATATTACGATAGGTCCTCCGGTTGTGAAAGCCATCAAAAAAGTTTCAGATATTCCACTCGATGTTCATCTTATGATTGAAAATCCAGAAAAGTACGTTGATGAATTTATTAAAGCGGGCAGTGATTATTTAACTATTCATGTGGAAGCTACAGAAAATCCCATGGATGTTTTGAGAAAAATCAAAGCACACAACGTGAACCCTGGAATCACATTAAGACCTAGCACCAATCTTTCAGAAATTCTTCCGTTCTTAGAAGAAGTATCATTGGTTTTGATCATGACGGTTGAGCCGGGCTTTGGTGGCCAAAGCTTTATGGCTGGGCAAGTTGAAAAAATCAAAGAACTAAAAAAAGAAATCGAAAAAAGAAATTTAGACATCCACATCGAAGTGGATGGCGGCATCAACAAGGAAACTGCAAAAATTTGTAGAGACGCAGGAGCAAACGCTTTTGTTTCGGGAAGCTACATCTTTAACAGTGGTAAAGAAACCGCATCGGGTTTTAGCGATGCATACAAAAAAGCAATTCAATCTCTTAGATAATTAGGTGTAGAAAATGATTCAGTTAACAGGCGAAAGTTTAAATGTAGATCAAGTTTGGGATGTGGCTCATAAGAACACTAAGGTTGTTCTGAGTGATTCTTCAAAAAAATTAATCAAAAAATCTCGTGATTATATTATCAATAAACTTAAAAATCACGAAGTGATATACGGAGTAAATACGGGCTTTGGAGCTTTGAGTTCCGTAAAAATTTCTGATGAGAATCTCGCCGAACTCCAAAAAAACTTAATCAGATCTCATTGTTGTGGAGTAGGCGATCCATTCACAAAAGAAGAATCAAGAGCCATCATGCTTTTAAGAGCAAATGCTCTTTCGCGTGGCCACTCGGGAATCAGAGTTGAGATTGTAGAAAAAATATTAGAATTTTTAAATGCAGATATTATTCCCGTGATTCCTCAGCAGGGTAGCGTAGGGGCTAGTGGTGACTTGGCTCCGTTATCTCACTTGGCTTTGGCCTTAATTGGTGAAGGTGAAGTTTGGAGTGACGGCAAAGCAGTTCCCGTTGCAAATATATTAAAAGAGAAAAAGATCTCTCACTTAGAACTTCAAGCCAAAGAAGGTTTATCACTCATCAACGGCTGCCAGGTGATGACAGCGGTGGGTTTACTAAACCTCTATCGCGCAAGAAGAATCGCTTGGACGATGGATCTAGCAGGAGCTATGACCTTGGAAGCGATGCTTGGAACAAGATCAGCTTTTGATCCATTGATTTCGGCAACAAGAGCACACCCAGGAGAAGCGATAACAGCTAGAAACTTACTTAAAATTTTAGGAAAAACCTCTCCAATCGCCGAGAGCCATGAGAATTGCTCAAGAGTTCAGGACGCCTATTCCCTAAGATGTATGCCGCAAGTTCATGGAGCGACTAAGGATGCGTTGAGAGTGGGTCTAAAGACTCTAGAGATCGAAGCCAATTCTTCTACGGATAATCCTTTAGTGTTTGATGAGCATGACAAAATTTTATCCTGTGGAAACTTCCATGGTGAGCCTGTAGCTTTCCAATTGGATTTCATGGCGATTGCAATGTCAGCAATGGCGAGTATCTCAGAATGTAGAATTGAAAAGCTGATCAACCCTTCAATGAGTGGGCTTCCTGCTTTCTTAACAAAAGATTCAGGATTGAATTCGGGTCACATGATTGTGCAAGTGGCAGCAGCTTCACTTGTGAGTGAAAATAAAATTTTATCTCATCCCGCATCGGTGGATAGTATTCCAACGTCAGCGGATAAAGAAGATCATGTTTCTATGGGAACAATTGCCGCGAGAAAGTTTGGTAAGATTGTGGACAACGCGGAAAACGTTTTGGCTATGGAATTATTGAGCGCAACTCAAGCCTTGGATTTATTAAAGCCATTACAACCCGCAGGTACAGTGAAATCGGCTTATGATTTGATTAGAACAAAGGTTCCGTATGCAGAAAAAGATCGTATTTTTGCTCACGATATAAAAGCGATTAGAAATTTAATTGCGGACAATTCTTTGATGGGTGTCATGCCGACGTTGGAATTCTAAGGTCTCACTTCGAGGACGTTAATACCGCCGATGGATTTAATCGACTTCATTCTTTTAAGATATTTGTCGAGAGGTTCGTCTGTAACCATTTTTGCAGTGGAACTCGCGTTTCTATAATACAGAATCCCGTCGTCTTTCCATATGGCAAATCCTTGATGAGAAATATCAAGCTCAGTTCCGGTTTTATTTATTCCATCTTTATCTTTAGGAAGCCAGTTTGGTCTTACAATATTTATGATAGATCCGGATTTGATTTTGGAAAGTAGTTCTGGTGTTACTTCCGCGAGAGGAAGGTAAGCTAATTTTGAAACTTTAGATCGAGATTTATAATCCATTTTGTGGACCATCTTGAACCACGCAGATTTATTAATGACCGTTTCTGAAATTTTATAATGATTTTTAAAAAGTATTTTTGTGACATCCACAAGAATTCCATTTCTGCGATTGTTGTGGATCCAGTCGATACTGGTAAAGTGGTTTCTTGTCACGAAATCAACTTGTGCATTTCTATAGCGAATTTCATTCATATTCTCTTTAAAATCTTCTTCGCTCGTAGCGAGGGCTTCTGCAATCACGGTTTCTACATAAGTGGTGCAATCAAAACCATCAAAGCGATAGAGCGGATCTTTGTCGTAGCCCTTGTTTTCACCGAGTGGGTCAGTCAGATAAGGAAGTCCCAAGTAGGTTTCCGAAATGAGGTCAATTCTATGACCCAAATAAGTCACTTTGGGCGAGTTTTGAGCCCAAGTTTCTGTAGAAACATATAGAATTGTTATTGCTAATAAAAACCACACCTTCATAACGAAGTTATATTTAGCAAAGGGGATACCAGGCCATCTGCAACCTATTGTAACTTGCCCTACAAAATCATGTAAGAATCACCTAGTCGATGCCATAAAAGGACCTTAAATTATCATATTGAAACATAAGTCGGTTTTCTTAAAATTCTTCCTAGCAAAGACCGAAAAGTTTAGCGACCAGATTATTGTCTGAAAGGTTTATTTTTCGAAAGGGAAGAATATGAGCATGATTGATCGTTATAAGAAAAAAGGCGGTTTTATCCAGTTGTTAATTCTCATGGAAACTTGTGGGACGCAGAAGCAAGAAAAATTCCTGAAGATGATTGAAGATGAAGATATGAGTTGGGCCCAAGCTGTTAAAGCTAAGATGTTATCTATGAAAAGAATTTTTTCTTGGGATGATAATACCGTGGCAGAAATTATTGGGACGCTCAATGATATGACAATTTCTCTAACGATTCTGGGTGTAGAGCCAGAGATGAAAGAAAAAATCACTAGAACTTTAAATCATTCTAAGAAAAGAAAAATCGATGAAGACATGGCAGAAAGAAAACCCACGCCCGCAGAGATCTCAACAGCCTTCGTGCAAGTTTTGACTCAAGTGCGTAAAATGATTTCGGATGGATTTTTGTACTTAGAAAAAATCGATCCAGCTCTGGTTGTAAATTCAGAATTTGAAGATCAACTTTTATCAGGGAATTTTGGTAGTGTAACGGTAAAAACAACACAAGTGGATGTTTTATCAGTTCATGAAACGAAAGACATGGAAACCTTGAAGAAGAAAGTTTTTGAGCTTAAGAGTGAAAACGATGCACTAAGAGAAAGACTGAATCAGGCTGAAGGCAAGCTCAATCAGATTAGAAAGATCGCTTAGAATAAATATTTCTATAATACTCATGCCACGAAGCAACACCGCCCAGTCGGTGTTGCTATGCATGCACCAACTGCATAATTAAAAAATGCCTCACACCTTTTGGTGGCGTTGGGGCGCTGTTGGTGTTAGTTCTGTAGGTACTTTAAGAGGTATCTATGTCTTCAAAATCACGTGTTGTCAGAGCGCCTACGGGCACTAAATTATCATGCAAGGGTTGGCTTCAGGAAGCTGCCTATCGTATGATTCAAAATAATCTTGATCCCAGCGTAGCAGAACGCCCGGAAGATCTTATCGTTTACGGGGGGATCGGCAAAGCGGCTAGAAATTGGGAATGCTTTGATAAAATTTTAGAGTCTTTAAAAAAATTAGAAAATAACCAAACACTTTTAATTCAATCGGGGAAACCGGTGGGAATTTTTGAAACTCATGAGGATGCACCGAGAGTGCTGCTTGCAAACTCAAACCTCGTACCCAATTGGGCAACATGGGAGCACTTCAACGAGCTCGATAAAAAAGGCTTGATGATGTACGGACAGATGACGGCGGGTTCTTGGATCTACATTGGTAGCCAAGGCATTGTCCAAGGAACTTACGAAACATTTGTGGAAGCCGGCCGAAAACATTTTGGTGGAGATCTTAAAGGCCGCGTACTTTTAACGGCGGGTCTTGGTGGTATGGGTGGCGCGCAACCTCTAGCGGGAGTTTTTGCAGGAGCCGTGGTGCTTGGTGTAGAAGTGGATGAAACAAGAATTCAAAAAAGATTAGACACAAAATACGTCGATGAACTTGCTACCGATATCGATGACGCCATTCGAAGAGTAGAGAAATACAAAAAAGAGAAAAAAGCGGTCAGTATTGCGCTCAAGGGCAATATGAGTGAAGTGATTCATGAATTGATCAAAAGAAATTTTATTCCAGATCTTTTGACTGACCAAACTTCAGCGCATGATCCACTCATTGGTTATATTCCGGCGGGTCTCAACTTAGAAAAAGCTGCGGAATTGAGAGCCTCCGATCCTAAAACTTATTTAGAAAAATCCATTTCAAGTATTGCTCGTCACGTAGAAGGCATGCTCGAAATGAAAAAGCGTGGTGCAATCACTTTTGATTACGGAAACAATATCCGTGCAATGGCCGAAAAGGGCGGCGTAAAAAATGCCTTTGATATACCGGGATTTGTTCCAGAATATATTCGTCCACTTTTTTGTAAAGGTTCGGGTCCGTTCCGTTGGGTGGCGCTATCTGGTGATCCCAAGGATATTGAAGTGACTGATAATGCTATTAGAGAATTATTTCCGCACAAAAAATCGCTTATTAATTGGCTAGATATGGCAAAAGAGCGAATCAAATTCCAAGGTTTACCTGCAAGAATCTGTTGGTTGGAATATGGCGAAAGAGCTTTGGCTGGATTGAAATTCAATGAGCTCGTGAGAACCGGCAAGGTTTCCGCTCCGATTGTGATTGGTAGAGATCATTTGGACTGTGGTTCAGTGGCCTCACCAAATCGCGAAACTGAAGCGATGAAAGATGGATCGGATGCCGTGGCCGACTGGCCACTTTTGAATGCCTTCTCAAATATCGCAGGCGGCGCAACCTGGGTGAGCTTTCATCATGGTGGCGGTGTAGGCATGGGTTACTCTCTGCATTCCGGACAAGTGATCGTAGCTGATGGAACTCCAGAGGCAGACAAGCGTTTGAAGCGGGTTTTAACAATCGATCCTGGCATGGGACTCTATCGACACCTTGATGCTGGGTATGAAGACGCACAAAAAAATGCCGAAGAGCGTGGGTTGAATCTGATATGGTAAAAGTTTTTAAAAATATCGATGAGTGCCTAACGCTAGCAGGTGCTTTTAAAAAAGAAGGTCGTGGTATTTTAGAAACAGATCTTTCAATTATTAAAGATGCAACTATCGTTACCGAAAAAAATAAAATCGCATGGGTGGGGCTCTCAAAAAATCTTCCAAAAAAGTTCAAAAAAATAAAATCAATAAATTTGAAGGGTAAGACTGTTCTTCCGGGATTTATCGATTGCCACACGCATTTAGTTTACGGTGGAAATCGTGGAAATGATTTTGAAATGAAGTTCCAGGGTAAAACCTATCAGGATATCGCTGCAGCAGGAGGCGGAATCGTCAATACCGTAGAAAATACGAGAAAGCTTTCCGAAAAGAAACTTTTAAAGATCTCCGAAGAACGCGCTAAAAATTTTTTAAACCAGGGCGTAACTACTGTTGAAATGAAAAGTGGCTACGGCTTAAACTTTAAAACTGAGGAAAAAATCCTTAAAGTGGTCAATAAGATCAAATCCGTAAGAGCTATCCCAACATATTTAGGTCCACACGCAAAACCGAAAGAAATAGAGTCTTTAGATGCATATTTAGATCAAATCCTTTTAGATTTAAAAAAAATCAAAAAGTATGCAAATCGCGCAGATATCTTTATTGAAAAGAATTACTTCACAATTGACCATGCACAAAAGTATTTCGATGCCGCTAAAAAGTTAGGATTTGATGTAGTTTCTCACACCAACCAATTGAATCCATCTGAAGGAGCGCGCTTTTCTGTAAAGATTGGGGCATTATCGTGTGACCATTTAAATTATTTGAATACTCAAGATATAGCAGTCCTTGCAGAATCAAATACTACCTGTGTGTTTATTCCCACAGCAGATTACTATATAAGCGTACCGTATCCTCCAGCACGTCAACTAATTGATCAAGGAGCTCGAGTTGCGCTTTCGACAGATTACAATCCGGGGACAAGTCCCACACAAGATATACAATTTGTAGGCTTACTTGCGCGAAAAGAAATGAAGATGACTTTAAGTGAAGTTATTGCTGCTTGGACAGTGAATCCTAGTTATGCATTAGGATTACAGAATGAACTGGGTTCACTTGAAGTTGGGAAAATTGCCGATTTTGTTGTGTTGAATTCTTCTTGGAAGGATTTGTTCTATCAGGTGGGTTTCAATTCGGTGGATTGTGTGGTTCGTGGAGCTAGACCTTTCGTTAAAAAAAATTAAAAAATTCTTTGCCTTTTTCCTCAAACCTCTAATTTAATACACCTGTGTGAGCAATCAGGGGAATTACATCAATGAGGGGGCAACTTTGGGGAATACATCATTAGAAGGATTTTCAGAAGGACATTTTTTGGCGGAAAATTATTCGTTAGAAAATGCTACGACAAGAATTCTACAGTCTAAGTTTTTTAGTCCAACCTTCAATACGGCAATCTTTGATGGGCCTTTGAGAGTTTACTTTTCTCAAGCTCAAGAGCCGGAAGCATTAAAGGTTTACTTCTCGCTGCAATCAAAAGTTTTTCAAGAAAAATCCGACCAAGAACAGCAAACTGAAAAACCTCTAGAGCAATTAGACGAGAACGTATCACACATTCGAGATAGTCTGCCTAAAAACTCCACGCTCTTTGTTATGATTTATCCAAATAAAGAATCATTCCAACAATCTTTTGATCAAGATCGTGACTTTGCTGTGGCAAAGATGGAACAAGATTGCGTGATTGGAGTCCAAGGGCCAATTTCTGATAAAACTCGTGACGACATTATTGATTACGTAAAAGAATCGTTCAAAAAATAAGAGAGAAGATATTCCATTGAGATTCAAGCGTCAGGGCGGACAAGTCATTATCGAATACATTTTACTCATGGTGATTGTCGTGGGCATTGCCGCCGTTATTCTTAAAGGCGTGATTCATCGAGATAAGTCTGAAGCGGGATTTCTCATTCAGGCCTGGAGTGATTTAGTTAAAACCATTGGCAATGATTGTGTCGATAATTGTGACGGTCAGTAATTAGCATGAATAGCCTGGATTTTTAATAATCCGACGCATTATCTACTTTAAAGCATGAAATTTCTGAAAGTTTTTGGTTTATATGAAGCTTCATTTAAGGAGCACTTATGAAAGGCATTATTTTAGCAGGTGGTAGTGGGACGCGTTTGTATCCAGCCACGCTTGCGATTTCAAAGCAACTTTTGCCCGTGTACGATAAACCTACAATTTATTATCCACTTTCAACTCTCATGCTCGCCGGCATTAAAGATATTTTGATCATTAGCACTCCAAGAGACATTCCACTCATACAAAGTTTATTACAAGATGGCAGCCAATTTGGAATTTCGATCAGCTATGAAGTTCAAGCTAAGCCCGAAGGTATCGCGCAGGCGTTCATTATTGGGGAAAAATTTATCAATAATTCACCTGTATGCTTGATCCTTGGAGATAATATTTTCTACGGACACGATGTACCTCAGCAGGTCCAAAAAGCATCCAAAATTCAAGATGGGGCAATTATTTTTGGATATCAAGTGAGTGATCCAGAAAGATATGGAGTTGTCGAGTTTGATAAATCGGGAAAAGCTTTAAGCATCGAAGAAAAACCACAAAATCCCAAATCCCAATGGGCTGTAACGGGTTTGTATTTTTATGATAAGACAATTTGTGAAAGAGCAAGGAATCTGAAACCTTCAAAGAGAGGCGAACTAGAAATTACCGACTTGAATCGTGAATATTTGAATGATCAACAGCTAAAGGTTGAGCTTTTTGGTCGTGGTATTGCTTGGCTAGATACAGGAACACACGAGTCTCTTCTAAGTTCTTCAATGTTTGTACAAACAATTGAACAGAGACAAGGTCTCAAAATTGCGTGTTTGGAAGAAATTGCGCTGCAAAAAGGATTTATTTCTAAAGAAAGATTCGTTCAAGTAGCAGAGGGATACGCAAATTCTGGATATGGCATGTACCTAAAACAACAAGCAAAGAGAATGTTATAAATGAAAATAGTTGTTTTGGGCAATAGCGGACAGTTGGGATGTTCTCTTAAGAAGACTCAAAAGAAAAACTTAAACGTTACCTATCTTACGAAAAAAGATGCGCCATTTGAAAATTTTGAAGCGATAAAGTCTCAATTAGAAAAAATAAAACCTACTCATGTCATTAATGCTGTAGCTTATACAAAAGTAGATTTGGCAGAAAAAGAAAGAGATCTTTGCTTTCTTATAAACTCAGAAACCCCTCAAAAAATTGCTAAATGGTGTAATGAAAATGGAGCTCTTTTTTTTCATTATTCAACAGATTATGTTTTTAATGGAGAAAATGAAATAGCTTGGGACGAAGAAGATTCTACGAACCCCTTGAATGTATATGGGATGTCCAAACTGAGAAGTGAAAAAGAAGTATTGGCTTACAATACTTCTTATGTTTTTAGAACTTCTTGGATTTATAGCGAGTTTGGACAAAATTTTGTTAAAGTAATGATTCGATTTTTTCAAGAAAGAGAAGAATTAGATATAGTTGCGGACCAGATCGGTGCGCCAAATTATGCTTATGATTTAGCTCAAGCTACTTGGGCAATTTTAGAAAAACCTTCGAAACCAGGACTTTATCATTTATCTTCCTCTAAATTTTGTAGTTGGTACGAATTTTCTTTAAAAATCGCACAATATTGCAAAGAATCGGGCCTAAAGACGCAAATTAAAAAAATAAACCCAATAAAATCTCAAGATTACAAAACAGCGGCTCAGCGCCCATTGAATTCAAGATTGGATTCTGCCAAAATCTATAGAACATTCGGTATTCGATTACCAGATTGGGAAGATTCTTTAAAAAAATGCGTAAACGAATTATTGAAAGGGTAACCATTGAAAATTGAAAAATTTAATATAGATGGATTAATGCTTATCGAGCCAAAAGTATTTAAGGACCCTCGCGGGTTTTTCACGGAAAGATTCCGAGAAGATCAGTTTAAAGAAATTGGAATACATACGCATTTTGTCCAAGATAATTTTTCGAGATCAGATTACAAAATCTTAAGAGGTTTGCATTATCAGTATGATAAGCCTCAGTCTAAGCTAGTGACTTGCACTTATGGGAAAATTTTGGATGTGGCAGTCGACATTAGAAAGAGCTCTCCTACTTTTGGCAAATCAGTTCAAATCATTTTAACTGGAGAAAATCCACAATGGTTTTGGATTCCTAGTGGATTTGCCCATGGATTCTGTGTTCTCAGCAAAGAAGGTGCTGATGTTCTGTATAAAGTAGATGTTGGATATAATCCTAAAGGTGAAGGGGGCATTATGTGGAATGACCCATATTTGAAAATAAATTGGGAGCTCAACGACCCTTTGGTATCCGATAGAGATCAAAAGGGCATGAGCTTTGATGATTATAAAAATAATCAAAAGTTTTAGTGTGTTTTTACTTTAAGCGAAGAATTTTGAATAAATATTTTTATTCTTTAAAAGATATTCAGGTAGAATTGATTCATCCTTCAATAAGGCATTGGTTACGTCAGGATTGAAAAGATCCTCACCTTTGCTAATAATCTGTTGGATACGATCCACAGATTTAAATTCTTCGTTGTTGAATTCATTGTGAGCATAAGATTCTAGTTTAGTAATTATTTTTTCTACCCCACCCATATAAGAAAAGTGCCAACCAGAGTAAGGGAGGCGAATTGCTTGCGTATTCTTATGATCTCTTTTCATTCTAACTTCATTAAGTGTGCTTATGTTTTTGAACTTGGTCATGACGGTGCCTGGCCATAAATCAAACTCATTGGTTTTTTTGCTAGTTGAAATCATATTAAAGTAGAACATGAACATGTATTGTTCAAAGACCACATCTTTGTCGTGCTGGGAATATTTTTTAACAAGTTCAGGATTTGGAATCTCATCGAGATCAGAAACAATCACCATATCATGCGGCTTACATTGTTTGAGCCCTTTCATGAGGTGCTCTCTTTGATTCTTTTCATAATGCCAAGAGTTTATTCTTGGGCGACCTGAATTCCAAAAAGTCGGGTACGAATCAACAATAATATGATCAATTTTATGTAAAAAAGGAGCAAAACGATTTTTATTTTCTTGAAAGTATAAAGGCTTACTTTTCTTCTGATGAGTCCTTGTTGCTTCGGCGATGACAAAGCGGTCGACAACGCTATCGAGAATATTTAATCTTAACTCTAAGAGATCCAGTTCATTAAAAAAAGAAAAGCAATCATAAATCATAGAACTCGATATTAATAGCATTAGATGGAAATAAACAATTTAATTCTTACTTTTCGCCACAACGGCAAACTGAAGATAGGCTGTGTCTAAGCCAAACAAACCAAAAGAGAATAGATTGTAAAGATAGGGCTTAAAGGATTTTGTTTTGTTAATGCCTTGAATCGAAATGATTTCATATCCG
The DNA here is from genome assembly GCA_031374125.1 of Bdellovibrionales bacterium. GTDB lineage: Bacteria > Bdellovibrionota > Bdellovibrionia > Bdellovibrionales > JAEYZS01 > JAEYZS01. The sequence continues at coordinate 30,426 of JANMFM010000072.1, forward strand.
GAATTTTCAAAGAGTCTCGCCATACTTTTCTCTGTAAAAAATCTCAGATGAGTACTGTCTAATATGCCAGATTCCTCATATTTAAAATCGCGATCAAACAAAAGAGATTTCAATGTTCTAAAGTATCGAATATTAGGAATAGAGGCGATAACAACACCATTCTCGGAAAGAATCGGCCTGATTTTAGACAAAACTTCATCGGGACTAACAAAATGTTCAAGTACATCATTGAAAAAAATAGAATCATATTTATTTTTTGAGAAGTGCTTGATGCCATCAAACACATCGCCAATAAATATTTCATCAATATTTTTTGATGCAGCTTCTTTTAGACTTTCATTAATCTCAATACCATGTACAGATGCTTGAAGTTTGTTTTTAAGGATCTTCCCAAAGAGGCCCGTGGAGCATCCTACATCCAATATCAGGTTGGAAGTTTTTGGAGCAAAGGCAAGCATCTCGCTACGAGGCTCTTCGTAGTAAGAATTATCTTTTTTATATTCACCTAAATATGCCATATTTGAGATGGTTCCTTTGTATTTGTACTATGATTAATTATATAACTCTATAAAACAGAGTATGTAAAACTTTTTTATTCTAAAATACCATGTTTTTGCTTATATTTATTGTATGTCGACAAACGTATCATACAGATCATTCCAACAAAGGTAGTTATTGCACAATGTTCAAAAATAATCCGGTAATTGCATGCTAAAATCTATCTCTATTGTTATCCCTAATTATAACGGAAAAACTCTTTTAGAAGATAATCTACCAACCGTTTATAGTGCCTTGAAAATAAGTGGCATTGATAACTATGAAGTCATCGTGGCAGACGATGCATCCAAGGATGATTCTGTAGATTTTTTAGAAAGAAAATACCCTGAAATTATTCTGATAAAGAACTCAAAGAACTTAGGCTTTTCTGGAAATATTAATTCTGGCCTTAAAGCAGCAACTAAAGATCTTGTATTGGCTTTGAACAGCGATGTTAAACTCAGAGAAGATTATTTTGTTAACCAGTTGAAACATTTTGATAACTCGCAAGTATTTGGGGTTATGGGCGCATTGTTGGATCCTAAATCTCAAAAAATTACTGATACAGCAAAATATCCGAAGCAGACATTTTTTGGAGTTATTCAATCTACACATAATGCACAAAATGGGGATGAAAGTTTGCCAAGTTTTTTTCTATGTGGTGCCAATGCGCTCATTGAAAGAAAGAAGCTTGTGCAAATTGATTATTTCAATGAACTCTTTTCTCCTTTTTATGGAGAAGATGTGGATTTAGGAATGCGAGCTTGGAGAATGGGCTGGACTTGTATTTATGAGCCCAAGTCCATTTGCTATCATGAAGCTTCATCGACCATTCAATCTTCTCATAAGAAAAATACCATCAGGAATATTTCTCGCAGAAATAAATTCACTTTTCATGATCTCCACCTGGATTCAGGCAAAAGATTTCTGTTTTTCTCAAAAGTAGCATTGGACCTTTCTGTTCGTTGGCTTGTTCTCGATTTTAATTACTACAAATCTTTTAGCGAATACCTTCAGAAAAAAGATCGCATCAATAATTATAAAAAATTCTTTGACGGTTTGAACCCTAAATACAAAACACAAGATGCTTTGAAAAAAATAGAATCAGAATTCAAAAAATCTAAAATAACATTTTTGAATTAATAAATCTTATCAACAAAAACGTAATCTCTTTTTGCCAATTCCTTATTGAGCTCTTCCTGCATGCGATCTTGAATGTCGCTAGCAATTTCATGAACCAGATCGGTGTCGTTGGCAGCTTCCGGATTAAACGGAAGATGAATGGGTTCTAAGAACTTGATTTTCCATTTTGCCGGAAGAGGAATGATATTCAAAGGCAATGGGAGTGCGCTTCCCACTAAATATTTTGTGAACTTCAATTGTTTGAGATTGATATGGGTTTCTTCGGCACCAATGATTAGCACCGGAATGATTGGGCTTTGAGTTTGCAGAGCCATCCTCACAAATCCTCGTTTAAACTCTTGAAGGCGATAACGATGCTTTGTCGCCTTAAAATTTCCTTTTTCACCTTCTGGAAAGAGAACCACCAAGTTGTTACGGCTCAAGAGATCTAAGCCATTTTTTGTGGTTGCTTCGAAAAAACCTAATTTATGAGCGGGAATCGATGTTTTCTCGGTAATGAACCACAAGCGATGAGTAAGCACTCTTGGGATACGCTTAGCACGGTGAGAGATTTCATGCCCCAAAAGTAATGCATCAAAACCTGAGTATCCGGAATGATTGGGTATGAGTAGGGCTTTTCCTTTTTTAGGGATGTGCTCTAAACCTTCAATCTCTAAGCGGAGATATTTTCGGATCAGCTCCATCAAAAATTTTGGCATGACTCGGTATAGAAGAGTCTCCTTCGGAAGATCTTTTAGTTCCAGAAGCTTTTCTTTTGATTTTTTAAACAAGTTACTCATACAATTTTACTGCTTCTTTGTTACCGAATATTTTACCGGATTTTTTTAATGTCCTAGGAGTAATCATGGCATACATTCTATCCATCGATCAAGGCACAACCGGAACAACGGTGAGTCTAGTGAACTCATTGGGTGAAATCGCGTTCTCTGCCAATCAAGATTTTGAACAGATTTATCCACAACCGGGATGGGTAGAGCACAGACCGTCGGACATTTGGGGTACGGTTGAATCTTGCACCCGTGAGGTCTTGGAAAAGTCTAGGATTCCGACCAGTGAAATCAAGGGCATTGGGATCACAAACCAGCGCGAAACCGTGATCGTATGGGATAGAAAAACTTCTCAACCTGTATACAACGCCATTGTTTGGCAGTGTCGT
>JANMFM010000078.1:0-2773 GCA_031374125.1 Bdellovibrionales bacterium
CAAAATGAAAACGAACGTCAAAACGCTCTTCTCAGAATTAAAAAGAATTCAGACTTACTCGCAGAACTTGTGAATGATATTCTAGATCTTTCAAAAATTGAAGCCAACAAACTCGATCTTGAAATCAAAGAAACAGAAACCATTAAGTTTCTTAACGATATGGCTGACAGCATGTCGCTCAAGGCCAAAGAAAAAGGATTGGACCTACTAATCTCTGCCAATACGTCTGTTCCAAACATTATCAAAACTGATCAATTGCGATTAAGACAAATTCTTTATAATGTGATTGGAAATGCGATTAAATTCACTAATAGCGGACACATCAAAGTGAGTGTTCGGTGTGAAGAAATTGGAAACTCTAGAAGGCCAAAAATTATTTTCCAAGTTCAAGATACAGGAATCGGTATTACTGATGATCAAAAAGAAAAACTTTTCAAACCCTTCAGTCAGGCAGATACCTCTACCACGAGAAAGTATGGCGGAACGGGACTAGGGCTTGTACTCTCTAAAAAATTAGCACAGTTCCTTGGAGGTGATTTGACCTTGGTGCATAGCGAACCTGGAAAAGGCAGCACTTTTGAGATCTCAATAGTTCCCGCCGAAACTGAACAAAACACAATCATCATACACCAGAGCACCGACCAAGCTAAAAAATTGCAACCTACGCTGAAAGATCTGAATATTTTAGTTGTTGAGGATTCTTTAGACATACAAGCTCTTGTTTCTAAATATTTAAAATATGCAGAAGCAAATATAGAAATCGCGAACAATGGCAAAGAAGGTCTTGAAAAAGCTCTCCATGGAAACTTTGATTTGGTTCTTATGGATATTTCTATGCCTGAATTGGACGGCTTTGAGACCACCCAAAAGCTCCGAGAAAGTGGATTTAAAAAGCCAATCATTGCGATGTCTGCTCATGCCATGAAGGAAGAAAAAGAAAGAGCCTTAAAAATTGGTTTCAATGACTACATCACAAAACCTATGAACAAAGGTCAATTGATCGAGAAGATTTCTTTCTATGGTAAGAACCTACAATTTAGTAGCTGAGGATTTTCTTGTCTTGGTTTTCTTCATTTGTGTGGTAAGCCGTAACAACCGTGTGGATATTTCCACGCACGGTAAAGTCCCCCACTACTTTGATTTCCCAAGGATCTAGAAGGTTCACCATATCGCTCATGATGTTGTTTGTAACGTCTTCGTGAAAAACGTTTTCGTTTCTAAAGCTATTGATGTAAAGTTTTAAAGATTTTAGTTCGACGCACTTTTTATCTGGAACATAGCTGATATAAATTGTCGCAAAATCAGGAAAACCACTGCGTGGGCATAAGCAGGTGAACTCAGGGCAAGTGAATTCGATTTTATAACGACGATCCATTGTTCTATTGTCAAAAGACTCCAGTGCATTGTTTTCGATTGCGATTGTTCCGTACTTCTTTTCCACTTAAATGCTTCCCTTTAGATCTTTAGAGATCGAATTAGCGAGGTCATAACTAGCTATGAGGTGCAATCTATTGTGAGATTGATTTAAAGTCAAATTGTGCTAGGCTTGTTTGTAGATGATACCTAAGCCCGCAGTACGAAAACCAATTTATCTCGATTATAATTCGACTACGCCCATGGACGAGCGAGTTTTCGAAGCCATGAAACCTTACTTTTTAGAAAAATTTGGAAATGCATCCTCTAAAACTCACAGCTACGGTTGGGATGGAGATTTAGGCATAGAGACAGCCAGAAAACAGATCGCTACAGCCATCAACTGCTTACCTAAGGAAATATTTTTTACAAGTGGCGCTACCGAGTCCAACAATCTAGCTATTAATGGCGTTATCAGCTGCCTCCGAGAGAATAATTCTGGAGATGAACCCATTCATATCATCTCAACGTCGACGGAACACAAGGCCGTTATCGACGTTTTAAAACACGCCGAAAAATATAGTAAGAATATCGAGATCACATATTTAAAATGCGATCTTTACGGAAAAATTTCTCTCGATCAAATTAAAGCCGAACTTAAACCTCATACAGCTTTAGTCAGTATTATCTTCGGAAATAATGAAATAGGAACTCTGAATCCCCTCCAAGAAATCGGAACGTTTTTAACTGGCCAAGGAATCACATTTCACACAGATGCAGCTCAGGCGTTTGGCCAAGTGGCTATTGATGTGCAGAAAATGAATATTGATCTTATGAGTATATCAGGCCATAAAATTTATGGACCCAAAGGAGTCGGAGCTTTGTTTGTAAGACAAATGCCAAAACGTGTCCGACTCTCCCCGATCACATTTGGCGGTGGACAAGAAAAAGGATTGCGCCCTGGCACACTCAATGTTCCTGGAATTGTAGGACTGGGAAAAGCTGCGGAAATTGCAACTCAAGAATTGAAAATAAATAATGAAAAAATTCAAAAAATCAGAGACGAAATGATTTTAGAACTCTTAAAGATTCCTTTTGCACAATTGAATGGTCACCCCGTGAATCGCTTACCAAATAACATTAGCCTTACCCTCGAAGGCATTTCAAATTCGCAATTATTGATGGATTTAAAGACTCTTGCTCTATCTACGGGATCTGCTTGTACGACAGGATCAGCAGAACCAAGTCATGTATTGAAAGCTTTGGGATTGTCTGATGAAAGATGCATGTCTACTATTCGAATCGGAATTGGGCGTTCTACCACTGCAGAAGAGGCCCAATATACAGTTAGGAAAATCAGAGAAGTTTCTACTAATCTAAAAGAGAGAACTTACTACAAGTCATAACCTTATCATTAGAC
>JANMFM010000106.1:0-6468 GCA_031374125.1 Bdellovibrionales bacterium
TGGTGGCGGCGGTTCTGGCGACGAACCTCTCAATAAAGAAATTTTAACAGGTACCGGTGGTGCTGCGGGAGCTGGTGGTGGATTCTTTGGTGGTGGTGGATACGGCGAAGGCAATAGCGCTAAAGGTGGCAGTAAAAGCGGCGAAGAGAAAGGCATCGACCTCAGCGCTTTCTTGCCAGGCGGAAAACAAGATCCAACAAGAAATCCTGCAAGCGCCGGATATGGTGATCCTACAATTACAAAAGCCAATGGACTTACAAATTGGCAAAAAGTAACTCGCAAACTGAATGAAAAACGCCCTGAACTAATGCCATAAGGATAATAAAATGAAAAAGATCATCTCAATCTTCGTACTTACAATCTTCGTTAGTTCACAGTCGTATGCGGGTAACGAAAACATCACGAATGCAGCGGCCACAGCAGCAACTGGAGCCCTGGCGGCTCAAACCATTTCCAATACTACTGTCGGAACAACATGGGTAAAAAAATGTACGAGTGCTTGGCCCTACTGTGCAATGGCAGCTCTGGCTTTCGCTCAAGCAGCGATGTCACTGAAAGGTGCTAAGGATGCAAAGAAAACTCAAGATGCATCGGAATGTACCGGCGCTTATTGCGGTGGTGGCAACAATGGAAATTTAACAGGCGGTGGAACTCTCCCAAACACTGGAACTTTACCCACCGATGATACACTTCTTAGAAATCTTCAAAATACCATCAATGGAAACTTAGAAAATTTGGCCAACCAAGGTTATACCTATGATGCCGCCACCAACTCTGTAAACACACCTAGCAACGGAAGCGTTTCTTCTTCCGCACTTGGTAGCGATGCAGGATTAAAAAGTTTAGGCCTATCTGATGCAGAAATTAAAGACGCAAGAGCCCTTGCCGCCGACGCCTTAAAAGAAGCTTCCAAATATGCAGACATGGGTGGTGACTTCGGAGTGGGCGGCGGAAGGAAAACCAAAGCCGGCCCAGGTTACGGTAGCGATGACAAAGCCTTCGATATGAATAAATATCTTGCGGGTCTTATGAATAAAAAAGGCGATGCACGAGGTGTTGCGGGATTAGAAAAAAAATACGGATCAGATCAAATTGGTGTTGCTCAAGATAATATTTTTAATATGATTCATCGACGTTACGAAGCAAAAAAAACAAGCCTTAATCCTTAAGGGTAATCTCTTTTAAAAATTTGCCGGCGGAGGATTCGAAAGACTCCCCACAACTCCGGCGCCACCCAATGGCAATTTGTCGGACTTTAAATAGTCTTCAGAAATAATTTTTACTGAATACCCAACTCTTCCACCCCTTGCGCACATTCCTGGAACAGCAATCGATGGCGGGCTATCAAAACAATTTCCAAAAGCTTCTTTAGGGAAATCATAAGAAAATGCACCTGATGGTGCCCATGCCGTCAAAAGATTTTTTGGTTCTTTAATCATCCAAAAATTCATCGTGGGATTTTCTGAAGCACGTGATCTTGAAATTTCCATTTGTTTAGCCACGTTCACAATTGTCGCGATATTGTAACTTCCGATATCTAGCGGAGCGGTTTCTTCGTTAAAATAATTTCCCGTGATTCCTCTTTTTGTATAGTTATCAAATGAATTCACTTCCACCGAGTAATAAGTGGCATCAAAAAGATCGGGAGCGATCGCAGCCACCTCTATCTCTCTGATCCAAGGGGCTTTGTATCCAAGACTTGGAATGAATTTATTGATTGCCCCATCAGAAGAATTTGTTTCCGCTGCCATCGCCAGCCCATCTTCATTTGCCGGTGTAGCACTGTAAAAAACCGGGTTTAGATAATCGCCACTCTTAACCATTGAAGTAATTGATTCTTTAAAAAGCGCGAGTGAGGCCTTGGAAACTAAGCCGAGTGTATCACCAGGAAATCTCGAATAATTTGGTATCCCCAATTCAAGTACACTCGCAGAGGATTGTTCCGGAAGACCAGTGCTTGGATCCAAAGGAAGGGGTGCAAGATTATCTACTTTTTGATTTCCCGAAGAAGAATTTTTTCCTTTGGACCATGTTGTATAGTACCAAGGACCTATTCTTCCGCCGAATGGTTTTGCAAAAGCCTTTGCCTTCAATACGATGGGATCGCCAAATGGTAAATAGGGTTTTCTCGGTTTTGTTTCCGCATAAACTCCCACGTAGGCCATCATCCATGGATTTTTTTCGAAGCCAAAAGTAGAATGATATTCATCCGTAATTTGTTGAGGTTCATTTCTAAAAAAATCATCTACGTCATCTTTACCTAAATCATAAACTGGCCGGTTTTCTTGACCTTGACCAGCAATCGGCTTGGCTTCACCTCGACATGAAGCACCTCTGCCATCAAGATCTGTATAATAAATCAAAGGATAAATCGGCACTTCGTTCAGCCAATCCTGACTCTTGCCTGTGGTGCCCAATGAATTGAAAAATCGGAATTGATCTTCTGATTCATTCAAAGATTTTAGATTTGCCCTCGTCAAATTGTATTTCAAAACTTTAAGCGTTCCGCCCCTTACGCTGTTCTTTTTAATATCTCGAAATTCATACGGATTTTCTGACATAGCTTTCGCATATTCTCTAATGATGCGTTTGGAGCTTGCGACTTGATTTCTATATGCTTTTATCCATCTAATTGCCAATTCAAAGTTCACTGGCCCCGTTGCCGCACAGTCTGCTTTAGCAATGTCTTTAAGCCTTTTAACCGCAGCCTGTATACCAAAGTTAGCAGGGAAAAATGGGTTAACCGTAGGAATACTGGGAAGCTCTGGAATTACCGTTTTACTATTATAACACAAGTTCTGAGTGTTACCCCAGATACCATGATTCACGCAGACAGTCGGTCGCCATTTGGATTTTATTAAACCATTCCCATTTGAAACCCCGCCATCAAATGCCGAAACATCTTGAAATAAATTTCCTGTTTCCAATTGCATAGGATGTTCTTTGTATCCCAAATCCCCGAGAACGCGAATTCTCCAAGCTAAAAGTTTCCAAGCTTGCCTGATTTGATAATTCTGATGAGCAATAGCGTTGAGCATTTCGGCTTGGCGTTGAGCTGCGTAGTAAGCTGCGATATCCACAGAGTTTTGCAGATTGATTTTATCATGCACGATCAAACCCACGTTAACGATCATCGCGAAGAAAACAAATAGCACTTGGAAGATCAGTGCAATAAATATTGCCATCTGTCCGCGCTCAGATTTTAGCGGTGATGTTGGTCCCTGGTGTGGTAAATAAAAGCGTATCCGGAGCATTCACAAATTATGACGTATCCGCTCTGATTTTGCGATACGTTCTAGACTAATAATCGACTAGACTTAGGACCAAGAGGCGTAGCCATTTTCTGGTGAGACTATTACAATAGTAACTTACAAGGAGTTCCACGCTATGAAATTTGCTATCGCCTTAACTTCTCTTTTTCTGCTTTCAAATAATACCTTTGCTCAAGAGTTCAATGCCGAAAAGCCCGCAAGAGTATTCTCACACCCTCTCGGAGCTTCTCCCGGAGAGCAATTGATTATTACCACACTTGTAAACGATGAAAATATCGTTGCCTCACAGGAAGCCGAATATTCTGAAAATTTATTTGAATTGGAAGAGCAGATTGCCTCACTTCAATCTATGAATGCCGAGACTCTAGAGAGAATCAATAGATTGAAAGAAGAAAGAAGGATCTACAGAAAGAAAGACGGCTGTATAAATACTCTAGGTTTTGACACAAAAGAAATTTGCGCAGGCCCATTCAGTGGAGACACGCCAGCCCTTAAGGAAAATTACAACAGAGCAAGACAAGCCAACGCCGAATTAGCCAGCGCCAAAGCAGCGAGTGATGCTCTTGAAAGAAGAATCAGAGAGCTCGATAAAAAAGTAAAACCTCTTAGAAAAAAGAAAGAAGAACTAGCGAGAAGACAAGCCGAAGAAGAAGCGCGACTTAAGCGTGCTATGGATAAAAGAGCTCAGCAAGACGCTACTGGCAGAGCGGCAGAAATTAAAAGAGAAGAAGATTTAAGAAGAGGCCAAGAGCTTCTTAGCGAAAGACAAGAGAGAAGACACGCGACAGATATTTCTGATCTGCGCTCTAAAATTAAAAGAAGTGATGTTCAATCTGCGATGACAGATTTAAAACTCCAACAAAGCCAAATGGCCGAAGCCATTCGCATCATCGAAGATGAATACGATAGATCTTTAATGGGCGCTTACATGCAAAGAAAGTTTGTGGCGCTTCTGGAGTCAGATCTTCTCTGCAAGAAAACCGCTGAATGCCAATCTGGAAAGAAAACAAAAGTTTCTAACGAAGAAATACTGAAATTATTCCCGAATGCACCAGCAACTCCAAAAACCTCATCATCCAGCGGTGTCTCCGGAGCAAGATAGTTATTTCTTTAGAGAAATCGACGATAATCAATACCGAATTCTTTTTCTATTTTCTTGGCTAGCGCTTTTCCAATAAAGCGCTTGCCCTTTTCGATCTTAGAAACGTCCGATTGATCAATTCCAAGTCTTTTTGCTACCTCTGCCTGTGTAAGATCATTCTTAAAGCGAATTCCGCGAAAAATAATACCAATTCTTTTCACTGGGTCATGATGCATTTTCACTTTGGCCATTGCCGCTCTAATTTTTTTCGTTCCTTCTTCGTCTATTCTAAGGTCTTTCAACTTTGGTATTTTCATATAATTTCCTCATGTATGGCGTTTTATACGAAGACATTTGGTTATGCAAGTATTTGAAATTAATTCGAATTTCGAACAAAATGGACGTTGCCAAGGTGATTTTCTTCTCTTAGAATTATAGCTACAACAACAAAGGGTCTTCAGAATGAAATTCATATCACTTCTCATCATCGCATCTTTCTTCAATCTACAATCATCCCACGCTAAAGTTTTACAAGAAGGTTGGTACCAGATTCTTTCCGGTCAACAGCATGTTGGTTATTTAGTGCAAAGATATGATTTTAACGAATCCAAAAAACAATTTAAATTTACATCCTTCATGAAAACAAATGCTTTGGGTGGTGATGTGACAGAGAGCGTGGATGCTACCGCTTCAGATACTTTTGCTCCTGTTTCTTATCAGTACACTACGCTGGTCGGTAAATCGAACAAGTTTATCGACGCTAGTTTTAAAGGTGATTCTATGACTGCTAAAATCACCGAGCGCGGAGAAACCAAAACTCTCCAAGAAAAATTAAAATCAAAAGAAGTTTTTCTTTCTTACTTCTTAGTTTATAAAATTCTTCAACATAAAACAGGATTGAAGAGCGGACTTTCCCTTGAATACGATGCCATCGCCGAAGAGGATGCAAAAACATCTAAAGGTTACGTAGATGTAAAGGAAATGGAATCTATGAACGGTGTTGAGGCCTTCAAAGTTCTCAATAGATTTAAAGATGTAAAATCCATCAGCCATATCACTCCCATCGGGGAAGTCCTTCAGGTAAAACAACCCGTCACAGGCTTACAATTAAAGGCCGCGACTAGAGAAGAGGCTACAAAAGGATTCCCTTCTTCCGATAAAAGCATCAAAGCTTTATTTGGAACAGTTCCTCCGGACAGTCATTTTAGTAAAAATGTAACCAGTGCAAAGCCAAAAGAACAAGCGGCGCCGGCGGATGGTGAAAAGAAAGTGGAGTTCACTGCACCTTCGACAACTCTTCCGAAGGGAACAACAATTCCTCCAGGAAAAGGTTTGCCTCCTAAAAAACAAATTGAAGAAAATAATTCGGAACAATAATGTTTAACTATTTGCTCAGAAGAATTTTATTAACGATTCCGGTGCTCTTGGGAGTGGCGACGTTAACATTTTTTCTGATCCATTTTGTTCCGGGAGATCCGATTGATATCATGCTCGGTGATCAAGCTTCAAACGTGGATAAAACAGCACTTCGCACGGAACTCGGATTGGACCAGCCTCTCGGTGTGCAATACAAAAAATTCTTATTGGGTCTTACAAAATTTGATTTAGGAAAATCTCTTTACAGTAAAAAGTCTGTCGCAAGTGAGATCGGCGAAAGACTTCCTGCCACTATGGAGCTTGCTTTTGCGGCGGTATTTATTTCTATGCTGATTGGAATTCCGCTCGGAGTTCTTGCCTCTATCAAACAGTATGGTTTCTTAGACAACTCTGTTCTTGTTGGTGGACTTTTAGGAATGTCACTTCCTGGTTTCTGGACAGGTCCGATGATGATTTTGATTTTTTCCATTTACTTAGATATTTTCCCAGTGAGTGGGCGCGGCGGTCTCTTTCATGTGATCTTGCCTGCCGTTTGCTTGGGATTGTCTTTGAGCGCCATTCTTATGAGAATGACGAGAGCCTCTATGCTTGAAGTGAATAAAGAAGATTATATTAGAACAGCCGTTTCGAAAGGTGTTCCTAAATCTCAAGTATTATTCAAGCACGCACTGAGGAACGCACTCGTTCCCATTATAACCATCGTAGGATTGCAATTCGGTGCTTTATTAACCGGAACAG
>JANMFM010000115.1:0-19062 GCA_031374125.1 Bdellovibrionales bacterium
GTCATCACTTCTTCCGGTCCGTTGGTGCATCTTCAAGTTGAGCAATGATGGCTAGTGTTTCATCAAAGTTCTCAGTAACCTTATCATAGAACTTTTTCCACATTTTGTGAGACCAGATTTCAAATTTATCGTTCATTCCCACAACTATGATTTCGTCGCCGAGTTCTGCATAATTCCGTAAACTCATCGGTATCAATATTCTGTTGTTCTTATCGAGATCGAGCGGTTGTCCTCCTGACAAATAAAATCGTTGAAAGGCCTGTACTTCGGCTTTCAGAGAGGAGAGCTTAGAAATCTTATTCTCGAGAATCTTCCATTTTGAGGCAGGATAAACATCAAGGTACTTAAACCCTTTTGAAAACCCATTTGTAACGACAAGCTGTTGCGAACCAAGTTGTAGATCTTTGCTGTCTTGACCTCTGAAAGAGTTCGGAAGAATAAGTCTCCCCTTCTCATCAAGTTTTTGATCAAAACGACCTTTAAAAAACATATTCCATCCTGGAGTTGTTAGAGAGGCGTTGCCACCTTTCTAAAGAAGGTGAAAGTCCATCCTTGGACTCTCCATCATGGAACCCACAAAGTTCCACTTTATCCCACTAACTCCCACTTTACCTTAGAACGATATTGCGTCAAGTCTTGTTTACAAATTAGGCGGCATGATTTACTGTGTTAACTATAAGGAAACAGACATCATGATGATGACTTGCCCGAAATGTGGGTTTGAACAACCGAGGGATCAGTTTTGCGCAAAGTGTGGCGTAAACGTAGATAATTACAAACCTACAATTGCCTTCTCCACTGGACTAACGTCTTTATTAAAACCCATCGCTTTTGTAGTTATCATTGTGGGCGCTATCTTTTTCCTTTTCAAAAACGTAGCGCAAAATACTATTGCTCCTCCTGAAATCGAGATCGAAGAGAGCACGCAAATTGGCTCTGGAGCAGGATCACTCAAGATGGCCGGCGCTCCTCGACAAGCTGGAAATGCTCAGACTGTCACAGCTAGAGCTATGGAAGTAACTCCAAATCCCGCAACCTCACAGATCGCAACAAAAACTGCAGGAGCAGATGCTCCCCGTGCGAAATTCAATCAAGTTCAAGTTAGCTTTACTGTCGGAGAACATGGTGGAATTGAACAATTAGAAACTGCAGATACAAAGCCCAATCAGAATTGGCATTTGGTTCCACAAGCTAATCCTATTTTTTCATCTAATCCCGAAGAAGTGACTTTGAAAACTGGCAACAATACATTTGAATATGCCGACGAACTAATCACATACGATATGAATTTCTTCCTCGAAGAAATCACGAATAAAGATGTTAAACTTAAACTCAATATCAAAAGAACTTTAAGAGTGGCGGCTCAAGATGGAAGCTCTAGCAATTCCTTCTCGCTGAATGAAAAAATCCCGCTCGATCAGACATTGATCATTATTGATACACTTCCGAGAAGAGCCTCCATTGACAGACCCAACAGCATTCTGTCAACCCTATACAAGTCACAATTGTTCCTTTCTCGCGCCTCGGAATTTGTGCAAATCATTAAATTCGAAAATCCCTCAAATTCTCCTCAAGAATAGTTGCAATGACCCAAACGTTTTGAATAGAATCTTCCCTTCGGAGGTATCTATGGCAGTTCATGGCGGTCATACACCATGGAACGGATCTATCGAGGTCGTTGTTGGAAGTATGTTCAGTGGGAAAACAGAAGAACTTATTCGTCGTGTAAAGCGCGCGCAATTGGCTCGCCAAAGAGTTCAAATTTTTAAACCTAAAATCGATGATAGGTACAGTGCCGACAATATTCATTCGCATAGCGATCAAACTGCAAAAGCAGTCATCGTAGAAACGGCTCAAGAGATTTTAGAACTAGTGAAAGACACAACAAGAGTGGTTGGTATTGACGAAGGTCAGTTCTTTTCACGGGATATCGTAGATGTCGCGACCACGCTCGCTAACCGGGGCGTAAGAGTGATTATTTCAGGCCTAGATACCGATTGGAAAGGTCGCCCCTTCCATCCGATGCCAGAGCTAATGGCCGTAGCTGAAACTGTCACAAAGCAACATGCGGTGTGCATGAGCTGCGGCGGAATCGCTTGTCGCACGCAAAGAACCGTAAAATCAACGGATGATATCCTTGTTGGAGCACTCGATGCCTATGAAGCTCGCTGTAGACAGTGTTTTGACCCACTTTTTGAAGAACAACTCTCTTTCAATTCTAAAGAAGATAGTGTAAAAAGCTTAGATACCTAATTTCTTCAAAGGACTTTTTAATGGAACAGCTGAAGTTATCGTCTCTTATCTCTGACAAAGAAATCGCCGAGCGCGTAAAACAACTTGGCGAAACGTTGACTGATAAATTCAGAAATAAAGACTTAGTCGCTGTTTGTATACTAAAAGGTTCATTCGTTTTCTTTTCAGATTTGATCAGAGCAATCAATTTAGACTTATCTTGCGAATTTCTAGGCGTTTCTAGCTATCATGGTGGGACAAAGTCTTCCGGAGAAGTGAAACTCACCTTAGATCTCGCAACTCCAATCGAAGGCAAACATGTCCTTCTCATTGAAGACATCGTGGACACTGGCCTTACAATGAATTACTTGATTAAAAATATTGAGCAAAGAAAACCAGCAAGTGTTACCACTGCTTCATTACTGTTCAAACCCGCAGCTTTAAAAGTTCCATTGAAAGTGGATCACGTTGGTTTTGAAATCAAAGATCAATTCGTCGTTGGCTATGGTTTAGATTACCAAAGCTTCTACAGAAACCTTCCTTTTATCGCCCAAGTTGAAAATATAAACTAAGATTCTCCTTAAATTAGTCCAGCTTAGAGTCATAGTGCCCCCAAAACGATGAGCACGGGTTTTGCTTTATATATCTCCTGAGGTCACTTTGAGTATATCGAAGTGACCAATTCGGGGGAATTATTAAGACACCATTAAAGAAAGTGGTTAACATTACGCCTTCACTAGTTATCGAACTCGAGGCCATGGGTTACCACTCACTAGAAGATCTTCAGAAGGTGGGATGGGAAAAACTTTGCATCACCTACTCCAAAAATCATGCTGCCGCCCTTACGCCAGATTTTTTCACCTTGCTCTATGCCATCGTTCACAATACGCCACTTCGAAAAGTGACTAAAGATAAAATCAAGAAAGCAGAAAAGCTTTGTAAAAAAACAAAAGCCGGGTTTGATCCCGGCTTTGCAAAAAAATCCAAACGCAAAACTTAAAATATTGGCGTGTTGAATCCCAAGCTCTTATGCTGTGGCTCCAATACTTTATATGGATTGTCTGTGTTTTCGATCAAGTACATTGCTGGTTGAAGATTCTTTTGGAATACGCTGTTGATGATAGCTTGACCTGGATAGAATCCTCCCTCAAACATATTTTCTGGATCCAATTCAAAAGTGAATGAAATGATCTTGTGTTCACCATAAGACCAATCCGTTGTATCCCCAGATGTGATGTATAGCTCTGAAGAATTTTGCGGAGTATACCCATTCCATTGAGCCATAGTTTTACCCATTGTCTCATGAACTTTTCTATCCGCTTCATCTTGGATTGAATCGTATTTGTGGCCCCATGGATAAAGAATCAATTTTGAGTATGTATGAAAAGAAAGAAGTGTTGTGATGTTCTTTCTGTTCTCAACGAAATTTTTGATCGCTTGAGTTTCTGGCTCGCTGAAAGGTGCTGGTCCACGATAGATGTCACTGCCTGGATCGTTACTTGATCCTTCGCCGCCCCACATGTAACCGTAGTTTCTATTCAAATCTACACCCATTGTTCCGTCATTGTTTTTGATTCTATTTTTTCTCCACATTTTGTAAGAACCCGTAGAAATATCCCACTCAACTCCATCTGGATTTACCATTGGAATGATGTGAACTATTCTAGTCTGGAGAAGATTTTGAATTGTTTTGTTTCCAAGGTTGTATTGCTCAACCAAGTACTGAGCGAGCATCAATGGAACTTCTGTGGAAACATGCTCCCTAGCATGGTGGGTCCCCATGAAAACAATCGCTGGCAAATTAATTTCATTTTCAGGAGTTGCAGTGATCTTAATGTTGATGATGTCTCGACCTTCAACAGATTTCCCGATTGTCTCTACCTGAACGATGTCTTTGTTTGAATTCTTTAAAGTATTTATAGCGGCTACCACTTCCTGATAATTGTGGAATTTAGAGTCTTTTGCCGGAAAATCCATTAAATCAGGCGAGAATGGGAAACTCACATCCACGATGCCCATTTTCTCTAACTTTACCTTGTCTGCGGGTCTCGCGAGAATAGTCACGTAATCTGCCTGAACGGATTCAATTGTTACGCCGAGGTTGTGAATTTTTGTACGATCTTCTTTTGTAGAAGCTTTAACTTTCATCCAAGTTAAATCTGTTGAGATGTTAACGTGAGCGTGTATTTTTGCTGATGTTAACAACGCTCCAAACAATGCGAATGCTGTAAGTAATTTAATCATAATATCCCTCCCATGGACCTAAAAACGATAGCATGATTAAAATGATATGATACTTCTTTATACACAATTTCTGCTATGCATTGTTTAAACAGGATTCTCGCTAAGGAATTTAAAGAGCTAATAAAAATTCTGAATTTATTAGCTGGATTTTTTGTTGGCGTGGTGGAGTCGTTTTGTGAGTGTTTTCATTAGAGCTTTGGCCCATGCTGGCTTTGTGAAGAGAACTTGGTCTAATACATTCACTGGAATTGCTATGAGTTCGCATGCTGTTGATGCAAAAACATCTGCTGAGCGTGGCTCACCATTGATGTAAGACATTTCCCCAACGAATTCTCCTGCAGAAATTCTTCCCAGTACAACTTTTTCTTGTCCACGCTGATTGGAAGCTTCTAATTCTCCAGATCTTACAAGATATACATTGTCTACTTTTTCACCTTGTTTGATGAGTTGTTCGCCGGCAACTACTGTGCGAGTGAAAAATTCTTCTGGAGCAGCTGAACGGAAAACAAAATCCGTAGCTTTTAATAAAATTCTTTGGAATTCAGACTCACCTTTATCAAGATCTGCAAATTGAACTTGCGAAGTAACAACTTCATCTACAAAACGTTCTGTTGAAGGTACCGGTGTCAATAAAATCACTGCGATTTTTACATCCGTCATGCAACGAAGTAGCCATTGAGTGAGTTTGTAGCCATCTGTCTTAGCTAAATCAATACTTGTAACTACGACATGCGGAGGATCGTTTTGAATTTTTGAAATAGCATCAGATCCATCCAGCGAAAAAACACATTGTGCATTGGGAACATGCTTTTCAACCCAAGTTTTTAATTTTTCTTGGAGTGATTTATTTGAAGTCGCTATTAAAATTTTTCGTTTTGAATCTACTTGCGTCACTCAGTCTTTTCGGATGCTTGAACCCTTCTATCAACTAGACTTTGTGCTAATTTAGAAAAGATATTTTCCGTAGAAGCCTGCGCGGATATTTTGGTAACTGGAGGATGGATCGATGGGCGTAGTGTCTGGATCCACGGCATCTGAGGAAAGAACATCCAACATAACAGATGCTTCTAATTTTAATTTTTCACTGTAGGAATATTCTAAGCGAGAATCTGCAACGAATCTTTGATCGTCCCTGCGTTGAGGTTTTGAAAAAGTTCGGTAAATATATTCTACTTTAGAAACCCAAAGGATTTGGTCACCGATAAATCTGCCGTATCCCACGTAAACTTTTTGGTTGAGTTGAAAATTTGTAAAGTAAGAATCTTCCGCCGTGTTCTCTAAACCCAATAACAAGAAATCTTTCGGAGATAATTCTTCTTCAAGCTCTAGGACGTAAACTGGATCTTGGTAATTCCCTTTTGCTTTATATTTAATGAGTGAATAACCAAAATAAGATCTAATTTTGAAATATCTAGTGAGACGCCCTTCGAGACCAAATCCCGGTTCAATTCTTTGATTATCATATTTCAATCTGAAATCTGGCGCCGTGAGCCCGTCAGGATATTGTCTTGTACCGCCGCTCACTCCGAAATAAACAAAAGTTTCCGGTAAAAAGTATTTCTTATAGTAAAACTTTGCGGTGATAGCCTGGTTGTTGAGATGATCGTACTCCGCTTGATTTAGACTTTCTTGTTCGTACTGAGTTTCAAAAATATATTGTCTTCTGGGATCTTTGGCAAAGATCATGCCGAAGTTTGCTCCGATGAATTGGCGCTCCAATCGATCTTGCGTTTTATCTAATGCAGGTTCACTGAGTAACTTTACTTTGGGAGTAGCATAAACTTGAAAAGCATTACTAACTTTTAGATTATTTTTTAAATTCAGATCATAAGTGAAATTATCTTGATTGGTGTTGGATAAATATTTTGTATAAGAAACTGTAGAATCGGTACTGATGCTGTATCGACCACCGGAACTATAAGCCAGGTGAGGCTCCATTAAGAATCCAATATCATTCTTTTTGTCGTCATTTGAATAGTAAGTATTCGTCTCGTAGAAAGATCCAAATTTAAGATCCGCATTAAAGTTTTGCCCAAAAGCTGCTGTTGTGAATAAAGATAATACTACAGCTAAATACCTCATCTGTAGTTCACCGAATTTTCTTTAAACGGCATTTGAATATTGGTTTCTCTAATTTTTCTAGAAAGAGTTTTAGCATTCTTTTCAAAATCTGTAAAAGCGATGATGTCTTTTGGGGCCGAGCCCTTACGAACCAAGCACTCGTTCAATTTTTCGTGGTAAGCCCTAATGCCAGAATTATATTTTCTAATGTTCACGAAAATTCGTGCAAGGTCTTTGTCTTTACCGTAATCTTCCTTAGTCGTGATTTCATCACAAGTTTGTTGATAAATATTGTGTGTTCCTACCAGCTGACTTAAAAATTCTCCGTAGCAATTTTTAATGTCTTCACTCATTGATTCCTTATTCGTCTGATAAAAATTTTGAATTTCTCTCAATTTTGAGTTATCAAGAACTGCGGTATGACCGCATTCTTTTTTAAACTGATCTACGACTGAATTGATAATTATTTTTTCATTTGCAGAAAAGCGCAAGCTTTGTGCGAAAACTACTGCTGAAAACAACAGAATAAAAAGGAATAGCTTAGCGCGTATTGCCCCAATCGTCTTTTTGTCCGTCCAAAATTTGAAGTCTATACTTGTTGAATATTTTTTCATCTGTTAACAACTTTGATTGTTTTTCACTAGGATATAATACAGGTTCACCCACGTCATTATCGATTTTAGCCTTTTTAATTAAAAACAATGATTTAGGAGTCTTTGAAAGGACCGGTAGCACTTGCTTTTGCTCCAAGGGAGCAACTTGCGCAATAGCGGTTAAAGAAACCACCGAGATCAAAATAAAGATGAGTACTGTGTATTTCATATTTTTCCTACTTCTTTTCCGTAGCGACTTCACGGCTAGAAATCATTCTTTCAATCTCTTTAAAGTTAGGAACAACCTGATTTTTCTGCGCTAGAATACTCATTTTCTCTAATGAGAATTCAGTTTTTCCGCGCGATAACTGATAAAGTGATTGTAACCACTGAGTATAAAGATTCTTGCTGTTATCCTCTGCCTTAAATGCATTTGAATTTGTATAGACGAGTTCTAAAGTCTTAATTGTGTCGAACCAAGTCTTGTAATTCTTCACGGCTTTATAAGATTTATCGAGTGACGCTGAATCTTTATCTTTTAGAGATGCAAGTGCCAATGCAAAGCTTTCAGCTGGACTTTGATCTCGTCCGTATTCCACACTTGCTGTCGAAGTTGTCGAGAATGTCACTGCACTCAACTGATACACCAGCGGTAGAAGCGCTCTGCTGTTTGTGTTGTCGTAGCCATTCAGCACGATCGTACGAGCGAGCTCCGCATAACCTTGATCATAATAAACTTGTGACAATACATAGTACGGATAAGGAGATTCTGGATGCAATCGCAGCGCACTCAATAGCGTATCAATCGCATTCTTATTGTCTTTATTTGTCCAAGCCTGAAGAGCCTTTGCCGACATCACCATCGGATCATCGGATATTTGAAAATCTTTCTTTTCAGGAATTCGATCTGCCATTCCCAAATAGTATGCATACATTTGACTTCGCTCACTTCCCGTCGACTCATGGATGTACTGACTCAGCCAGTTTTGAAGTTCTTCATCGTCATTCACTCTAAGAGATGCCACGATGAGGTTTTCATAAACTTCGCTGGATTTATCTAATTTTTGAATTTGCTTTAGGCCATTTAGACATTCCGAGTACTGCCTTGATTCACAAGATAATCTTACGTCTTTCCATAATCCTGATTTATCGGCAAAAGCTTGAAAATCAAACAACTCACCAAGACCCACTTTCCAATTGATCATATAAGATAATGTTAAAGGAAGCTTTCCGTTATAATTGATGATGGACTGAGATAGTTTTTGAGTTTCTTCACTCAGTGGATAAATTTTAGCAATTTGCCAACCCTTGTGAATCAACTGCTCAAACTGCGTTCTGAATGTGTTTTTCAAGTCACTCTTCGTCAAAATTTCATTTAATGCCAGGGTCGTCACCGAATCAATTTTGTTAGCATAGATGGAATTCAATCGAGTAACGATGTCATCCAAAGTAATATCTGCTTGGCCTACAATTGTTTTTAATTTTGCATATTCACAGAAACTTTTATTTAAAGTTCCAAAGGCAGATTTGGCTTTAGATTGAAGGGCCTTCTCAATACTTGTACAAGTTTTATCTAAACCTAGATAATCATAACGATCATGCTGACCTTTTAGAGCAAAGTACTGCATACGATAACTGTCGTATTTTGGTTTACCCTTTGTCGCATTGATTGCCTTGTATAACTCGTCGTATTTCTTAGTTTCCAGAAGAGCCTTGATGTATTCATAATATGTATAAGGAGTCAGGGTCTCGGGATTTACTTTTCTTACCATCTCTACAGATTTTTCTTCCGAATTCATTTGAGATCTCAATAAAAGAACATTAAGAATTGCTTCTTCAAACCATGGATGCTCTTTGTTTGCTAAGGCAAATGCTTCTAATTCTTTTACAGATTCTTCGATTCTTGCTGTCTTATAAAAAATTGTTGTTTTTAAGAATTGGGCCTCAGCCTTGTATTTTGTATTTTCTAACGACGTGCAGAGCCCTTCGGCTCTACTGAATTGGCCAATTTGAATATAGAAACCAGCAATCTTCAATTGTAAAAATTCATTCATTGGGCTTCTTGGATTTTGAATTATGACTTTTTCTAACTCCTGAGCCGCTTCTAGATATTTGTTTTCAAGTTCAAAATTATAAGCCGTTTCTAATTTGTCTCTATATTTTTGCCTGAAATTTTCTTTATCTAGAGATTCTATATCGGCACCAAAGAAAGTGGAGTCATAGAGTTCTTGTATTGAAACCAGTGAAGACCAATCATTTTTTATATTGAATATTTCCATTAAGAAGCGGTACGCTCTCACAGTTATGGCCGCAGCGTGTTCTGTATCGGAAATGATCATATTCAAGTATTGAGTTGAAACATCAAAATCACCATGTTCTGCATACATTTCTGCGAGCTTATACGTAATTTTATTTTTTCTAGAGCTATATTTAATTTTAGAAATATAGAAAATTGCGGCTTGCGAAAATACTTTTTCCGAAGAATCGAGCACGGTCTTCTGTAGACTTTGTGGAGCCGTATTCTTTGCATCGAAATTTAAGTCATAGCCAATTTTTTTTACTTCCGACCAGATCAAGCTGTATGCGGCCTCTTCTCTCAGAGTCGGTGATACCGACTCATTCACAATTTCAAAATAATAACTAGATGCTTGAGCATAGTTCCCAAGGAAATACTCGATATCCGCCAGCTCAAGCTTTGCGTAATCTTTGTATGAAGACCATGAGTACTTCGTGATGAAATTAAAATACCGATTCTTTGCTATTTGCAGCTGCCCCATATCATTCTTAGAATAACCTTTTTCAGCATAATATTCGGCGCTCTTTATCAGATTGAATTCTAATAAATCTTGAGTTTGAAAAACTATATTTTTATATTCTTCGTTTGCATTCCACCATTTTTGATCTTGTGTTAAAACTTGAACGAATTGACTTCTGTACATGTTGGCTTTTTCAGAGTCTAGTGCATTATCAAAGCTTTCAATCAACTCGGTATACATCAACGGAAGCTGCCTAGATTTTGGAAATTTTTGTGTCGCCGATGCAAATACAGCTCTCATTGATTTTTCATCAAGACGCTTTTTATAGAGAAGACCTAATCTGTAATAAGTTTCTGCCTGATATTCAGTTGAAACTTTCAATTGATTGTCGTTACTCAATAATGTCGCCAAATAATCAAAGCTTTCATCCAAGATCGCTTGGTCTTCTGGAGATTGATTTTTAATTTTCTCTATATCCGAAATGAGCTTTTGAAAGACCTGGGCAGATTCGTTGATTTTCTTCTGTGCAAAATAAATAGCACCTAGCTTATACATCGCTTTTGTATAAAACGATCCATGAATCTTTGAGAGCTTCAGATGCATTTGTTCAGCTTTAGAGTATTTTCCTTCATCGTAAAAAATCTCTCCAAGTCTCCAAGTCACCTCATCTGCAAATTCAGATGCTGGATATTTTTTTAGCAAGTCTTCATAGTGAGCGATAGATTCAGATGATTTTCCCATTTCTTCCGATGCAAATCCCAATAGGTAGTAGGCTTTGTCCCCAATTGGAGAATTTGGAAACTTTTTTGTAAAGAGCTTTGAGAACAGAATGGCTTTCTTGTAATTAGGAATAGGTATTTCTCCAGATGCGCTCTGACTTTTCTTCATTAGCTGACTGAATTCCAAATTGGCTTTCTCAAAGTTCAGTTG
Source organism: Bdellovibrionales bacterium (assembly GCA_031374125.1). Taxonomy (GTDB): domain Bacteria; phylum Bdellovibrionota; class Bdellovibrionia; order Bdellovibrionales; family JAEYZS01; genus JAEYZS01. The sequence goes on from JANMFM010000115.1 coordinate 10,817, forward strand.
AGACAAACGAATCAACAAGACATCATCCAATGAATCAACACTATTTTTTTTGAGGAACTTATTGAATTCTTCGATTAGATTTGAGTTACTCAAAAGTAGGTTCTGCTCTGTACCATCTAATTTTTCATTAAAAATTTCAGCTAGACGCTTCTTTCTCCAATTCCTAATCTGCTCTGAGGCTTCTCTTTGAGTTAAAACGTAATCTTGCGAGGCCTTTAAATAATCTTTATAAGAGTCATAGATAATTTCTTCAGTTGTTGGACCCGTAGACGGCTTGTTCTCGGCAAAAGAAATTCCCGAAGCGAATAGGCTTGCCGCGACGATTATAAAATTTCTTTTAGCTCTCAATTTCTTCATTTACTGCTTTCTACCTTACTATTTTCCGCTTTACTATTTCCCTAGATAATCCTCGACCATCGTGATTTCTCGCTTGTAAGAATCTAGTACTTCAGCAAGAGTTCTCTTACCTTCTGTTCTGGCTGCCCAAAAATTTTCCACTTGGCCCATATTTGCTTTAAATTCTATTGAATCGATATTTCTTCTCGATTGCTGAAGCGACTGCTCCATTGTCAGGTATACAACTTGAGCCTGAAGCTTTTGTGTTACTTTTAATTTTTTTAAATAATCTACGAGTTCCGCGCTTTTTAAACGCCGGACCGTATCTATCTCTGAGTTGATAGCCACGAGATATCGAACATCTGCATCCAAATTCTTTGAATCTTCAACAGAGGACCATGTACTCATAAAACTTCTAAATTTACCAATGAAGTCATATTCTTTATTGAGCAACTGAGAATATGTTTTCAATTGAGAAAGTTTGATCAATGTGTCTTTAGGAATAGCTATGCCCTTAGAAGAATTTTTAGAAATGTTATATTTTTTAAATTTCTGAATTTCTACTCTCAATCCTGCAAATAGATCTCTTGAGCGATCACGATTTTCTGAAATCAATTCAATGTAAGCCTGAAGATATTTTGCTCTAAAGTAAACATCTGCTCCAAAAATTTGCTTTTTCACATCTTGTCCCGTAAAGTACGAGATTAATATTTTTAAAATGTCTCTAGAAGAAGTTAAATTTCTCGCCTTGAAGTGAGCCCACGCCTGTTCTTCGAGTGTTGTCAGATAGAAATCGCTGTTGACAGAAAGAGTTTGAAATTTATTAACTGCCTCGGCATAGCGTCCTTCGGCCAATAAACATCTTGCGTGTATTACCTGAATTAAATCTCTAAAGTGAAGAGATGTATTTTCAGAGACTTTTGATTGCGCAACGGTCATATCCTCAAGACAATTTTGGGTTTTATTGATTTTTAGATAGAGCGATGCTTTTAGGAAATAATATTCTAAGCGCTGATAGCTTTTTGGAATGTTCTCGATAAAATCCAAGGCTTCTATATATTTTTCTGCGTGCACAAGAGCTTTTGCACAATAGAATTGAGTTTCAACTTTGAACTTCCCAAATTGCACTTCGTTTTTGCAATAAGCCAAGAACTGCTTAAATGGCAAAGTAATATGCTTTGTGACCACCATATTCTCAATGTCTTTTGGATCTAATGCCTGAGGCGTTTTTTCATAAGCCAACACATAGAAACGATGTGCATTAAAAAGATCTCCCGTCATAAAAGAGGATTGAGCTTCGATTACAATTTCAGAAGCCTTGATATCTTTAGCAGCCAAAATACTTTGTGCACTGAAAGTAAATTCTAAAAATATCAAAACCGAAACAAAAGAACGCATTCAACCTCCTGTCGAAATGCTCTAATACTAATTCTGAGAAATCTTTAATTGCGGACGGTCTTTGAAATCTGCAAAGATTCCACCACTCTCAAAGGCATTAACTATAATCTGATTTGTTTTTTTAACGTCAATTGCTATTTTTTCTTCTCTAGTAATTCTATAATCTTTTACGTATGAAAATACCCCGGAGTCATTGCCTCGGTAAATAACTTGAACCTCAAAGTTATATGGCCCAGGAACCACTTTAGTTTCAAATTGTTTTTGAGGATTGTTTTTTTCTATGTTGGCGATAGCTCTATCTTCTGCTACGTACTGATAAATGATTTCGCCATTCAATTTGTACGTTACTGAGTCCACGAGGTATCTTTTTCCAAGTTCATTTTTAAATGCAATAATGAGTGATTTTCTAGAACCATCAAGCCCTTCTTTTTTAAGAAGATCTTTCAGAACAAGAACTTGCATTTTTTCGCTCATCACCTCTGTTTTCATAGCATCAACCTGCGAGGTGATTGCAGAAAAATTACTGGCTTTTTTTGCAGGCACGTCTGCCTTATGACCTACAGCTAATTTTTCTGGCAAGCTCTCTTGTGCGCGCAATGAAAAAGAAAACACAAAAATTGTGATAAGTATTAGAATTCTCATACTATAATTAGACGCTATTTTTTGATAAATAGAAATAGTACCTATGTCACTCTAGACGAAGATACATAAAGAAATCATTGAGGAATTTCAATCGTCTGTCCTGGCCTTAAGGCACTTGGATTGATATCTTGATTCGCTTGAATGATCTTATCCACACTGATCTGGAATTGCTTGGATATGTCGTAAAGAGTATCCCCCTTTGCAACTTTATAACTGACCATTGATCCAGAACCTGTAGATTCCTTTTCTACAACACTGCGTGGCGAAGGCTTTGCTAGATATTCTGCAAAAGTTTTTTCTTGCTCAAGTGGCACGCGGACTTTTGTCCCCGCAGGAATCTTTACTATGTTTCTTGTGATCGTTTGAGAAAAATGAGGATTGAGATTGATGATGTCTTCGTCTTTGTCATTATGGAATGCCTTTAGTTCTTTAAATAAAATTGGTCTTTGAATTTTTACTTCAAAATAAGGAACTTCATCAGCCCATTTTAAAGTTTTTCCAAAATATTTTTCGGCGTTTTTTTCTACCTCTAAAGCCGCCAAATAGCTTGTGTAAAAGCTCTCCGAAGCAAAGCCAAATCTAGAAGTAGGATTTGTACCATAAATTGCTGCAAGATCTTTTGTCCCTGCTTTTTCCGCAATTCTTTTCATACCGGCAGCACCATAGTTATAAGCCGTTACAGCTAATGGCCAGCTTTCAAGAACATTGTAATTTTGTTTTAAAAGTTTAGCGGCAGCATGAGCGGCGATAATGGGATCGTTCCTTTCATCTATCGTCGCATTCACTTTCATGTAGAGTTTTCCAGTACTTCTCATAAATTGCCAGACTCCGCTCGCGCCGACTTTTGATTTTGCCTTGATATTGAATGAACTTTCTACGAAGGGAAGTCTCGTGAGCTCTTTTGGCATATTGTATTCAGCAAAAATCTTTTCCATTTCTTTGAGATATCTTCCTGAATAGTAAATACCTTGAATGAAGCGATCCTTTTGGCCCAATTGGAATCTTAAGCGCCCTTTCTGAGAAGCACTTAAGAATTTATCTTTTTCATTCACATTCTCAAACATCTTCCAATAACGAAGCTCTTCTCCTGCAAGTCCCGCAGAATCTTTCGCTTCGTGAAGCCTCAGTAGAATTTCTTTAATGTGTTTTTTTCTGTCGTCCAAATATTTTTTCTCTGCTTTGAATCTTTGATTTGAAGATAAGGATTTATCATTATCGAGATGAGCAAAATCAATGGGTTCATAAACAACATGAGTAAATCGGCTATCATGCATAATGCCCTGTGATGTTGTGTATTTTGTATAGATATCAATCCAAAAATTAACTCTTTCCTTCAAAGCTTCTGGAATTGCGAATGTCGTCGCATCGTAACCTGGAATATTGGATTGATTTGCGTAATTCGGAGCAATCCATCTTTTGTTTTCATCAGCAGGCAGTACGTCTTCCTTTGTTTGCCCTTCTACTTTGTCTTGAACTTCTTCCGTGTGAACTTCTAACTGTTTGATCTCCTCTTCTGAAAGATTATTCACAGTGGCGCACGCCACGGGGACCAATCCAATGAGAAGTGAGATAAAAAATATTTTTTTCATATTACAATCCTGTTATATTGACGGCAATCTTATCAAAAAGATCGCGGGCTTGTGCTTCTTTACCGTTTCCATTATACACAAAAACAAACGTAAATACTTCTCCTTTTGAATTAGCTGCATATCCGGCTAGGCCAGTCACTCCAGACAAAAGTCCCGTCTTTGCTCTGACCAATTTTGGTTCTTTCAACGATCCCATACGTTTCGACAACGTACCTTCACTCTGTGGAGCAGCCATACTGCTTAATAGATAAGAAGAAATAGAAAAATCTTTATATGCTTTGAACATTAATGTCCCTAAATCTTCTGGTGTGATTTTATTTTTATTAGAGAACCCCGAAGGGCTAAAGAAATCATATCCAGATTTTTTTAGATCGTAATTTGTTTCTAAAATTTCTTTGATAAGCTCCACGCCTTTTTCATTGCTACCTTGCTTGCCTTTGCTAGCCGCAATGTTTTTTGTGAGCATTTCAGCCAAAAAATTATTTGAAAATTTCATCATCCCATCAATCACCTCAAAAAAGGTCCAACCCTTCGCCTCAGCTAGCAAAGTCGAACTTCCAGGAGTTTTTTGCGAACTGATTTTAGTATCTCCAACTGTAATTCCTCTTTGCTTTAGAAATTGGAGCAAGTTTTTACCAACCCATAAATCAGGATGCGTGACGCTTGCAAACTTAACGGCTTCATTTTGATTGATTCCCATAGAGCCTGAAACAATAATTTTTTCACCATCTTTGTCTCCTTGCTTGTCCACAACAATAGCCGCGGGCTTACTCCCGGAAACTGTCGTCGTCTTATTCACAAGAGTGAAGTATTCATTTTCAGGGTCGATAATTACCTTGAGAGGCTGCCCTACTTTTTCGTTGGCCCTCACATAAACATTCACAGTGTTCCAGTTAAACGACAGACCTGACACTGGGGAGTCGTAAGCGCGATCGACTCTTAAGCTTTGGCGACTTCCATCAAAAAATTTATCATCAAAGATCGTACTATCCACGTAGATTGGCCCTTTGATCTTTGTGATTCGACTGCGAGTTAAGTTATTTACAAGCACCCACATCTGCTCAGAAATAAAACTTGGATCACCATAACCTTTTATGTACAGTGCGCCATCTAAAACTCCGTCTTTCACCGATGCTGTAGTTCTTAACTCCGTGATATTTCTTTGCTCTGGAGAGAAAGTCTTAAGAGCTGCGATCGCCGTGAGGATCTTAGAGAGCGACGCTGGGATAAATTTCTGTTGAGATTGATTTTCATATACGATGGCGCCCTCCTTCATCACCACAATACCTAGATCTTGCATGGATATTCCACCCGATCTCACAACCTTTTCAAGGACTGCTTTCTCAAGCGGCATCTTCTCTGTGCTCTGAACAGAAATCTGTGCTGAAGTCATTAATGGTAAGCTCACTAAAAAAATCGTAACAACTATCAAGTGTTTCATTTGAATTATCCTTCCGATGTCGCTAAAATCATTCCATGAGACAGACTTACATTCAAGACAGAAAAATTTACGGTAAAATTTCAGCTAAAATTTTAGCTTTGATAGCTATATCATCACTTCTTGTGTCATTTGGGTGTACGCAAAAAAATCACGACCCGAAAGAGAGCGTAACGCTCGCATTCACCGCCCAACCAAAAAGCATTGATCCCAGAATCACAACAGATGCAACAGGACAAAGGTTAAATAGCTTAATTTTTAGTTCCTTTGTCAGAACTGACTCCGTTATCGACATCAAAGGGGAGGCTGCTTACAAATGGGATTATAAAAATAAAACTTACACTTTCTATCTGCACAAAGGACTAACATTCTCCAATGGAGATCCCGTAACGAAAGAAGATATTTTATATACATTTACAGAATATCTAAAACCCTCAAATCCATTTAAGAGTTCTTTTGATTTGATCGACACCGTAGATGCCAACTTTGATGGCGAAAATCCAATAGTAAAAGTAAAACTCAAAAAATTCTCCGCAGTATTTTTAACGGATCTTTCTCTGATGAAGATTCTCCCCAAGAAATTGATCGAGCAGTATGGCGATACTTTTGGAGATCACCTTATTGGCAGTGGGGCTTATAAAATCGCATCTAGAAATTTAAGTGAAATCATTCTCGAAGCTCGTGATAATCCTATGTACAAACCAAAAGTAAAATATTTGGTTTTTAAAGTGATTCAGGATGACAGTACAAGATTTTTAAACGCCTACAAAGGATCCCTCGATATTATTCAATTTGGCTTACCTCTCACAAAGATTGCTTACGTAGAAAAGCAAAACAAATACAATGTTTTCAAATATCCTGGCTCTTCGATGAATTACATGCTTCTCAATCTCAAAGATAAAGATTTTCAAAATAAAGAATTTAGATGGGCTCTTTCCAAAGCTCTCAACAGAGATGAAATAATCAAGTACAAACTTGAAGGCTACGGAGAGAGTGCGACCTCACTCCTTCCAAGCAATAATCCTTACCATAACCACGACCTTAAAAAAGTGGAATACGATCCAGAGGCGGCAAAAGCTGGAATTCAAAAAATGAATCTCAAAAATAAAGAATTCATTTTGAAAACTTCAAATAATCCCGAAGTTGTAGAATACGCACGCGTGATTGCTGCTCAATTGACCAAAGCTGGACTCAACGTAAAAATTCAAAGCTACGAATGGGGAACTTTTTACGGTGATGTAAAATCAGGCAACTTCCAGATGGCTATCATGAGGTGGGTGGGATTGACCGATCCAGACATCTATCGCCAGGCATTTCATTCACGTGAGTTCCCTCCTGGCAGGAATCGTGGCTTTTATTCTAATCCCTCACTGGATCCAGCACTCGATGAAGGTATAGTGATAGAAGATGTGAAAAAGAGAATAGCTCACTACAACATGATACAGAAAATTATTTTTGATGAACAAATTATCATTCCTCTTTGGTATAATACTCTGGTGGACATAGTTCACAAGCGCATCACAGGATATGTACCTCCCGTGAGTGGAGATTTAAGTCCCGTCTACAATATTGAAATAAAGGAATCACAAAAATGAAAATGAAGCAGCGGCACTGGTTACTCTACGTTTGGATTCCGCTCTTTTTGACTTGGGGTCTTGATCGCATCACAAAACTCATCGCAATCGAACATGTTAGCAACCTTAAATTTTATGGATTTCTTGGTTTTGTAAAACATCATAACTACGGCGCGATGCTAGGACTATTTTCGGACCTTCCCGCAGTCTTGAGAGTGGTTTCACTTTCTACGGGTGGTGCTTTTTTAATTTTTATTTTCTTTCTGATTCAATACCTTTTGCCTACAAAATTATTTGTCTTAAGAACTGGTCTCTCCATTCTACTCGGTGGCATTCTTGGAAACGTTGCGGATAGAATTGCGTGGAGCTATATCGTAGACTTTATCGTTCTCGGAACATACAACCGCACGACTCCAGCTTTTAACGTGGCCGATATGGTTCAATGGGTTGGCTATGCCATGATCGTTTATTCTCTGATTAAAGACGGTAAAAAATTATGGCCAGAAAATGATGCCAGAAAAATGTTTCTCGTTAATCCTCAGTTTCAAATTAAGTACTCAATTAAATTGATGTTGCTGGGGCTAGCCTTTGCAGTGATTGCCGCAGTTTACTCCTACACTTACATGAAAGTTACGATCATTGATTTGATTGGCCATCAAGTACATATCGAAGATAAATTCCTAATTCCATTCTTACTGACATTCGGAATTGTAAGCGCGGCTTTTATTATCTTCTTATTCTTTGTAGGATTGGTACTTTCACATAGAGCTGCGGGCCCACTCTACGCTTTCGAAAAATTCCTAGAAGATCTTTCGCACGGAAAAGTCCGCCCCTTAAAATTAAGAACCGGAGACGAATTCCAACATCTAGAAGAACTAGCAGACAAACTAGGCACCAAACTAACCACCTTCCTAAATAAAAAATAAAAGGTACAAAAGATACCTTTTTAAATTAGTTCTGATTCTAGGAGTTTTGAGAGGTAGAATCTTTTTATTTTTGGGTCTGTTTCCGTGTGGGCGAAAATAAAATCTCCGTCTGGAGAGCGCACAACGGCGTGTACTTTTACCCTTTCGTCTCTTCTGATATTTCCTGCTTTATAAATAATTCTCACTCGCTGATCTTTTTGAACTGCATCAATTAGATTTTTAAAAGTTGGATTTTTTTTGAGTTCACTCATATAAAAATTCTGCCAAGTGAGTATCCTACCTTGAATGTCATAAAGATCTTTTAAGGTTTTATCCCATCCTACTTTTTCAAAAATTTTTAGAG
>JANMFM010000154.1:0-8493 GCA_031374125.1 Bdellovibrionales bacterium
GGAAAATGCAAAGCAAGACGTTATAAGATTTGTTAAGGATCCAGAAGAAATTAAGGTGTGGAGTTCGGATTTTTTCTCTAAAGCGATTTTGGACCTAAGGTTTGAGTAGGTACTGGGGCTTTACAATTTGTTAAATGTACTTTACAAATTGTAAAATATGGCCTAACATATTGATATATGAACGAAAATAGGTACCTGAAAAGCGTTATTTCATCCCGACTTGCTGAAAAAGCTCCGTTAATTCAAGTTGTTATCGGCCCAAGGCAGATAGGCAAAACAACGGCTTTAAAGGCTTCATTGAAGGCCGATGCAATTTATGAATCGGCCGATTCTCCAACCCCCATGAATGCAACTGTCATTGAGGAGTGGTGGGAGAAGGCGAAGAAAACAAAATCAAAAATTCTAGCCATAGATGAGATTCAAAAAATTTTTAACTGGAGTGAGATTTTAAAAAAACTCTGGGATCGAGACAAATACCAACTCAAAGTTATCGTCACAGGTTCATCAGCTTTGCTTATGGAAAAAGGTTTGAAGGAAACTTTGGCCGGCCGCTTCGAATTAATTCGCGCGGAACATTGGAATTATCAAGAAGCTAAAAAAGTGTTTGATATGTCGTTGAAAGACTACGTTGAGTATGGCTGTTATCCGGGGTCGATGAAATTTATTTCTGATGTAGAGAGATGGGGTTCGTACGTTAGAGATTCTATTATAGAGCCTGCTATTGGTAGAGATCTTTTGCAATTGCATCCGGTCGATCAGCCAGCATTGCTGAGACAAGTTTTTAGAGTTGCCGTGGGGCACCCTTCTGAGATTATCAGTTTAACAAAGTTGCAAGGTCAGCTCGAGGGTAAGGGCAGCGTTGTAACGCTTCAGCACTATTTAAAACTTTTAGAGGATGCGTTCTTGGTTACAGGCATTCAAAAGTATTCTGCTAAAATCTTACGTACAAAGAAAACACCTCCCAAAATTATCGTTCATGACAATGCATTGATGAGATGTTTTGAGAGGCCAATCACAGAAAGAATTTCTAATGAGAAATTTGGGCGATACTTTGAGAATACGATTGGTGCACGACTTATTGAAGCAGGGTGGGAACTTTATTATTGGAAAGACAGAGATAAAGAAGTGGATTTTGTAGCTCTTGGTCCTGGCGGTGAGAAGTATGCCATTGAGGTCAAGTCTGCCAAGACCAAAATTTCCGATTTGAAATCTTTGATTGATTTTTGTAAAACCACTCCGTCATTTGAACCTTGTTTGATTTCTATGGATAATCAAAAAATTGGTGGAATCAAAACTCTAGATGTGGAAGAAGTTCTTTTTTGCCACAGAAAATATTAAATAAATTTCGTATCATTATGAAACATAGAAATGTCGGACCAAGGCCTAGTCTTAATATGGTGCGAATCAACTTAGGACCCATTTAAAATTCAATTGCGGAAAGCCAATAGTGTCTCTAGAATTAAGATATTGTTAAGGAAAAAAATATTTTTAGCTCTTGAATTAACGAGAGCTTCAGGCTGTTTTACAAAAAAACAACAAATAACAAAGGAGAACGTCACATGAAAAAGTTAAACCAAAGTGGTTTCTCGCTAATTGAACTAATGATCGTAGTCGCGATCATCGGTATCTTAGCGGCAATTGCAATCCCGAACTATCAATCTTTCCAAAGAAAGTCGAGACAGTCAGAGGCAAGATCAATGCTTGGGGCTTATTATGCTGCTTCTGCAGCTGCATCAGCTGAGTACAATGGTCATGCAGGGAATTTTGTTGCTATTGGATTTAGACCTTCAGGCCAATTGACTTATAGAGTAACTGCGCTTAACAATACACATGCAAACTATGTTATTGTTGGGAATCAAATGACTAACTTCAATAACGCACCTTCTGTCGCTGCTTGTGTTGCTACAGATGTAAACTTTGCTACATGCGGTAACCTTCCTGGTTTTGGTAATAAAGCAGCAGCTAATAATGCTGATACTCTCGGGGGCTGGTTTGAAAGACTTGCATTCGTAATGCCTGCTGCTGGAGCTGGTGCTGTTGGTGGTAACTGTGTTGTTCTTAACAATAATAGTATCGGAGCTGCTAGTACTTATACAGTTTGCGCTTCTGCTAATTTAGGAGCTACGCAAAATGATGGATGGTCTATAACTAATAATAAAGTTGTTACTAATACCCAATCAGGAGTTTAATTTAATTATTAAAATAGAATTCTCAGAAGCCTGCTTAATAGCAGGCTTTTTTTTGCCTAAAATACAGTAGACTTCTTTGACTTAAAATAACAAACGCTATCTAATAATTAAGTGAGATCCACATTTTTAATTTTTTTAGCAATAGTATTTATAATCATTGGAAATGGATTCCAAGTTGAGCGTAGAGCTGATTTTAAAGTTTATCCAACAAAAACACTTCAATATTTACATTTTGGTCACAGGAATTCAATGGCAGATGTATTTTGGCTAAATACAATTCAAAATATGGATTATTGTGAAAATGAAAGTTCTGAAAGATCTTATAATCCTGGTATAGGTGTAGATGCTGTGCTTGCAGCAAAAATGAAACCTTCACGCTGTAATCGAGGATGGGTTTTTCAAATGATGGATTTTGTAACCGATCTATCTCCTAAATTCGAAGCAGTTTATGAGCACGGAGCAGTAGTTCTAAGTGTAGTTGTTGATGATCGTGAAGGAGCAAAGATAATTTTCGATAAAGGCTTGGAACAATTCCCTGATAATTGGGTGTTAAGTTACAGAGCTGCATACCATTACTTAATGGAACTCCAAAAACCAGGAAGAGCTGCAGATTTACTTGCTTTATCGTATAAAAGTGGTGGCCCAGATTTTCTAATCACTCTTGCAACAAGACTCTATTCCAAGGTTGGAAGAGCAATGTTAGGATATACAACATTGAGACAATTCGTTGAAGACAATCCAGAAAGCCCACATATTCAAAAAGCAAAAATTCGTTTAGAAGAGCTAAAAAAAGAACTCAATATCAAAGAATAATCTTCTGTGCTTTTGCTTCAAAAAAATACAGAGCATATTTGACCCAAATGTACCCTGTTCATTGCTTAAACAAAATTTGATTATGAGTGTTCTGACTTGGGACAATTTTTAAGTCATTCAACTAAATTTGTTAAAATATAAATTTTAAATCATTTTTCTCGATACATAATATCCAGCTTAATCGCTTGATGTTACTGCCAATACGTAAGGAGAAATTTGGTGAATTTTAAAAATATTTCAAATGACAATTTACTTTTAAATATTAAAAAACTTTCGGCTGAGGAGACAAGGATCACGGCGGAAATTCTTCATCATCTCAAAGAAATTGAATTTCGTAGGCTTCACCTAGGCATTGGTTATTCAAGTTTATTTGATTATTGCGTGAACGAACTCAAATACTCGGAGTCGCAAGCCCACCGCAGAATTTCGGCCATGAGATTAGTCCGTGACAATCCTGAGATCGAAATCAAAATCAAAGACGGATCCATCAGTCTCACCAATGCGGCTAAGGTTCAAAGTTTTATTCGTCAAGCGCAAAAAGAGCAAAAACCTATTTCTAAAATCGAAACTCAAAAATTGCTGCAAAAAATTGAAAACAAATCTACGCGCGAGTGCGAGCTTGAATTGATTAAAATTTCTCCTGAGCCCATCATCACTAAGGCTAAAGAAAGAATTCTCAGCGAAGAATATACTGAGGTCAAAATCACATTGAAGAAAGATCTCAAAAATAAACTCGATCAAGTCAAAAACCTTCTCTCGCACCAAAATCCCAGTGGCGATCTCAATAAATTGCTCGATCTTATGTGCGATATGGTGATCAAAAAGAAAGGTCCTGCTCATCAGCGCAAAACCACTACGGCGCCGCAAGTGCATAATGACACCAAAAATATTTCAAAAACCTCTCGCTACATTCCCGCTGCCATCAAGCAAAAGGTCCACATGCGGGACAAAGGTTGTTGCACATTTATGGATCCCAAGTCTAAGCGGAAATGCAGTTCTCAGCATTTACTCCAGTATGATCACAAGTATCCTTTGTCATTGGGTAGGGAGACTTCCGTGCATAATTTGCGGTTGCTTTGTTTTCAGCATCATAAACTAATCACAGACGATGCGCAGAGAGCAGGATTACCATCTGCCATAAATCAAAATTCTAACGAAATTTAGCGATGGATTCGTTATTCGAATTAATAATTAGCTATCTTGCGTTTAATTGAAAATGAGTCTCGTCTCTAAATTGCTTCTATAATTCAATTTAAAATAATGGAATTGACATATCAAAAATGATATGTCATAATTGAAAGGCGTGGTTAGATGACCATCGAGAGACAAATGAATAAAAAAAATAAAAAATCTTTAGAAGTCTTTGACGTTAAGATGACTACGGGGCAATTGATTAAATCTTGGAGAGCTAATTTTAATGTGCCTCAAGATATTATGGCGTTTACCTGTGGCATATCTCAGGCTAATTTAAGTGCCATCGAGAATGATCGTCGAGATGTCGGCTCTAGGGTTGCCTTAAGACTGGCTTCGTTTATGGGAATTGCTCCCGACATCATTCTCTATCCAAATGGTTTTGAAAAAGAACCAGAGTTTAAAGATGTTCAAAATAGAAAAAGTAAATTCAAAGTCAGCTGAAATATAATCTTTCAAAATAGTTAATTGGAGAGCTTTATGAAACAACCGAAAAATCCATTTCATCCAGGAGAGATCTTGTTAGAAGAGTTTTTAATTCCTGGAAAAATTACTCAAGGTGAGTTTGCAAAAAAGTTGGGTTGGACGCCCGCAAAGCTAAACGAAATTATCAAAGGTAAAAGAGGCATTACTGCTGAGTCCGCCATAGCGCTTTCAAAGATCTTAAAAACTTCTCCTAAGCTCTGGATGAATCTTCAGGTGACTTTTGATTTGGATAAGGCGCTCAAAAATCAATCTGCCTAAAAACAAAGCAAATATTCTTTATCTATCTTCATCTCCGGGCTTGACGAAATTGGTGTCACCCCCCAAATTAGGCCCATCATATGAGAGATTTTTACGAAGTATTAGGCGTGCAAAAAACCGCCGACCCAGACACTATTAAGAAAGCTTATCGCAAGCTCGCGATGCAATTTCATCCTGACAAAAATCCGGGCAACAAAGAAGCCGAAGACAAATTCAAAGAAGCGGCAAGTGCTTACGAGATTCTATCGAACCCGCAAAAAAGACAACAGTACGATACCTACGGACACAGAGCTTTCCAAGGTGGAGGCGGCGGTGGTTTCGGTGGCCAAGGTTTTACCGACATCAATGATATCTTTGAAAGTTTCGGGGACATCTTTGGCGATTTCTTTGGTGGCCAACAACGACAAGGCCAAAAGAGTTCTAACCGTCGAGGCTCGGACTTACGATATTTACTTGAAGTAAAACTTGAAGACGTTCTCGAGGGCACCGAAAAAGAAATCACCTTTGAAACCGAAGACAATTGCAAACCTTGCTCCGGTACAGGCGCAGATCCCAAATTCGGTCTGGAAACTTGCGGCACCTGCGCGGGACGCGGTCAGGTGGTAAGATCCCAAGGCTTCTTCCAGATGGCCACGACATGTCCAACTTGCCGTGGAAAAGGGCAAAAAGTTAAAAAGCCCTGCGCATCTTGTAACGGTCAAGGCCGCGTAATGGCCCGTCGAAAACTCAAAGTCAAAGTCCCAGCCGGCGTCGATAACGGAACTCGCCTCAGAGTCAGCGGTGAAGGTGAAGGCGGTTACGGAAGCGGCCCACAAGGCGATCTCTATGTCGAAATCCGCGTCGCAAATCACGCAAACTTTGAGCGCGAAGCCCAAAACTTATATTCAGAAATCAAAATCTCTTACAGCCAAGCCATCCTCGGAACCGAAGTGGAAGTCAAAACTCTCGAGGGTAAAGAACCTTTGAAAATTCCACCCGGAACTCAAGGTGGATCTCAACTTGAGCTTTCAAAAAAAGGCCTTCCATCGCTCAGATCTGCAGCTCGTGGCCATATATATTATGAAATTAAAATCGATATTCCTAAAAAGCTAAAACCCGAAGAAGAACAAAAGCTAAGAGAAATCGCTGAGATACGCGGGGAAAAGATCTTTGACAAAAAGAAGGGGTTTTTCTCCTAATTTGAGTGCCCTTGACGGAAGTTAAAAACAACTCAAATTATGAATGTAGTTACTGAAGTAAATAATGATTAAATAATGACCGCTTCCCGCACCTCTAACAGAGAAAAAAAAAGGAAGCGAATTTTCGGAGGATAGAATGGGAAAAATTATTGGTATAGATTTAGGTACGACAAACTCTTGTGTTGCCGTAATGGAAAATGGTGAAGCCAAAGTTCTAACAAACGAAGAGGGCGGAAGAACAACTCCTTCCATAGTGGCCTTCACTAAAGATGGCGAAAAGCTAGTCGGTCAGGTTGCAAAAAGACAAGCGGTGACCAACCCAGAAAACACGCTTTTCTCTTCAAAAAGATTTATTGGTAGAATTTTTGGTGAAACAACTCACGAGCAAAAAAGAATTCCATACAAAGTAAAAGAAAAAGGCGGCGGCGTTGTCTTTGACATTCGCGGTGAAGAGTATTCACCAGAACAGATCGGGGCCTTCATCTTGCAAAAACTAAAGCAAACTGCCGAAAATTATCTCGGTCACGAAGTGACGGAAGCGGTGATCACGGTTCCTGCTTACTTTAACGATTCTCAAAGACAAGCCACAAAAGATGCCGGCAGAATTGCGGGCCTTGATGTGAAACGTATCATCAACGAGCCAACTGCTGCGGCACTTGCTTACGGAATGGATAAAAAGAAAGACCAAAAGATCGCAGTCTATGACTTCGGCGGTGGGACTTTCGATATCTCCATCCTTGAAGTTGGTGATAATGTCGTAGAAGTAAAATCAACAAACGGGGACACGCACCTTGGTGGTGATGATTTTGATAACGTAATTTTAGACTGGTTAGTGGAAGACTTCAAAAAAACCAACGGTGTTGATTTATCAAAAGATAAGATGGCACTTCAACGTCTAAAAGAGGGCGCAGAGAAAGCAAAGATCGAGCTTTCAACAACTCAAGAAACAGAAATCAATCTCCCATTCATTACGGCAGATCAAACAGGTCCAAAGCATTTACAAGTGAAGCTTACACGTGCAAAATTTGACCAAATGACAGAAGACCTCGTGAGAAGATCGATTGAGCCGTGCAAAAAAGCAGTAAAAGATTCTGGTCTATCCGTAGAACAAATTGATGAAGTTGTATTGGTGGGTGGTTCAACAAGAATTCCAGCAATCCAAAAAGCAGTAAAAGATTTCTTCAAACGTGAACCAAACCGTTCAGTAAACCCTGATGAAGTTGTTGCCGTAGGTGCAGCAGTTCAAGGTGGCGTACTTGCAGGTGACGTGAAAGACGTACTGTTACTCGACGTAACTCCGCTTTCATTGGGTATTGAAACAATGGGCGGTGTGATGACAAAACTCATCGAAAGAAACACAACAATTCCAACCAAGAAATCTCAAGTGTTCTCGACAGCTGCCGATAGCCAACCATCGGTTGATATCCATGTTCTGCAAGGTGAAAGAGAATTTGCAAAAGACAACAAAGCCCTCGGACGCTTTGAGTTGGTAGGAATCCCGCCCGCTCCACGTGGAACTCCGCAAATTGAAGTGGCCTTCGACATCGATGCTAATGGTATCATGCACGTGACGGCAAAAGATTTGGGAACTGGCAAAGAACAAGCCATCAAGATCACCGCAAAATCAAATCTTTCAGAAGCCGACATCAAAAAGATGGTGGACGATGCCGAAGCCAACGCTGAGGAAGATAAAAAGAGAAAAGAAGTTGTCACTCTAAGAAACAACTTGGATTCTCTCGTTTATCAAACTGAAAAGATGCTTAAGGACAACAAAGATAAGATCAATGCAGATTTAACGAAAACCGGCAATGATGCGATTACTCAAGCGAAGACAGCCTTAGAGTCAGACGATGTTGCGGCCTTAACTTCTGAGTACGAAAAACTCACGCAAGTGTCTCACCAAATTTCTGGAGAAATCTATAAAGGTTCTTCAGGTCAAGGCGGCGGAGACCCAACTGGTGGCGGCGGACAACAAGAGCCTGCAGCAGCGAAGAAAGATGGCGACGATGTCATCGACGCTGATTACAAAGATGTGAATTAATCCTAAGAACCGGCCGGGCAGAAACTGTCGCCCGTCCTGGTTGACGATTCGCGAAACTCACGCCATCCCGGCGTGACCCCTTCGGGGTAAAGTTTCACGAATTTAAAAAATAAAATTTATACTTAAAAAATAATTTATGAAGCCTTGCCACGAAGTGGTTCAGCTGGGATGGCTGAAGCTTCATAAATCGTCAACCACTATGGGCGACAGTCTCTCTACAAGTCTTCAATCAAACTCAATCGGCACGCACGCCTGATAAAACTTTGTTTTCTTCGAAGTCTTTCCAACCTTCACATCTTCTTCTGATTCCGAAATTTTGAAGTTTGCCATGTCGTAC
>JANMFM010000163.1:0-3604 GCA_031374125.1 Bdellovibrionales bacterium
TGGTGCTCGAAGAAGAGTTACGAAAGATTTTTGAATTTGCAAAACAACGATGTCCCAGCGAAAATGTCGTCTACATGGGCGGAGTGGCGCTCAATTGTGTCGCCAATGCTCAATTGGCGTCGCTTCCCTTTTTCAAAACCATATGGATCATGCCAAATCCTGGAGACGCGGGGAGCAGTCTTGGGGCTGCAGCACTATTTTTGCAAAAACATCTTCAATGGCGAGGACCTTATCTTGGGCATGAAATTAAAGCTATTTACCCAGTGAAAGAGCTTTTGCACGAACTTTTAACTACAGGGATTGCCGGCGTTGCGAATGGCCGATCTGAGTTTGGACCTCGAGCTTTGGGTGCCAGGAGTTTGCTCGCTGACCCGAGAAATACGGCCATGAAAGAAAGGGTGAACAGCATCAAGCAAAGGCAGGAATTTCGCCCTTTTGCTCCGGTGATTCTTTTTGAGCACGCGTCGCAGTGGTTCGACATGCTGTACGAAAAAGACTCTTACATGCAGTATGTAGCTCGATGCAAGCAGCCGCAGATGGTTCCGGCGATTTGCCATTTAGATAACTCGAGTCGAGTGCAGACATTGCAAAAACACGAACATCCTGGGTTGTACGATCTTTTAGAAGGTTGGCACGCTGCAACTGGCTGCCCCATGTTGCTAAACACAAGTCTCAACATAAAAGGTGAGCCGATGGTTAATAATAAGCAGCAGGCTCGAGAGTTTGCCGTCAAGTACGGCATTAGAGTTTATTGAGATGTTCCTTCAAAGCGGGTGCTAAGAATTTCTCTGCAAGAAATTTATTATATTCCATTTTTAGATGGTGGTCGTCTTCGCTGATAACAAAATTTTCATAAGGACCCAGGTTTTTATCAAACCACTGATAGAGGGAGGTTTTGCCTTCGTCGATGGTGGTTGAAAAATCTAGGGGTAAATAGTCCGTCGGCGGCTCTGGGTATTTGACGGGATGGTGGGTAATAAACAAGAGGTGGGGTATATTGATCGTCTTTAAGTAGTTCTGAATAAAAAAATATGTTTCCCAAAATCTCCAAGCATGAAAAGTAGACGTCAGGTGCAGAGCAAAAACATCTTTCAAAACAGATATCATTTTTTGCGGCAAAAAAGTGCAATAGAGATTGTAGCCCGAAATATAAGCGGCATTTTCTCTGATATTTTTCTCTACAACTATTTGATAGTTACTTCGTTCAATTTGTTGAACATCAAGCTGAATCTGTTTGTAATTATGAAACTCAAGAAGTGTTCTTTCGGCATAGGTCATCTGCACAAGAATAAAATCCGGTCTTCCAAACTGACTAATAAAGTTAGAAATTCGTCTAACGTATTCAAAGTTAGAACTTGCGCCCTTACCAAAATTGTACCACGTTGCGTTTGGGAATAGTTCTGCCAGGCGAAAGCTGTAATCCCCTGTTTTTTCCCTGACACCCGGGATAGGATCTCCAGTAGTGCTGTGATGAAGTGTCAGAGAGCAGCCAATCACTAAAACTTTTTTCGTATTCATTTTGATAATGTTAAGACAAATATGATGGAATGTGAAGAAACATTTTGCAACTCTCAGATTATAAACTAATGTAATAGTCTATGAAATCTCGGCAATTCACTTATCTGCTTTGCATTGTATTTTTGGTTCAGTTTACGTTTCCATTATTTATCCACCCGATCGTAGGCTGGAGAGTCTACTTCTTGCCCCCGTGGGATTATTTTAAGTTTCCACAAACAAAAATTCGGATCACTGATATTGCAATTGAAGACTCAGGAAAAATTTTTTATCTGAGAAAAAACTTAAACTACTTTGATGTCCATTTTTTTGATTTTATAACCTCCACTGTAGAAAACAAGCAACTTCTGGCGCCATTAACAAAGCGCTTTTTTTATCTTTCGAAAATCAAGGGGCCCATGAAGGTGATTGAATATGAGTGTGATTCTCTAAAATACCTCAAGCTGGGTTACCAAGGGTGTTCTCTAGCAAATGAGGAATCGCTTGAGTAAAGTTGAGTTCGAAAAAATATTTTATAGGTTGTTTTATAGTCTATGGCTTATCGTTTGGGCGTACTCAATTTACGAACCTCTGGTTTTTGATAGGCAGACTGGAGTGCGTTTTATCTACTCGCTATTTTGGCCGCATTTAAACTTTATTTCTTATCATTATGCATTAATATTTTTTGGAAGTTTTATTCTGGCTCCTCTCATTTTTCCTCAGAAACAATGGGCAAGGGTTGTTGGGTTTTTAGGAATTCTGGGTTCCTCTACAATCGCGCTCGAAGAATATTCCGTGTACTCATATTTAAATATTTGGATCTATTCCGCTCTCTATTTTTGTTTCGCGGGCAGGGGTTGGTTTTCTTTTGAAAAAGCTATTTTGATGCCACAGTTTCAATGGAGTATTATCATGTTGGTGTCGGGGCTGCATAAAATTATGGTGCTGTTTGAAGCGGGCAATGACTTAGCGTTTTCAGAAATTATGCAGTACACGACCGCGAATATTTTTATTTCTAAATCTTCGTTGAGTCCCATTGGATCATTAATTATGGCGAGTCCTTCATTCGCGGCTTTTTCGTGGATCGTCGGGATTGCTCTAGAGATATCAATATTCCTACTTTTTATTTTTGTTGAAAATAAATTGTTTGCTGGAGCATTGGCGGTGAGTTTTCACTTTATGACGCTCATGACGCTGCGTGTGCACTACATGGATACGGCTATCTGTTTGATCGTTATTTACATCTTAGGTGGTTCTTTTTTACTCGCCCAGAAGGAAACCGTTGTTCTCCGATTCAGTCGGTTGCGTCCTTATTTAAAGTTTAGCTTTTAAAAATAGACGATTTAAATATGCGGGAATCATAAAAGTTTGACTGGTCCAGTACCACTTTGCCTTTATAAATTTGTATACTTTGAATTAATATTCCGAGACATAATAAAATATGGAAAAGGTTCAATTCAATTTTGTAGCGATATGTTTTATGACAGGTCTTTTATTTACATTTGTCGTATGCGGATGCAATCTTCTTGGACTTCATCAACAAAAAAACACATACAACTATGGTGATAAACACGAAACGGAGCTCTTCCGCAAGGCAAATTTAGTTTTACAAAATAAATGTGTATCGTGTCACGCATCTTCAAAGCATATGGAAATAGTTCCTCTAGATTTTAGTACAGAACTGGATTTTGTAAAAATCGGAGCCGTGGTTCCGGGAAATGTGGACGAGTCACCGATCATAAATCGACTCAGTTCCTATAAGGGTGAGATCCAATCCATTAGGAACATGCCAGCCGATGAAGACCTATCAGCTGTGGAGTATCAGACTCTTTATAATTGGGTGTCTTCCATTAAAAAAAATGAATGGATGGGAAACGATTTCATTGAGAAAAAAATAGTATGCGACAGAAATGTCGATGTTGGTGTCTCAGTTAATCAATTTTTGAATTTCCAACAGCTCAAAAATACACTGGTAGAACTTTTTGGGGATTCTTTGGTTGAACAGCAGAGTCGATTGCTTGAAGTACTGAGCACTGAATACAGAGACGATCGAGGCTTTGTGCCATCGCAGAAAATATCGGGGGAGTTCTACAGAATTTTTCAGGAAATA
>JANMFM010000174.1:0-15705 GCA_031374125.1 Bdellovibrionales bacterium
GCGGTGGGTTCCCAAAAGTCGACGGGCACCTAATCACGATTCATTGTTATTCAACATGCGGTAAAGATCAATAAACTGCTGAACAGTCAAATCTTCTGCTCTTACCGTCTCTTTTATGCCCAATTTTACAAGAGATTCAATCACTGTGGCCTTCAAATATATCTGACCCAGATTTGAAACCATAAATTTACGTCTTTGAGCAAACGCCTTTTTAACCATCGTTAAATATTTTTTAGGATCTTTAATATTTGCTTCGATGCGATCAAAAGTTAGCACCCGGCTAGCGATTTGCGGAGGAGGATAAAAATCCTTTGGCCCCACGTCCATCAATCCCGTGATATTCCAAAAAGTTTGTGCCACCACCGAGAGCAAGCTGTAGTCTTCTGTTTTATTTCTCGCCGTCATTCTTTGTCCCACTTCTTTTTGGAACATCAACACCATGCGGTTCACGTTGTAAGGCTCAACACATCTATCAATCACGATACTAGAAGAAATTTGATAAGGAAGGTTACTCACTAAACAAGTTCCTGGCGGATTTTCCAAAGACCCCCAATCAATTTGTAAAGCATCCTTATGAATCACATTCACTTGTCTTTCTTGCCAGTATTCGGCAAAAGTTTTATCAAGTTCGATTAAGGTTAATGGCGCAGGATTATCCAATAGAAATTCTGTCAGCGCGCCCAAACCCGGGCCAACTTCGATGAGCTTTGAAGGACTGTCTTTGACTGCTGCCTCCACAATTTTTTTACACACATCTACGTTCACTAAAAAGTTCTGTCCTAATTTTTTATTTGGACGAATTCCGAGATCCCTCAATCTTTGAAGTACCGTGGACATTGAAAATGTTTGTAACGCCGATTTATCTTCCATACCTTTTTACTCCGCAGCTATGCTGGCGCGTGCAAACACGCCGGTGTTGAGGTCAGAAGTATAACCTTTTTCTAAATATTTTAATCCCGTAAGACCAATCATCGCTGCATTGTCCGTGCAGAACTTCAACGGTGGAATTGCCACGATAATTTTTGACCCCACAATTTTTTCTTGTGATAGAAATTTTTCTCTCAGTCTTGAATTCGCAGAAACTCCACCCGTGACTGTAATATGTTTTATTTTGTGATTCCGAGCAGCCTTCATGGTTTTTTCAAATAGCACATCCACGATAGCTTCTTGATAAGAAGCACAAAGATTTTCCATGTTTTTTTTTAGATCTTCCGGCTTCATCTCCGCCAGCAATCTCTGTGCTGATGCTTTTAAACCTGAAAAACTGAAATCGTAATTGTCTTCTTTAAGTAGCGCTCTTGGAAAAGCATGGAATTTTTTTTCTCCATTCTTTGCAAGATTATCTACCTGCACTCCTCCTGGATAACCCAGACCTGCCATTTTTGCGAACTTATCAAAAGCTTCACCAGCAGCATCATCCGTAGTCGCACCCAAAAGCTCATACTTTCCGAAACTTAAAACTTTAAATAACGAAGTATGCCCACCACTCACCACCAGAGATAAAAAAGGAAACTTCCAGTCTGTAGGAGCTTTATAAGTCTCATCATTCAAAAAAGGCGCCATCAAATGACCTTCAATGTGATGAATACCAATCCATGGTTTATCTAAAGCCAGAGATAGAGTTTTGGCTGTCACCATGCCGACCAACAATGATCCCAAGAGCCCCGGACGATTCGTCGCCGCGATCCCATCTATATCATCAATTGTAAGGTTTGCTTTTTTCAGAACCTGATCCACCAGAGGCAAAAGCGTCATAGTGTGATTACGACTTGCGATCTCCGGTACAATCCCGCCAAATGGACGGTGCACAGAATCCTGGTTTGCCGAAAGCATTGCCTTCACAAAACCATTTTCATCCACTATTGCACACGATGTATCATCACAGCTGGTTTCAATGCCAAGAACGTATTTGAATCGCACGACTGTCCTCAGCACTCTCCAAAGAGAGCGCTATCATTATTTAAGTTGTCCGAGTCTGAATTTTGCTTTTCTTGCTGCAGGAGACTTTGGAAATTTTTGCACCACTTCTTCAAAGAAGACTTTCGCTTCGTCTTTCATTTTTAATTCTTGAAAGCTAACACCAATTTTGTAAGTTGCATCGGAATAATTTTTACCTTTTGGATTTGCATCTCTGTAAGCTTGGTAGCTTAGGATTGCAGACTTCCATTCTTTTTTGTTGAAAAGATCTTCCGCGGAATCATAAGAATCTTTGTCTTTTTCTTTTGATGGAGTTGATTTTTCAACCGCTGCCACAGCGGTCGTTGTTTGTGCTTTCTGTGCATTTGCCAGTTTACCTTCGAGTTCTTCGATCTTTGTTCTCATTGAGGCGTTTTGTTGTTCGAAGATTTTCATTTGTTCAATCACATCAGTATTGGAAGGACCATTTCCAGCAGCACCATGATCTACAGATTTTCTTTCCAGCATATCAAGACGGCCATTCAACTGTCTCAATTCATCCTGAAGAACTACAACTTGATTATCGGCTTCTGCTTTTTGCTTTTGAAGTTGGCTGACTTGACCTTGAGCTTGCTTAGAAGTTTCCATCTCGTTCACTTCTTCTCTAGTTCTCAAACCTACACAACTTACCGCTGATCCGAGCACGCCTAACATAAATAAGCCGATCATTAATTTTGTCATAGTTCCTGTTTTCATGGTATGTCCTCACCCAATTTTCTTTTATCGTAGCGTGCTTTGTTCTCGGCACGTTCAGAGAAATCTTGCGACTCTGCAAAGTACTGCTTAGCTACTTCAAAATTGCCTTTTTTAAAAGCGTTTTCACCTTGTCTGTAATTTTCTTCTGCTTTGAACCAGAGACCTGGAGCGTATTTGCTAGCTCCAGACGATTGAGCGGCTGTAAGAGCTGTTCGTGCAAGTGTAAATTCTTGAACTGGAGGATTTACCGCACATCCTACCATAAGACTGATCAAGAATATTGATCCTAACACTTCTAAAGATGTACCGTGCACGAACTTCATCGGATTAAATTAGCTTAGTTTGGGAGCGGAACGAAGTTTGCGCGTCTGTTTTGACCGAAAGCTTCTTCTGTCTCACTTTGTGCTACTGGCTTCTCTTCACCATAGCTAACTACTCTCAATTTGTCGCCACTAACGCCAAGACTTACTAAGTAAGACTTTACTGCTTTTGCGCGTCTTTCACCAAGAGCTAAATTATATTCCACTGAGCCTCTAGAATCACAGTGACCTTCGATTTGAACAACAGCTGCATTGCCCTTTGCTTTAATCCACTCTGCATTGGAATTTAATTTTTGTTTGTTTGTCTCATCAAGAATTGCTTGGTCGTAAGGAAAGTTGATTGTGAACAATCCAGAAATTGTTCCACTGTCGCTACCAACAGGATCAAAATTCATGTTTGAAGAAGAAATATCTGGAGCTCCAGAGCCCTCAGCGCTTGCCTCGCTTTCGCTTTTCTTTTTGCTTGAACAAGAAATTACTAAAGCTGCCATGACGAGTGTGATCCCGATTACCTTTAGATTATTAAGTATGCCGTACGATTTTTGTTTGTATTGAAACATATGTGTTGCCTCCAGGTTTACATTCTCAATATTCTAGTCAGGTAGGAGCGAATGTCAAACTTATGAAACTTCAAATTTTAAAATTATTTTTATTCTCGAGTGCGTTGCTTATTTGTGTGCAAACTTTAGCACTTGATCCAAGAGTGAAGCTAAACAAAATCTCCTCTGAAAATTTCGACATCATATATGATGCAAAGAGTTACGAGTTAGCTAAAATTTATTTAGAAGAAGCAGAGCGCTCACACCAAATCCTAGTGGATGTGTTTGGCATTTCTCCTAAGAAAACCACGGTGGTGCTCGATGACACCTACGATGTTTCCAATGGATCAGCAATTGGAGTTCCAAGACCCAACGTCAACGTGTACGTAAGTCAACCCACTCCGCTGGCGTCCATTGATCACTATAGTTCTTGGCCAAGAGATGTTTTTTTGCACGAATATGCTCACATCTTAAACATGGAACCCGCAAGAGGCGTTGCCAAACCTCTTCGCTTTATTTTTGGTTCTATTATCAGGCCAAACATGTTTTTACCAAGATGGTATCTCGAAGGTCTCGCCGTTGAGATGGAAAGTCGATTCAATGAATTCGGAAGACTCAAATCTACCGATTACGATGCCATGATTCGCTCACTTTATTTGGATTCAAAATGGGGCAAAGATAATCTTTCTGCCATCAACGAAGTTTCGATTCCAGATTGGCCGCGAGGACAGCGTCCATATTTCTATGGCGCACTTATCTGGCATGAGTTCATTCAATCCAAATCCATTTCGATTGTTCGCACATTCAACGAAAGATACGCGAGACGTTTTCCCTGGGTAATTACACAACCTATGGTGGATGAATTCGGCAAAACATACCAAGATTTTTTAAAAGATGTTTACAAAAAATATGGTGATCTGGCGCAAAAACAAATTTCAAAAATCCAAGAACAAGAAACTACAAAGGGAAATCTCATTCTAACCAAAGAAGGAGTTTTCAATCATTCTCCCGAAATTTCTCCTGACGGCGAAAAGCTTCTCTTTGTGTCCGACAACAAAGATGGTGACTCTGTACTCTATGTTTTTAAACGCTTAGGCGAACAATGGGTTCCGGCGGAAGCTTTAACTCCTAAAGATACCGACAATCATGTTCCGCTTCCAAACTTAGAAAAAAGCGAAATTCAAAGGGCGACTTGGTTTCCGAATTCCCAAAAAATAGTTTTTGATTCCGTAGATACTTTTGATCGCACCAATCATTATTATGATCTCTACACTTATGATTTGGTTGAAAAGAAATCCAAAAAGATAACCAAGGGCCTAAGAGCGAGAGAGCCTGCCGTCTCTCCCAATGGGAACTTGATTGCCTTTGTCAAATCAAGCCAAGGCAAAACCGCTCTTTACACCGTCGATGGTGAAGGAAAAAACGAAGCGTTACTGTATTCACCCGAAAGTTATGACCGCGTTTCAAGACCGAGTTTTATCAATGAAAAAGAATTGGTTTTTGCGCAAAAAAATTCCAAAGGAATTGATCGTTTGCATATTTTAAATATGGAAACAAAACAAATCGCACGCATTTTGGATTTTCCGAGTAAATACCCAGTTTCCACTCCCCAAGGAATTGTGTTTTCTTCTAACAAAAGTGGCGTAGAAAATTTGTATTCGGTCAACAGTGACCTGACTTCCATCCGCTCCCTGACAAATACTCTTACAAAAACCGTGAATGGAACTATTGATACGAAGGCCAATAAAATCATTTACAGTGAATTGACCAGCGAGGGACCGCAGATCAAAGAAGCGCCGCTTGCGAAACAAGCAATAATTCTTCCTTCCGTAACTCACCCAATTGCCGCCGATTATCCGGAAAAAACAGTCGAAGCGCCAAAGTTAAATCCTGAAGCTAAAACTTATCACGCACTTCCGTATATGTTTCCGCAATTTTGGATTCCGTGGATCACCGTGGCCGAAGATGGCACGACCACATCTATTTCACTTCCAGGATCAGATCCTACAGGATTTCACTCTTATCTCTTGGACGGCAGTTACCACTCTAAATCCGAAAAATTCAGCACCTCTTTCCAATATCTTTGGGATAATTCTATCGGAAAAACAATTCTCTTTGCCCTTGATGATTACGATTGGCACAACAGCTTACAAGAAACTACTCATGATCAGAAAGTAGGCGTCTCTCATTGGTTTTATATTCCAGGTCTCAGCAATGATTGGAAAGCAAAACTAGGTTATGAATATCTAAAATCAAATCTCTTCTCGTACGTTACGACTCCGGCCAAGAAAGTGGATCACTATTTCGATGGGCCAAGCGCCGGAATTGCCTACGACAATATGGATAAAAAACTTTTAGATATTTCTTCTTCGGGCCAATCCGCTAAAGCGACGTACACAAAATATTTCGAAAATTCCACGAAGACAAATTATGATGAAACATTTGTGAAGCTTCAGCACTTTCACACCAAGTGGTTACCGGAGCGCCACGTACTCGCGCTCTCTGCCCAAGCCGTTTACACCGAAGCAAATCGAAGCCTACTTTTGGGAACAACAAGCTCTCAAGCAGAGTACACCATTGGCCCCGATAACGAAGGCTTTGTCACTCGCGGCTATCCGCCAGGACAATTTATGGGATTCACCATGGCCTCAGGAACCGTGGAATATCGCTTCCCGCTTTCGCAAAAATGGAAGGGACCCGACAGCCCCGCGCCATATTTTATCAAAAGATTTCATGCGAGCATCTTTGCCGAAACACTTACACTCAAAGGCATTTACTTTAATGAAGACGATTCTTACTCAAGAGCAGAATTGGGAAAATATTTTACGTCTGCGGGTGCTGAATTTAAAATAGACACCACAGTTTTCTACCATGCCCCCATCACCTTTAAAGTTGTGGGAGCCTATGGTTTTGATGAGGACGCTGAAGGCGGTTTTAACATTTACTTTACCATTCAAGCCCCTCAAGTCTTTTAGTCCCGTATATGTCAGCACATTTTAGGTATTGACTATCAAAGTCATAATTGGGCTATACTGAAACTGCCTAAAGTGGCTGACCTGAAGTGTTTTTGAGGGGGAATTTATGGAATGGATTAAAGAATTAGTCGAAGCTGAACAAAAGATGGAAGAGAGCGGAATCATCGATGTCTCGCCAACTTTTGATCAAGACAAGAATCTTGAAGGCGAATCCATCCTGTTTCTCAATAGACTCAAAGACCTTTTTATCGATCACACGGCCGTTTACAACAAAATGAGAGGCGCAACCGTTGGGGGCGTTAAGATTTATGGCATTTCAAAAACAAAAGCAGATTTTATGCTTTTCAGAAATGGCTTTAAATTATTTTTCTCCTTAAGACGTCCCGGCGTAATCACCGCAAAAATCCATTATCACGGTGCAGATATGCTAACTTCACAAGTGGAAGCTTTGGACAGCATGGGCCAAGAAGATTCCATCGAAGCAAGACTTGGCGCCTTCAACGAAGTGATCTGGACCTACCAAGAACAACCGGTAAATCTAGAATACCTAGGCAGATACTACTTCTCCCGCTTCGTGAAAGAATCTACGAAGTAATCTTTCTAAAATCTAAACTCACTTCCTTAACCAACCCAGATTCCATAAATAATGCAGTTGCGACACACAAAGGTGCGGGGCACTTTTTTTTATTTAAGGATGGTGAGATCGACTTTTTTTACTTGTTGATTCTTTGATACATAACTCAAGGTGATCTGGTTTTTGCCGTCTTTCAATTGGATGAAATCGGTCATGTATTCGGATTTGCCTTTGTTGAATAACGTGGCTGTTTTTCCAGTGGTTTCATTGCGAATGGAAAATTCTTTTTGATTTGGTAATTTATCGCACAGATAGCCTTCAAGACGCACTTGATGGGCTGGTACCTTTACTTCTTGATTGAAGTTCGCGCAATCGATCTTGAGTACCTCTGTGGACTTCATAGCTACCGACGCTGCTATACTCGCAGGAGCACGACCCGTGATTTGTGATTCGATCAATTGCATAGGAGTTGTCTCATAAAGACCCATAAAAGCTATGAATCCAAAAACGAAAAACAAAGTCATGTGAATTTTAAAAAACTTTTTGTGCAATTTCACTAGTGAAGAATTCGGTCAAATTATTGACGCAAAGTAGACCAGTTTTGTTTTTTCAATATTTTACGCAGTATCTTGTATCAGAAGGAGACAAACAGATTAAAAACCCTGACTAAAAAACATATCCCAGGCCGCCAATGATTAAACGCTCTGAGATCTCAACACCACGCACGCCTTGCGTGACCCACATGTCTCTATAGGGAGAATACGTCAACGAAACGGAGAGTGCTGGAGTAATGGTTTTTCTACCAATCCAATCCCATCTTGTATTCACAAAGTAATAATCTGTTAAAAGTGAATAACCTTGACCTAAATCTCTAGAAACAGAAAGTACGGTTTCTTTCTCTCCGCTCATCTCAAATCGACCCTCAAGATTCACGTAAGGATTTTTGATGTAAGCGAGAATACTGTTTGAAGCAATTCTATATCTCGCTCGGACTTTAAATTGGCCTACCGATGCACTTGCGTTTTCCACGGTTTGTTTTGCTTCGTAAACTCCACGCAAACTCGGATTGTCTTTGGCTTCTTTTTCGAAATGATATTCAACCACTCTTTTAGCAACATAATTGCCGAATGATTTTTGTTGGGCTTGATATTCTTGTTCGTTGAAAGTGATCGATGCGCCTTCTGAAAAGTTACTGTTCAAATACGGCGTTCTCGACTGAATGATTTCGGCCTCGGTTCTGCCAAATTTTTCTCGATAGCGCTGAGTGACGTCTTTTTTTAGAGTGGGATCAAAGATTCTATCGTTATAGTGAACTTCGTTTTTGTAAGGGCTATCTACAGCATAAAGAATCTCGCCCACTTCATCATTTTCAGGTTTTAAATTTTCGGAGTAGCCCGGTCTTGAATCCTCTTCTCTCCATGAATGCGCAACAGCCTGAACTGCCTCTGAAGACAGCAAAACCAAAGCTATAAAAAGGTTGAACACCGAATACACTCTCATAGGCTTCAAATATGCAAACTTTAGACCTCACGCCATCGACCTAAGTATCTAATATTATTAAATATTATTATTAATATAAAAAGGCTATCCGAGCAAAATGCCAAAAAACGCCAACGGGTGTCTTGTATTCAAAAAAAGCTGGCGCCTTTTGTATTGATTACGGAGTTTTATCAAGGTTATGATTGGCTTTATATGCCTATGAAGACATCTATTGAGGGAGCCACATTGAAGGTACGATCAGATTTGCATTTAGCGAGGCGAATTTATCATATGTTAGGGGCCGGCACTATAGCTGCTCTCTATTACTTTATGCCTCGTAAAGAAATGCTGATTTTATTTGTGGGCTTTACCTTACTCTGTTTATGTGTTGATCTTTTTAGACTCAAATCAAAAAAATTAAATGACAAATTATTATCCACTTTTGGATCTTTCGTTCGTAAAAGCGAAGTGAATAATCTCACCGGAATGACTTACCTTACCATAGGCGTAACAGCGATCGCCGTGATCTTTCCGAAAGAAATCGTAACCCTATCTCTTTTGATGCTAGCGGTTGGCGACCCAATCTCAAGTATTTTTGGGATTATGTACGGAAAAGATATTCTAGTGGGCAAGAAAACTCTCCAGGGAACTATTGCGGGATTTATCGCTTGCGCCCTTGTGAGCGTTGTTTATTTTTCGGGCACCGGTCTGATGTCCGAGCGTTTGATTTTAGCAAGCTTAGTTGCTGGTCTTATTGGCGCAATTTCAGAATTAACTCCGGTTTTTGGACTTGATGATAATTTCACATTCCCAATACTCAGCGCATGTTTACTTTGGGCACAGTTCTCCATAATGTAGGGAGCATATGAGATTTAGAAGAAAAAGATTCCAGCGTCCCCATCTCCCTATTCGCGAAAGATTAGGCTTAACGATTTACGTTCTACCCAATCTATTAACAGCGACCAATATGTTCTTTGGTTTCTTTTCTGTTATTCACTCTATCAAACAAGAATTCACCATCGCCTCTTATGCCATCGTTGCAGCTGCTGTTTTTGATTTGCTCGATGGTCGCGTAGCAAGAATGACAAGAGCTACGAGTAAGTTCGGAGCAGAGTTTGATTCTCTCTGTGATTTGATCAGTTTCGGTATGGCTCCCGCAATTCTGATGTTCTTGTGGGCCCTTCAACCCTTCGGCAGAGTAGGATGGCTTGCAAGTTTTCTATTCGTAGCATGTGGGGCTTTAAGACTCGCAAGATTCAATACCCAAATTGGAAGCGTAGAGAGCAAAGACTTTCAAGGTCTCCCAATTCCGATGTCTGCGGGTATTGTGGCGAGTTCGGTACTTGCTTTTAATGAGTTGGGTCTCGAAGGCTATCGCCATTGGGGACTTCTCACGATCACGTTCCTCCTTTCCTTTGTTATGGTTTCTACTTTTAGATACAGAAGCTTTAAAGATTTGGATTTCAGAGAGAGAATGCCTTTTCATTATTTAGTTTTAGGCGTAATGATTTTGATCATTGTGGCTTGGAAACCAGAAATCATGCTCTTTGTTGTGTTCTTAACTTACGCCGCCCTCGGAGCAGTTTTTGGCGTTTTCAAATTCGGTAAAGCACAAACGGTAAAGCGCAGACAGATCAACGAATCCCCTAACGATCTCGATTATTACGAGTAGAACTTTTTTCCCTAAAAAGCATAGACAATTTCAATTCTCGATGATCTGATTTAAGTATGAAAATACTCTTTATTATTTTTATTGGTTTATTAGTTCATTTATCAGATTTGAGTCTTCAAGCGGCGGTAACAGTTTCCGCCGTCAACAATGCTTCTAATGAAGTGGATTTAGATCCTGATGAGAATGAAAGTAGTACCAACATTGATATTATGGCCGGGGTTTCGGGTCGTCTTGCTTGTAATAATGAAACTACAACTATAAATAGTTGCGAACGCCTGATATCGCGCGCTTCATGCAATCTAAGAACGGTTTGCAGTACTACAACTTTAGAAATCGTCATGAAATCTGACAACACTAACGGAAAAGTTGTGATGGTCGTAGGCACAGACAACCAAGCCGTTTCTTTTACAACCATCAATAACTACGTCGCGGGCCAAGATTATACAGTTTCTATTCCGTGGTCGACTTTGTGTTTAAAACTCATAAACGACGCCGCTTGCGGTGGCGCTGCTAGCACACTTATAGGAACACCTAAAGTTTTTAAACTCGGAGTGGATAGCACCGGTGATGGGATCCCAGATGATTTTATCAACCTAAACATTGGTGTTTATGCAATGCCATTAAATGCTGGCCTCTCGCTTTCAAACGATGTTGCAATAAATACTGGTGTTGCTGACTACGCGCTCTTTCCCGGAGATGAAAAAGCTTATTTAACAGATCTTTCTACCGTTGCAGATTTCTCTGCCACAGGCGCAGCTCCCATCGTGGGCCTGAGAGGATTTTTCAAGCCAACAAATTGTGCTGCTGTCAGCGCAACTCCTGATATCGTAAATAACGATAGCGATAGTTATCTTATCGACTTGGATAGCAACAAAGAAGTTGTTGATGGCAGAATTGATCAAGGCCTAACAAACGGAGAGACATACGTTGTTATGTTCGGCTTTCAAGATGAGGCCGGAAACATCGGTGTGTTTAAAGATCTCGCTGGCGCTAATTGCGTAGTGGACCAACACTCCGTAGAGCCGAGAGAAGTTTACGGACTTCTCGAGGACAACCAAAACTGCTTTATCTCTACGGCAGCCTATGGTTCACCGCTCAATGCCAAAGTAAAAACTTTCAAAAAATTCAGAGATGAAGTTTTAAATAAATTCTCACTAGGACAAAAATTTGTAAAATTCTATTACAAAAACTCTCCTCCAATTGCAGCAGTCATCAAAGAAAATAAATTTCTAAAAACAGCAACCAGAGCTCTCCTCTGGCCCGTATGGGCCGTTTCAACGGCAGTACTTTACATGGGATTAATGCCGTTTATGTTTGTGGTCACCATGGTATTACTCAGTTTTGTTTTCTTAAGAGAAAAGAAAATAAAAAAAAACTCTTCTAAACAAAATCTTTTAATTTTCCTCTTGGTTTTTGCCGGATTGAGTTTTTCCAAAAAAGCTTTGGCTCAAGAAAATTTCTTCTCCACCGATGGATCAACCACCACAACAAAAGAATCTGCTCCTAACGAGCCACCTTACAACGGAACAGAAAATGATGAATTCTCTGAATTAGAAAAAAGCTCTCAAGAATCCATCCAAGCCGAAGAAGATTACGCACCAGAAATCGTCGCACCCACTCCAAAGAAAAATTTCAGCAATGTCAAAGAAAGCCCGGAAAAATGGAAACCCTACCAAAGAGTTCCCGAAGAAAAAAGATTGGACGAGCTTTCCGAAAAAGGATTATTCAAGATCACCAAAAAAGGTGAATACCTTTACAATGTAGATGCGAGTCCACAAAAAAGCGCTTCATCATTTAAGTTTGGTATGGCTTCGTTCCCAAATCTATCAAATCCCGCCTCAGATGTTTCTTTTGAGCAAATTTATGGCGATGACAAGAAGCCTGTCTTGCTTATTGATTATGAATGGCAATTCTACCAATCCTTCGGAAAGTTGGGTCTTAAAGTGGGTTCAGGCCTAATGCTCGCAAGTGGTAAGGGACAGTTCACTCAAAGTTTCACACCACCGAGCACCGGAGTCCCAACAACAGACGCCATGGAAAAATACAACTTCTATATGTTTCCCAACTCCATCGCTGCAATTTATCGCCTAGATATTTTCAATAGACAATGGATCGTTCCTTACGGTGAGGTTGGAATTGATTACGTTACTTTCATCGAAGCCAGAGATGATGGCGCAGATTTCAAATTCGGCGGAGCCCCTCACTTTCACTTTGCCTTAGGCGGATCATTCTTACTCGATACATTGGGAAGAGACATGATGGCCGAAATTGACAGACAATACGGCGTAAACCACCTGTGGTTAACTGCAGAGTATCGTCGACTAGAATCCATGGGTTCTGATTTTGATTTCTCCGACGACATCATCAACGGCGGAATCATGGTAGAATTCTAAGCGCCCCAACAAGATCCCACATTGAAACAACCCAAGGATCCGGATTTTAAATCCATCCATGCTTTCTTAAGTTACTAAAACTGATTCAAAATTTGCAACCAAAGCCACAAAATTCTTAAAACGATTAAAGTTATACTCAAAATTCGACGAAATACTCTATATGGGTTATAGGGCATTCGCAACCTCCTAGGCTAGACCTGGAAGTTTCTGTCCAAAAGGGATCTTGTTGGAACA
Source organism: Bdellovibrionales bacterium (assembly GCA_031374125.1). Taxonomy (GTDB): domain Bacteria; phylum Bdellovibrionota; class Bdellovibrionia; order Bdellovibrionales; family JAEYZS01; genus JAEYZS01. The sequence continues at coordinate 12,839 of JANMFM010000174.1, forward strand.
CAAGATCCCTTTGCATTTTTAAAACCATGTTCAATTGTAATTAATTTTTCCAATAGAATTCGGGATAAGCCGGAATCCGAATTAAATTCGGATTTAACTCTTATTTTTTATAGGTGGCTTTCGGTAGCCATAAGGACAATGTTTACATCCGTTCTCACAACAATATCCTCTTTCCAAAAGATACTTCTCTGTAAAAACCGTTAAACCTCTTTCATTGATATAAGAATATTCATTCGACTCCGTCAGATTGTCTGACGGAATTTTTTCTTTAGGTTTTTTAAATATATTTTTGAAAAACTCTCTTGGATTCCACATGATGAACTTATGCTGGAATTCAGAAGCTTATTCAACTCTTTTCAGTTTTGCTCTGATGGCGGTGATTTCTTCTTTCCCAGTTTCCGCATTGATGCCAATTTGTTCGTCTAAATAATTCATTTCGTTGTCTGAAGTTTTTCTCACGGTGTAACGAGCTTTGCCATTGTTGGCCAATGGAAAAAGTAAATCTGCTCTAGTGGAAGAAATTTTTCCAACCTTTTCTTCTTTCCAGAAAGTATCTTGAGAGACAATTTTCTTTTCTCCAAGAGTCAATACCGGCGGAGTGAAGTTGAAAGCAAATTCATCACAACCATAACTAAAGCGTCCAAATTCCATTTTGTCTGTACCGTGAGTGACATTCAAAACAAACTGATTGCAAGAGATCTCACGACCATCTCGAGTTGTTACTGTTCCTTCACCCATCCAAACTCCGGTAAAATTAGCGAGTGAAGAAGATCCTACCAATAAAATCAAACTGAACAAAACGGACTTAGCAAAAATTAATTTCATGTTATCCCCACCCGTGAAAAAATATTTACCCTAAATTACAAAACTTCTATTTAGTGCTTGCCATAGCGAGCACGGTATTAGGATATGTTAGCTCAATGGAGCTTGATCACCCAAAAAAAACCAAACCTTATAGAGTAAGACTGGACTTGTCCTTTGACGGGTCTCTCTTTATGGGCTGGCAAAAACAATCTGAGGGCGCATATACCGTACAAGGCGTACTCGAGGAAAAGCTTTCGAAAATTTTCAAAGAACCCATTGCCGTGCAGGCTTCAGGAAGAACCGATCGCGGCGTCCACGCTCTCCATCAGGTTGCGCATTTTGATTGCTCCACCGATCCCACAAGAATTAATTTAAGAACCGCTCTACAAGCCTCTTGCCCAAGATTCTTGGTGATCAAGGAAACCTACACCGCTCCAAAAGAGTTTCACGCAAGACGTGATGCTCTCGAAAAAACATACAAATATTTGATTAGAAATGCGAAGACTCCGTCGAGCCAACTCTGGAATAAATCCGTCTGGATCAGAAAGCCCTTGGATCTCGATTATTTGAATGAAGTCACAAAATGTTTGATTGGTACCCATGACTTTAAGAGCTTCCAAAATGCCGGAACCGAGCTCAAGACCACTACTCGTGAAATCTATGAAGCAAAGTGGGTTTTGCGTAAGCCGGGCTGGGTTGAATTTTATATCCGTGGAAATGGGTTTTTAAAGCAAATGGTTCGAAATATTGTGGGTACGGCCCTAGCATTGGAAAAGCACGGCCAACCCATTGAAAAGATGAAGGAAATCCTAGAAGCTAAAAATCGCAAGGTCGCCCTCAAAACGGCGGACCCCGAAGGTCTCTATTTAGTTGCAGTAAAGTACCCCCAAACGCTTGACAATAAGTGCCTGAAATTCTAAAAGATTACTCTTTAATACTTCTGCAAAGTCCTAAGCACACCCGTTGTTTATGATTCTGTAAGTGAGTATGAACCGCTGAAAGCTCTGGTAAAGCCTTTGGTAAATTGAGCAGCCACGTGCTGCTTAAAAAATTTTGGAGATACAAAAAAATGAGAACTTGGCAGGCTAAAACTGATGAAGTTGAAAGAAAATGGTGGGTTGTCGATGCTAGTGGACAAACACTCGGCCGTCTATCAACTCAAATCGCTACTCTTTTAAGAGGAAAGCACAAACCACAATTTACTCCGCACATTGATACGGGTGATTTCGTAGTTGTTGTTAACGCTGATAAATTAACTATGAGCGGAACAAAAATGGAAACAAAACAATATTTCAGACACTCTGGATATTTTGGTAGCTTAAAATCAACTCTTGCAAAAGACATGTTGAGAGAAAAACCAGAAAAAATGTTAACTTTGGCTGTGAAAGGTATGCTTCCAACGAACAAGCTTTCTCGACAACTTTTAACTAAACTTAAAATCTTTGAAGGACCTGAGCACGATCACGCAGCTCAAAAGCCTGAAGCTTATACATTATTGACTAAGAAAGTGAGAGGGAACTAATCATGGCTGCAGCAGCATCAAAATTCATCTATGCAACTGGAAGAAGAAAAACTAGTGCAGCTAGAGTTTACTTAAAAGCTGGTACTGGTAAAATCACTATCAACGATCAAGAATTCGAAAAATACTTAGTTACTGGGACACACAGATTGATCGTCCAACAACCTTTAACTGAGACTAATAATCTTGGTAAAGTTGACTTGAGAGTTAAAGTTGTCGGTGGCGGTATTTCTGGTCAAGCCGGAGCTATCAGACACGGGATCGCAAGAGCTCTTGTTGGATTAAATCCTGAGCTGAGAGGCGTGCTTAAAAAAGCGGGCTTCCTGACTCGTGACCCGAGAATGGTTGAACGTAAGAAATACGGTCAATCTGGCGCTCGTAAGAGATACCAATACAGTAAGAGATAATACCGGAGAGATAATCTCCAGATTTATCTGGGATTCGAAAGAGGGGATGCTGTTTCAGCATCCCTTTTTTTTGGTTTTTAACCAAGGACATGACGATGAAAAAACTATTTTTAATTTTATTATTTATTGTGATCGCC
>JANMFM010000187.1:0-12475 GCA_031374125.1 Bdellovibrionales bacterium
AGAACCCAATTTATTTAAAGAAAGAAATGGATAAGAAGCTTAAAGAATTTTTTGATAAGGTCGATGAGATCAAAAGAAGAAACCGTTTAACGGGATCTTGACCCACAGCTTCTTAGTGGCATTTATCCATGAGTCAATACGAAAAGAGTATAACAAGAGTCTATGGTCTTAAATGAATCTCAAAAATCACTTTTAAAACAGCACGAGGCACTTCTTATTGGGAAGTGGATTACAGATTTATCAAACACTTCTGCGTTTATTATGTCTGAGATGAAAGATCTCAATTGGGCTGGATTTTATCTTTTAGAAGGTGAAACTCTTTATTTGGGTCCATTTCAAGGAAAGCCTGCTTGCACTCTAATTAAAGTTGGAAATGGAGTTTGCGGAACTGCGGTGAAAGAAGTTCGTAACATAATAGTTAGAGATGTACATGAGTTTCCAGGTCATATCGCTTGTGATGTCGCCTCAAATTCTGAGATTGTTATTCCAATGAAGGCCAAAGGAAAAATTCTTGGTGTATTGGATTTAGATTCGCCAAATGTTGGAAGATTTAATCAAGAAGACGAAGCTTTTCTTTCTGTCTTGGTACAACAACTGATCGAAAAAAATATTTTTTAGGAGTAATTTGTGAAGGCAATGTTTTGTACGGGTTATAGGTCATTAGACTATCTTAAACTGGTTGATGTAGATATGCCTGTGCTCGGCGACAGTGATTTGCTTATCGAAGTGAAGTTCAGCTCTGTTCAAACCGCAGATTGGCGCATTCAAAGTTTCGAAATGCCCAAAGGTATGGGTGGGCTTGCAAGACTTATTTTTGGTTTTTCCAAACCCAGGCAACCTATTTTGGGAACCGAAATTTCGGGTGTGATCAAGGCTATGGGTCCAAATGTAAAAACATTTAAAGTTGGAGACGAAGTAGTTGCAGTTCTTGGTGCAAAATTTGGAGGTCATACCGAATTTGTAAAAGTAAAAGAAGATAGTCTTATTCTTAAAAAGCCTTCGAATATGAAATTTCAAGAGGCTGCGTGCTTAGCTTTTGGAGGATTAACTACTCTTGATTTTTTAAAATATAAAGCAAACGTCAAGAGCGGAGAGCATGTGTTGATTCACGGCGCATCAGGTGCAGTGGGACTTGCGGCAATTCAGATTGCAAAGCACCTGGGAGCGGTCGTTACAGCTGTCTGCAGCCAAGAAAACTTTCCACTAGTTAGATCCATCGGTGCTGATTATGTGTTGGACTATAATAAGGAAGTATTTTGGAAATCTGAAACCAAATATGACGTTATTTTTGATATTGTTGGAAACTTCAAAGTCTCAGAAGGTCTTGGTTCCCTTAAAGACTTCGGTCGATTGGTTTTAATAGCGGCTGGGCTTGGGCAAATGTTATTTGGTAGTGTACAAACTATATCCACAAAAAAGAAAGTCATTACAGGAGTAGGAGCAGAGTCGAAAGATCTTTTATTGGAATTAATTCAGCTTTATGAAAGAGGCCAATACAAGCCTACCATTGATAGAGAGTATTCATTTGAACAAATTCCTGAAGCTTACAAATACACTAGTGGACGTCACAAGCGCGGCAATGTAGTCATCAACATTGGCGGAGTGCACTCCTAGAGCTTGGCTGATTAAATTTTGCAAGAGCCGGTGCGATCAAAGATTGAATTTGTGCTATTTTCTACGGCCTTCACGTAACCATAAAAATTACTTCTTTTAACTAACTTCATTACGATATTGAAAGCTTCGGCCTCAGATTTTTTTCTTAGAGCGCTTTTACCGATGGAACCTTTAATTGTATTGAGAACAGCTCCTGGGCCCTTATTATACATTCCTAGAGTGATATAAGATCTTACTTGTCTATACTGATCCGTATTTGTTTTGGCGTAGCCCCAGTAAGCCAACAATTTTTCTGCATTGTAAGGATTTGCTTCATCGCTGCGATAATGAAGGTAAAGTCCGATTCCACCCAATAAGCTCCTGCCAATTCCGTCACCCATGGAAATGAATTCGCAAGATTTTAAATTCTTTATTTGCGTGGTTCTGGCTAAGAGTTTTTTGAAATTTTCGCAGGACCTGGGATTGTTCGTAACATGTTTTTTAAGAAATCGAAATCCTGCGTTTCCCGGATGGAATAAATTCTTTTGAGTTCCTCGAATTAACTGTGCGATTCCAGTTCCTCCATCATATTGAAAGAAAAATCCAAAAGCTGATTCGTGATTTAGTTTTTTAAAAATTATTTTTCTCTCAAAACTATCAATAGAGTCACCATAACATCTTAAAGCTTCGTTTAAGCCCCAATAGATATAATCCACCACACCGTCTGTTACGCAGGGAGTTTGTTTTACGTAAGTTCCATTCTCTGCTGAAGAGGCGCAAGTTTTTTTACTTTGTGTAACATAAGGGATTCTTTTCATAGCGCATGAAATTTGCTCTCTATTTATAAAGCTTTGGAAACTGGTTTCTCGAAAATAACTAGGGATTAATTGTTTTTCTTGTTCTCTCTTGTATGCGGCTAAGAACGAATCTTGTTCGGTGAGAATTAATTTTTCTAATTGATCGGCATAAGTTCTAATGTTTGTGTTGCCAAAAATACAGGTGTTGTTCGTTGGATAAGTTGGGAATAGTGGCGCCGTATTTTGTTGTGTTGCGATGAGAGGTTGTCTCGGTACCGGAGAGTTTGGTGCGGGAGTTGGAAATAAAGATGTTTGGGCAAAAGCCACGGCTTTCAACACCATTAAGATGAAGAACACTGCTATTGTTTTTTTCATTTGATAGTGGGTGATAGCGCGTATTGTGTTATTATTTAAACAAAAAGTTATGTTTTTTGATTTCGCATTACGTTTTTATACACGTAAACCCACTCTGAAACTAAGGTGCCCGCCGAAATTTCAGCGAGCACTGTGTAGATTGATTCTAAGTTGTAAATTATTTATGAGACTACGATGTGAGTTTGCGCAGCACGTAATGCAGGATTCCACCATTTTTAAAATATTCGACTTCAACGGCAGTGTCCAGTCTTGATTTCACTTTGATCTTTTCTTTATTTCCATTTGAGCGAGTGATCGTCATATCCATTTCCTGACCAGCCTTAAGTCCCGACTCAATACCTTGAATATCAAAGATCTCAGTTCCATCCAGTTTCAAAGTTTTTCTGTCTGTACCTGGCATAAATTGTAATGGAATAACTCCCATACCAATCAAATTGGATCTATGAATTCTCTCAAAACTTTCTGTGATCACAGCTTTTACTCCAAGAAGTAAAGTTCCTTTTGCAGCCCAGTCACGTGATGATCCCGTTCCGTATTCTTTACCACCGATAATTACAAGTGGAGTCTTGGAATCTTGATACTTCATTGAAGCATCATAGATCGACATAGTTTCTCCAGTCGGGATGTACTTGGTGATGCCACCTTCTGTGCCTGGAAGCATTTCGTTTTTCAGTCTGATATTTGCAAAAGTTCCTCTCACCATGACATCGTCATTTCCGCGACGAGCGCCATAAGAGTTGAAGTCATTGGGAGGAATGCCTTTTGAGCCCAAAAATTTTCCAGCAGGCGAATCTTTTTTGATATTTCCAGCAGGCGAAATGTGATCTGTCGTGATGGAGTCACCTAAGATCGCAAGTGGCCTTGCACCATGAATATCCTTAAGAGCTTCTGGTGCTTTTTTCATTGTCGCAAAGTATGGAGGATTTTTGATGTAAGTGCTTTCTGTCCAATTGTAGTTCTCAGAGGTTGTAGTCTGAATTTTTTGCCAATCAGTTGTGCCTGCAAAAACATTATTGTAACGACCATTGAACATTTGCGTAGTTAAAACACCATGAACAGTGTCGTTCACTTCTTTCGTTGTTGGCCAGATGTCTTTTAAGAAAACTGGTTTTCCATCTTTACCATTTCCAATGGGATCTTTTGCAAAATCAATGGTCATAGTGCCGGCGAGGGCATAAGCCACCACAAGTGGTGGAGAGGCAAGATAGTTTGCTTTTGAATGCGGGTTAATTCTTCCTTCAAAGTTTCTATTTCCAGAAAGTACCGAAGCCACCACTAGATTTCCTTTTTCCACTGCATTTGAAATGGGAAGTGGAAGAGGTCCAGAGTTACCAATGCAAGTCGTGCAACCATAACCAACAAGGTTAAAGCCTACTTTATCAAGATAAGTTTGTAATCCTGCTTTTTCTAGATAGTCAGTGACAACTTGAGATCCCGGAGCGAGAGAGGTCTTCACCCAAGGTTTCATTGTTAAGCCTTTTTCAACAGCTTTCTTCGCAACAATTCCTGCACCCACCATAACGTAAGGATTTGAAGTGTTGGTGCAGCTTGTGATGGCAGCGATAACTACGTCGCCATTTCCAAGTTTGTAATCAGCGCCTTCCACGGTTGTTGCACTTTGTTCTTTTGATGTTTTTTCTGCCGGAACATTAAATCCAAGAGCCAATTGATTTTTGAAATCAGAGTGAGCGACAGATAAAGACACTCTGTCTTGCGGTCTTTTCGGTCCTGCAAGAGAAGATTCAACAGTCGAGATATCTAAGGTCATTGTATCGTTGAATTGAATTCCATCGCCAGATCCATCTCTCCAGAATCCAGTTTGCTTTGCGTAAGCTTCAACAAGCGCGCAAGTGTCAGCATCACGACCAGAAAGCTTTAAGTACTTCATTGTTTCTTCATCGATCGGAAAGAATCCACAAGTTGCGCCATATTCAGGAGCCATGTTCGCAATTGTCGCTCTATCCGCAAGAGGAAGATTTTTTAAGCCTGGTCCGTAGAATTCTACGAACTTACCAACAACACCTTTTTTTCTAAGCATGTTTGTAACGGTTAGAACTAGATCCGTTGCAGTAACGCCTTCCTTCGGTTGCCCTTCGATTTTAAAACCAATTACTTCTGGAATAAGCATGCTGATTGCTTGACCAAGCATTGCTGCTTCGGCTTCGATACCGCCCACGCCCCAGCCAAGAACGGCGAGACCATTCACCATAGTTGTATGACTATCAGTTCCTACGAGTGTATCTGGATAAGCATACTCTTCGCTCGGAGTTTTTGTCGTCCAAACAGTTTTTGCAAGATATTCCAAATTCACTTGATGGCAAATTCCGGTTCCAGGAGGTACTACTCTGAAATTATTGAATGCACCTTGGCCCCATTTTAGGAATACATATCTTTCTTGGTTTTTCTCAAATTCTACTTTTACATTTTCATCAAAGGACTTGCTTGTTCCGTAATGATCAACAGTCACAGAGTGATCGATCACAAGATCCACTGGTATGAGAGGGTTGATCTTTGTTACGTCTCCGCCTAATTTTTTTACAGCATCTCTCATCGCTGCGAGATCCACAACCGCAGGAACGCCGGTGAAGTCTTGCATAAGAACTCTCGCAGGGAAGAATGATATTTCTCTTTCTAGAGATTTTTTATCCATACCGAGTAAGCTCTCAATATCCTCGCGAGTCACATTCAATCCATCTTCGTGCCTCAAAAGGTTTTCAAGTAAAACCTTGATAGAATTGGGAAGCTTCTTCAAATTTGGGTGATTGATTTTTTGAATATCAAAAATCGTATACTCCTTAGAGCCGACTTTAAGTTTTGACTTTGTTTTAAAACTATCTTTAGAATGAACTAATAATTGAGCTGACATAGGTAGATCCTTTCGAAGCATGACTGACTAAATGTATTTCTCAATTGGTATTCAATCATTTTCCAGCGGATCTGCCAATGAAAATTCGGTCTGGTTAGAACTGTGAACGGATGCTCCATAAGTCTGGAAAGATCGGTTGGAAGAGTGTCTTTCTAAGATACTCTGCGCCAGGAGATCCACCAGTTCCCATTTTTACTCCGATGGTTCTTTCTACCATCTTAACGTGGCGATATCGCCATTCTTGGAGCCCCTCATCAAGATCCACTAGCCTTTCGCACAGCTGAGAGAGCAGAGGGTCGGTCTTGTAAATTTCCATCAGTATTTTTTGCAAATCCAAGTTTTCTTCGATGGGCTGAGCAACGTTTCTTTTTAGTAGCACATCCGGAACTGCATGCTTTTTAATCTTTAAGTGGTTTAAAAATGCATCATAGACGGTAGGATTTTCATATACCGCCTTGAGTTCATCAAAATGAGCACCTTCAGGCTTAAAGTGCTCAAGCATTTTTTCCCTTTTGTGGCCGAGCATAAATTCGATTTTTCTAAATTGAAGTGATTGGAAGCCACTAGAGGTTTCTAGTAATCCTCTGAAGGAAGCAAATTGTAGAGGGGTCATGGTCTCTAAAATATCAACCTGTCCAACGATGGTTTTTAATATTGTCAAAATGCGTTTTAAGTTTGAAAGACACAGATAGGTTTCACCAGTGTTTAAATTTTTATTCAGTAATGTCATTTCATGGAGGATTTGTTTAAACCAAAGTTCGTAAACTTGGTGGATAATGATAAAGAGCATTTCATCGTGCTCGGTTTTGCTCTTAGGTCCGGAACTTTTTGGCTGTTGAAGTTTAAGAATTTCATCAACCTTCAAATATTGACTGTATGTTAGATCCATGACCACCTTTTAATCTAAAAAATATAAATTTAAAAATTATCTCTAAGTTGTCTTAATTTTTTAAATTCGTCAACAGAGGATGCTCTTAAGAAAGGGTTTATTTCTTTCTCGAGAGCCAGAGTGGTGGGGACCGTTGGTCGATTCTCAGATCTCAACTTTAAAACCTCTTGGTATCGTTTTTTAAGAGGGGTATTGTCGCCATCTACGCTCAGAGCAAACTGGGCGTTTTTCTCAGAGTATTCATGGCCGCAATAAATTTTGGTTTCATTCGGTAGAGTTTTTATTTTTTGTAAACTCTTATACATTTCCGCATATGTGCCTTCGAAAAGCCTTCCGCATCCCATAGAAAAAAGCGTGTCACCAGAAAAGAGCGCAGGACCTTCGGGTATATAGTAAACAATATGGTGATGAGTATGGCCTGGAACATAATGAGTTTCGATCACGGTGTTGCCAATTTTAAAAATTTCTTCTGGTTTTAGTTTAAAATCTATACCAGGAATGCGATCTGCATCTTCACCAGAACCATAGATCTTGCAGTTGTATTTGTTTTTAAGTTTTGAATTTCCGTCGACATGATCACCATGGTGGTGAGTGCTGAGAATAAAATCAATTTGCAGATTGTTTTGAGTGAAGTAATCATCGATAGCGTGAAAGTCTGGCGCATCTACAAGAATATTAAGGACACTTTTCCCCGCATTTATTTGTGCAACATAACAGTAGTTGTCTTTTAGACACGGTATCAAAATGACCTTCATTACTTATTGATAGTTGCTCCTCAGAATTTAGTCTAGAATTAAATTATCTGAGTCGAGGCTAGTGTTCTTTAACCACAAATAAAATTTTTAATCCCTATAATGTTATTAAATCTACAACTTTTCCAGGAGGGGGAAGCTTTGAAAAAATATTTAATACTAACGTTATTGTCATTTACCGTTGCAGCTCACGCGGATGAAAGAGTTATTTACGGAGACGACGATAGAGTCGAAGTTTATCAATCGAGTGCTTATTGGCAGAAAAAAGCCGATTCAACTGTTGCATTATTCAATAGTTCAGACCTTGCCGAAGGCGAAAATGGAACTTTGAAAGTTGGCGGAGACAATTACGGTCAGTCGTACAATCTCTGTGCCGATGAACCATTTAGGGAACAAAAGAGTTCAGGATTCTGCTCAGGTTCATTGGTAGGACATAATCTTATCATGACGGCAGGTCATTGCGTGAGATCGCAGACAGCTTGTAATAGTACAAAATTTGTATTTGGATTTGGTTATTCTTATGCAGGCAAGGACTTATCTACAGTGCAAGCTCTAGATGTTTATTCATGCAAAAAAATTGTTGCTAGAAAAGAATTATCAAGCGGTGGTGACTATGCGGTGATAGAGCTAGATAGATCTGTAATCGGTCACGATGTACTTTCTGTCAACAGAGGTGCACCGGTATCTGTAAAAGATCCACTCGTTGTGATTGGCCACCCAGCAGGGATTCCAACCAAAGTTTCCGCAGGTGCAAATGTTCGTGAAGTTAAGAGCGAACACTTTGTTGCAAACCTAGATACCTACGGTGGTAATTCAGGTTCAGCGGTATTCAACGAGAAAACAGGTGAGATTGAAGGTATCCTTGTGCGTGGGGCGCAAGATTTTGTTTATTCAAATGGCTGCCGAAAATCAAATGTTTGTTCAAATGATGGCTGTCACGGCGAAGACGTAACAAGAGTCGACCAGGCAATACCATACATTCCAGCTTTTTAATTAACTCGTATAATCAGTACAGGGCTCAATGATTGCATTGAGCCTTTTTCTTTTGTAACATAATACTTCACTGAATATCTCTGAAGGAAATTTATGATCAAAGTATTATTTGTTTGTACGGGAAACATCTGTAGATCGCCCACCGCTGAAGGAATTTTTCGAAAGTACGTCGATGACGAAGGACTCTCAGAAAAGATTTATATCGAGTCTGCGGGCTTATTGGACTATCACGAAGGCGACAGCGCAGATCACAGAACGCAATTGCACGCAAAGAAGCGTGGCTTCGATCTTTCACAAATATTATCTCGACCAATAGTGAGAGACGATTTTAAAAATTTCGATTATTTAATCGCAATGGATGGCAGCCACTTACAAGCCATGATCGAGCTCTGCCCAGAAAACCACAAACAAAGCAAAGTCATAAAACTTATGCTCGATTACTCTAACCAATGGAAGGGAGAAGGCGTTCCAGATCCGTATCACACCGGCGAAGATGGCTTCGAGTTGGTGCTAGATATGCTAGAAGAATCCTGCCGAGAACTTCTCAGCCAAATCAAAATTCAACATAACTTATAAAAGTTGCTCGGCACCTTTCAGTGTCTCAAGTGCGTTATTTTTTCGTTTTTAAGGTTTCTGGAAATTTCCCATCTTTTTGATAGCTCTCAAGCATTTGGTGGAGCTTCACTCGGCAAGACCCGCCGCAGGCACCGATGCCGGCGCATGTGGAATCAAAAATTTTATTGAGCGTATCGGCTCCATTCACAATGGCATCTTCGATCACTTTTTTTTCAATATTATTGCAGAAGCAGACGATTTCTTTTTTAGGCTTTTGTGCCATTACCGGAACCTTTGTGCTCTGGATCTTTTTTGACTATGTTCTTTAGTTGCTGCATGAGGTGAGTGATGGATTTGATTTTGATATCATCGAGATCTCCATGCGCATAGGAGCCAGCAGCATACAAGTGACCGCCACCGCCAAACTCTTCAGCCACACGTAGAACTTCGACTTTACCTTTACTTCTAAAGCTCAATTTGAATTCATTCGGAGTAATCTCGCGCACGACGAGAGCCGCTTCGATGGTATCAATGTTCATAATTGTATCGATGATATCTTTAGTGTGATCTTTATTGAGTCCTAATGCTTCGAGATCTTTTTCGAAGAATCTCAAGAAAGCCACTTGGTCGTTGCAGTGAAACTCAACACTGTTGAGGGCCTTTGCATTGAACATCAATTTATTTTTAGTGAAATCACCAAAAAGAGATCTGTGAATTTTTTCAGGATTGATATTGTGTTGTAAAAGTTCTGCCGCGATCAAATGTGTATTTGGAGAATTTCTAATGAATCTAAAAAGCTGAGTATCAAAAACAAGAGAAGTATAAATTGCCTCTGCAATATTTGTATCCAGCTCAACACCTAAAAGCTTAATCAAATTAAAAGCAATCTCACCAGTGCTTGCCGCCTTCACATCAATCACCGAAAGATCCGGAGGTTTTGGCCCATTCACGAGAATAGGGTGATGATCAATAAATGCAATGTGTTTGCAATTCACTTCGAGTTTTACAAATAAAGTATCCAGAAGTCTTTTGTCATTTGTATCTAAGATCAAGGCGATATCTGTTTTTTCAACCTTATCATGAGGGCCTTGAAAAACTTGGAGTAGATTTTTTGTAAGCAAAAAATCGTACTTTGTAGCAGAAGTATCTACATTCAAAATACGAACTGTCTTTCCCATTTTTTTGAGAGCATGATAAAGACCAATTTGTGCGCCAAGGCCGTCACCATCAGGTTCTCTATGAGTAGACAAAAGTATGGATTGAGAAGATTGAATAACCTTGGCAATCTCTTGTAAATTTCCAGACACGAGTGGCACACTCCCTTGTATAGCTAAAGTGTATTATGCGAAATATTTAAGTGCAAGAGTAGCAATACCAAGGAATGTGAAAAATCCGAAGGAGTCTGTAATGAAAGTTAATAATACACCGCTCCCGGACGCCGGATCTATTTTCAATCTTTTCAGTGCAAGTGGAATCACGCAACCGAGAAGAGTTGCCATAATGGAGTTTAAAATCATCGTGATGCAGATAATGATGGCAACGATCAAATTGTCTTTCCAGAAATAAACCAAAAGCCCCGAGCAAATTCCCACAATGATGCCCATAAGAGCTCCCACCGAAACCTCTTTAAGAATAGCTCTCATGTACGTTGTGAAATTAAAATCTCCAATGGCTAGACCTCGAGTTACGACCGTCAGCGACTGAGTTCCTGTATTTCCGCTCACACCCGAAACGATGGTACTGAGTGCTGCTAAAATAATCATATGGTTCATTGTCTCTTCGAAAGCCGACATCACGCTACCGGCGATACTTGCAGTTAAGAGATTGAGTAAGATCCAAGGAACTCTATTTTTAAGCGAGAAAGCCACTGAGCTATAGATTTTGTCATCTTCTTGGAGACCCGCGCTTGCGTAAATGTCAGCAGTTGCTTGCTCTTGAATAATATCAACAACGTCATCTACGGTGATGATGCCTTTGAGAGATCGGCTTTCATCGACTACGGGAATGGCGATAAAGTCATAGTGACTTACAAGTTGCGCGACTTCTTTTTCGGTACTCTGAGTGGAAACAGTAACAACTTCTTTTTTAATTAAATTCTGAAGTGGAGTATGGGCTGCGGCACCCACCAATTCACGAAGTGAGAGCACGCCCATGAGATGTTTATTTTCGTCGACACAATAAATATAATAAATAGAATCATCTTGGGATCTAGTTCTGATTTTTTCGATCGCCTCTTGTGCTGACAAATGAATCGGCAGTGTAAACACTTGCATTGTCATCATCCGCCCAGCAGATTCTTCCGGATAATTGAGAAGTTGTCGTAACCGTCCTCTCTTTTGTTCTGGAATTTTTGCCAAAATACTTTCGCGTTGTTCTTCTTCCAGCAGATTGAGGAAATGAGTCGCGTCATCTTCTTGTGATTTTAAAATAATATTTAGAATTTTTTGTTGATCGGTTTTGCTAAAAACATCTTTCAGTTGTTGATCAGGCAATTCGATGAGGGTATCAGAGGCTTTATCTACCGCAATCAAGGCATCTATGAGATGTCTTTCTTCGTGGTCATTGAGAATATTGAAGAGTTGAGTGAGATCGGCAGCTTCGATTTTAAGCAATATGCTATGTAAAGATTTACTGTTCTTGCCGCCCAGAAGTCTTTTGATGATTGAGATATTCATTGAATTGAGAGTCATAATCCATCTCAGGGTTTCCGGGTTTTTTTTTATATTCCTAAATATTAACTATTTAGACATAAAAAATAATAGGTTGAAGTTACTCGTGAAATTGACTATAAACGATCCCTTCGACAATGTGTAGGAGTTTATAATGAAAGACACGAATATTCCAATTACCCTCAGAGGCAAACAAAAGCTTGAAGAAGAGCTCAAGCGCTTGCTTCATGAAGAGCGTCCCGCAATTATTAAAGCTATCGAGGCTGCTCGTGAAAACGGAGATCTTTCGGAGAACGCAGATTATGATGCGGCCAAAGAACGTCAAGGTTGGACAGAGGCTAGAATTTTAGAAATCCAAAGCCGCATTGCCGGTGCTGAAGTTATTGATACAGCAAAGTTGAAATCAAACACGGTGATCTTTGGCGCCACTGTAGAATTGAAAGACGTAGAGGAAGACAGAGACGTAAAATACCAAATTGTTGGTCCAGAAGAAGCAGATGTTCAGCAAGGTCGCCTATCTTTGATGGCGCCCTTGGCGAGATCTTTGATCGGCAAAAAAGCGGGCGATGTTTGCGAAGTTAAGGCGCCAAATTCGATTAAGGAATACGAGATCAAGAAGATTTATTTTCTGTAGAGACTGTCGCCCATCGTGGT
This sequence comes from Bdellovibrionales bacterium, assembly GCA_031374125.1. GTDB lineage: Bacteria > Bdellovibrionota > Bdellovibrionia > Bdellovibrionales > JAEYZS01 > JAEYZS01. The sequence goes on from JANMFM010000187.1 coordinate 12,144, forward strand.
TGACGATTTCTGAAACCTCAGCCTCCCTGGCTGAGCCCTACGGGTAAAGTTTCAGAAATTTCAGGGGGGGATTATGGATTCTGAAGATTTAAAAAACGATAAGAAGCTCAAAGATAAACTCTATGAGGCGGGTTCAAAGCCAGGTGCTGAAGAGAAAGTTAAAAAGCATTTCTTTCAGTACTTTAAAAAAAACAAGCACACCATAGGATTTGGTCAGCAAATCGAGAAGATCTATGACCTTCTAACTTCCGGGAAATTGAACAATAAGGACAAGGCCATCATCATTGGAGCCTTACTGTATTTCATTAACCCTTTTGACTTACTACCTGATA
>JANMFM010000222.1:0-12501 GCA_031374125.1 Bdellovibrionales bacterium
GTCCAAACTGCAAGAACACCTTACCATAACTTTTTAAGATAGATTTTTAAAGAGCATCTACATGAAAAATAAAACGCACTTGTACGCACGTAATTACTCTCACAAAGATAGAAAACATTAAAATTACAAAAAATAATATTCTTAGAATTTACAAACAACTTACGCCTATTTAAACACAGGAAATGATCGTCAAATAAATTATTAAATTTGTAAAAATATTTTATATTATTGACGCAATGACAGTACGAAAAACTAAGGGGTACCTTTTAATAAAAATATTTAATTTTTATTTAGCAGCTGCGAAACACAAGTAGGCTGGCGTCTTTGCGTGTTTCAAGAAAAATAAAAATTCTATTGGATTCCGATAAAATATTTTAGTGACCGCAGCCTATTTTAAATAGTGATTCTTGTTTTTTTTCATTACAGTCCACGCAAACCGAGCCTTCAGCTTCTGTAATTTTTAAGGCTTCTTCTACGTTAATTTCAAGTACGGAATATTTTTTTGTTAAATTATTTAACTTCAAAGCGTAAAGTAACCCATTTTCTCCAAAGTGAGGATAATAAATATTGTCTGAGCCAAAAGACAGCTTGTGAATTTTTTTTGATTTTAAGTCCATAACAAAAATTTGTTGATTAAGGTTTGTGCTAATTAATTTTCCTGTATCATCAAATGATTTTAATTGTTCAGCGGCAACTCCCGATACTTCATTTATTTTTCCAGCAGAATCGGAACTGGCATGAAAGGCAGCATATTTATTTTGATAATCAAAATCCATTTTTCCAACCATAAAGTTCAATTTAAACTTTGGCTTGCAAGTGCCATCATCTGCTAGATCATACAATACGGTTTTTTTTGTGTCTAAATTCCATGCAGAAATAATTTTTCCATCTTTTGAAAGCATTGGTAATTTATTATCTAAATCTTTGCAGTGTTTAATAACCTTACCTAGAGGCTTTATTTGACCATTTTTTAATAAATAGTCTCTCATAAATCCGTAATAAGTAATTATTCTAATTTTACTTTCTTCTTTTTTTCTATTTAAAAATCCCACCGACTGATAATAACCATGTAGCTCCTTATCTTCAAAAATTGGTTTTGAAATATTCATATTTTGATATGTTTTTTGATTGTAAAAACACATGCTCAGATAAGGAGCTTTGTCTGGTGAGGACTTACCGTTGCAATGAGGAATAGTTAATAAATCATGACCTGATACGGGATAGGGTTCAAAGGTTTCACCTTTAGTAAGGCATTTTCCCGTATCTAAAGATATTGTACAGTCTCCACTTAAAAATATTTTCCTGCTATTAGTATCTACACGAATAAAGTAAGTCGGCGTTACTTCTAAAGGAATTTCTCTCTTTAATCCTGATACACCGGGTGGGCATGGAGCATATGAAAGAGTTTTTTCTACCATAACTGAGCTTAACAAAAAGTAAAAAATTATTAAATTTTTATTCACGGAAATACCTATTTAATCTTTCAGTAAATTTTTCCGGAGCATCATATCCTGGATTAAATCCCCCTTCTAATTTGCCATTTTTATAAAAAATATAAGAGGGATAATGTTGGGTAGAGTCTCGGCTAATAATATCTTTTGAGTCGAGCTTAGCATATTTACTTAGATCGATATTTAGCATATTCTTATTTGTAGTCGCCATAGGGTCTATCAATACTAAAAAAGGTAACTTTTGCGTGGCAGCTATTTTTTCATATTCTTCTAGACCCTTTAATGAGAGATACATATGAGGAGAAACGATATAGATTATACCTTTTGGATTTTTCGATAGGTAAGCATTCAAATCTGCATCAGTAAAATTATTTTGTTTTGCTGTTAAAAAGCTAGGAAATAGCCATAAAATACATAATGCTATTTTTAGTAAGTTCATTATCTCGACCCTATTTTAAATTTTGAGAACATATCTCTATGGATTTCCATTACCGTGTTTACAATGTCTTGTTGTTCGCTGGGTGAGAGTTGAGAGAATTCAACGCCGATTTTTTTTAGGCCGCTGCCTTGGGATCCGACTTGGATCACGTGTCTTGTCATGGCTGTGAATTTTTTTTTGAATTTTCCGCCGATTTCGATTTCGCCTTCAAGTTGCTGGCCACCAGACAATTGGAACTGACTGTTGGGAGGAATTTCAAAAGAAAATCCTCCGCCACTCAAATCAAAGAGAGGAAATTTTTGTTTCACCGTTTTATCATCCACTTGAGATAAACTCACTTTAGCTAAGTATTCTCCAGGGATCTGCACGCGAAAAGAATTTCTTCTTTGAAGTTTGAAAAGAGCAGGTTCCAAATTCATTTTATAGTGACCACCGAAATCATGATGTACAAACACTGTCTTCATAAAATATTTTTCTGGACCCACTTGGAATGTAACAATGACTTCTTGATTCAGTGGAACTTGCCCTTGGGTCACCACGATCATGTGTGAATCAATGATTTCTTTTGCAACGATTGCAATAATTTTTTTTCCAGGCAATTGGCCTTCAAATTTAACTTTTGATTGAGTGAGAAGAATGAACGCACGTTCGCGTTCTTTTCTTGTTCCCACTTTTTGGAAAAATGACTGACTCTGTTCCATCACTCATATTTTCGGTATATTAAGAGAATATTTGTAGGTCCAGTCTGGCTATTTAGGATTCATAGTTCAAATATAAGAACCAATCCTCAGGTGCATTTTTTTGATTCACTTCAAACTTAATGGCGGGCAGCCACCTCGGTTCGTCGGGAACTTTGAGGAGAGGCATATTGGCTTGCGATGGTGTGCGATTGCCTTTTTTCTGATTACATTCTCTACAGGCTGTCACAATGTTGGTCCAAATTTTCAATCCACCTTGAGCTACGGGATGAACATGATCCAAAGTGAGATCACGAGTAGGGAACTTATCAGTGCAATACTGACAAACATAATCATCTCTAATGTATATATTTTCTCGGCAGAATCTAATTTTAGTAGACTCAGTAGATCTAACGTATTTTTTTAGGCGTATGACGCTTGGGAGAGGAAACTTATCTCTTATGCTTCTTGCAAACGATTGGTGGTGTGCAAGAACTTCAACTTTATCTTGAAACCATAATATAAGAGCTTTTTGCCAGTTGACGAGTTTTAACGGTTCGTAGCTTGAATTCAGCATCAAGGCTTTGACATTTATCTCGTTGAAGGCGACACCCCGCTTGTTATTGCCAAGTTGTTGTGACTACACATCCTTATATAATCATAAGTAGTTATCAGTGCATTGTCGATCCAAAACTTTTTGGGATCTAAGCCTAGCTCATTGGATTGGTTCTGGATGAGCTCCTTATATATAGTGATAGATGGGGACAGCATTCCCTGTATTACATCGAAATTTAGCTTCTCATTTTGAGACATAATTTCCGCCATCCTCAATATAAATCCCGCAACATAATATTTTTCGGTATCTTTACTTGAAAAACTTAATCTTTTCAGAATTGTTTAAAATATTTTCGATTCTCGAAAAGAGCGAATCTTTTTGAGAAAACATATCTTAGTGAAACAAAACTAGACCTTTTTCGATTCAGAGTGAGTCGTTTTAGAAAATTTCCTTCTGTTTATTTTCAATTCAAAATGAGAATCAAAAACTAGACTCGACCTAGGTCCTAAAGTTTTCAGGACCAAGGTCGATAAGTTTGTTGTAAGTAAGTTGGAGCAAGTAAATGCATCTACAGTAAGCGTAAAGGCGGACCAATCACCCGCCTAACGCCGAAGCCAGAGATGCCTCCAATACAAAAAGTTAGTGAACTAAATAACAACGCCATTCGCTCGGAATGTTGGTTGATGTGAGTATGACACCAATAGATGTCAGCCCTTTAACTGAGCCTATGGCAAACAGTACGTTGGAGGTATCTTATGGGCTTAAGAATTAATACAAACTTAGCCTCGATCAATGCTCAAAGACAATTAGGCAAACAACAAGTTCGTGGTCAACACGCTCTTGCAGCCTTATCGTCAGGTTCTAGAATCGTAAACGCATCAGACGATGCAGCAGGTTTAGCTATCTCAGAAAACCTGAAATCACAAACCCGTGGATTAGCTGTTGCTCGTAACAACGCTTTCAACGCTGGATCAATGATCCAAGTGTCCGAAGGTGGATTGAATGAGATAAGTAACATCTTAACTCGTTTAAGAGAATTAGGTGTGCAATCTGCTTCTGATAACGTATCAGATACAGAGCGTGGGTTCTTAGATCTTGAAGCCCAACAATTAATTTCTGAAGGTGATAGAATCGCGAAGACTACACGCTTCGGTAACAAACAATTATTAGATGGAACAGAATCAGATATGGAATTCCATGTGGGTCCATTCGCTGGTGAAGAGAACATCATTAAGTATAACCTTTCAGCTGATGCTACTGGTAGCGGATTAGGTTATGATGGTATCTCGGTATCAGATAAGGGTTCTGCTCGTGATACTCTTGCAACTGTAGACGAAGCAATTGTGAAATTGAGCTCGATGAGAGCGGACTTCGGTGCGGTTCAAAGTAGATTGAATACAACAACTTCGAATTTAGATATTCAATATGAAAACTTAAGTGCTGCGAATTCTCGTCTAAGAGATGCAGACGTTGCCTTCGAATCGGCAGAACTTGCATCTTCGCAAGTGTTGCAGCAGGCATCAATCGGAGTGTTAGCTCAGGCCAACCAACAAGGTGCTCAAGCTTTAAGACTCTTAGCTTAGTCATAATTTAGCTTGTCATAATTTATAATGAAATTAGTTTTTACAAGTGTGTTGAAGTCTGATCCGAAAGGGTCAGACTTGTCTTAAGCCCGCCATGGGAGGTCTCACCGGCTTCCCATGGCCTTTTTCTTTTAAATCAATTTTTTCCAAACATCTTCTCTGAATCCTACTGTTCCAGAATTTTTTGTGATTAGAAATGGGCGTTTAATAAGCTTTCCGTTTTTAGATAGCAACTTGATGGCTTCGTCTTCTGTCATGCCGGCTTTGATCTTATCTGAGATTTTTAACTCTCTATATTGTAAGCCGGATGTGTTGAATAGATTTTTAAATGTACCACCAGCTTCTTCTAAATATCCCAACATCTTTTTCAATTCAGTGATTGTAGGCGGTTGATCTACGATTGGAATCTTCTCGTAGTTCACTTTCTTGCTGTCCAAATACTTCAGTGCTTTTACGCAAGTACTGCATGCCTTATATTCATAAATCTTCATCTTTATCTCCCACAACGTTTATATTCTTCGTAGATTTCGTAATCGTAATCCGTGCAATACACACGTGCGACACATTTGTGATTCTGCTTTCGTACATCTTGGGCATGCGTGATGTCGTAGTAGAAGTGTGTTGCGTATTTGCCATTACCCGTGATCACGTGTCGAAAGTTATAAATTTTTTGGTTACCTTTGTTGTATTTCTTTCTGATGAGCTCTACACACTCTTCTTTTGTCTTAAGTGTGGTGCCGCCTTGAAACGCATAGGCAGAAGACGTTAATAAATTAATTGCTAATATAAGATGTAACATTTTACTCCCAAAACTATCCCTGAAACTCAGGTCTCCTTATATAAGATATTGGTTATATGAACAATTTGAAGGTGACTATATTGTATGAATGTAAAAATTCTGGGGCAAAAGTTACATCTATCTAAGTCTTAGTAATAAAAGTCTGTGCAGACCTTCCTCTACGCAGACCAAAAACTATGAAAAACCCACGACTTTAGCTTAAATTTCAATACGTAAGTCTAGTTTCAAACAGACGATAGTCCAGTTTTACTGGATCAAGCTTTAGCCCAGCAAGACCTCGCCGAAAGGTTACTTGTGAGTCAAGCATGTAAGAATTGTTTGGCTGGTCAAAGCAGAGTGATTGCTGCTTGGATCATCAGAAGGCCCTCCAGTATCTCTCCTTCTTGGCTCCAACTTACTTAACAAAAGGCAATGGAATTTGCCGTTACGACCGGGCGGACATGGGTTAGAGCCGCTCGGTCGTAAGAGAACGATTCTCGTAACACAATGGAGGTCCGTAATGGGCTTAAGAATTAGTACAAATCTACCATCGATCAACGCGCAAAAATCACTTGGAGATACTCAAAAAGTAATCTCAAAGAGCTACGCGCAATTAGCAAGTGGTTCTAGAATTAACCAAGCAGCTGACGACGCTGAAGGATTATAATTTTCTGATGGTTTTAAATCTCAAATCATATTTTTCCGTCTGGCAACAAGAAACGCTAACGACGGTATCTCGTTACTCCAAGTAGCAGAAGGTGGTCTAAACGAAACTTCAAACATCATCACAAGATTGAGAGAACTTGGTATCCAAGCTTCATCTGATACTGTGGGTGACGTTGAAAGAGGAATGATCAATAAAGAAGTTCAACAATTAACTTCTGAAGTTGAGAGAATTTCACAATCTACAAAATTCGGTGCTACAAATTTATTGAACGGCGAAGCTCCATCTTTCGAATTCCAAGTGGGTTCAGGAAATGATGATTTTGCTGACAGATTAACTTTTGATCCAGCCAATTTGAACTCGACAGCTTCAAATCTTGGTATCGCAGGTGTTGATTACTCAACTCGTGATGGTGCTAGAGAAGCAATGTCAGTTCTTGATGAAGCAACTACTAAAGTGAGCGGATTCAGAGCGGAAATTGGTGCGGTTCAAAACAGAATGTACTCAACTGTGAACAACCTTGCAACTGCTGAAGAAAATTTAAGTGCTGCGAACTCACGTATCAGAGATACAGACATCGCTAGTACAACGGCTTCACTTGCAACGAGCAACATCTTGTTGAATGCTTCGACTTCGGTTCTTCAGCAAGCGAACTCGAATCCAGCAATGGCATTAAAGTTGTTATCGTAATCAAATTGAAAAAAGTGTTTGGTGGAGGGTGACTCCATTACTCTCCGATACCTGACCCATCCGGGGGATGAAAATCTCCCGGAGGTATTTAAGAAAAAAAACAAGACATCAGTCTTGTTTTTTGCTTATTTAGTAAACAGTTTTTGATAAATTTCCGATCAGTCTTGTGATGAATATCAAAAATGTTTTGAACTCACTTGTGAATATCGCTGGAGTCGACAAGGTAAAACTTGATCACAAGACTAAGCTTGATGCGAGCGGCGAGCGTGACACGGACCTTGGGCGTGGTGAAGAAGAAGCATCAAAACATAAAATGACAGATACAGAAGCTCAAGAAGTTTTATCTCACTTAAAAGAACTCGATGGTATCAAGGGCAATAATCTGCAAGTTCGCTTAGAAAAAAAAGAAGATACTTACGTTGTTTACATCGAAGATAATCAAGGAAAAGTAGTTCGCAGAATTGCCGAAGCAGAGATGTGGTTTATCTACCAGAAACAAAAATCTGGCGATAGCAAAAAAGGCCAGCTCATCAACAAAGCCATGTAAATCAATATACGTCTAGAAAACAGTACTTTACTCTAACTTTAGGAATATCCGGAGGGATATCCGGAGAGACATCCAGCCAACCTTATACCAGTATAAAGTCCCATGACATTTTATTGACTCACTGATTCTTCATTTACCTGAGAAAATAATTGAAGAACAGGAGTGTACTTTGTGGCTATAGCAATGGGCGGTATCAATACAGGATTACCAGCTAATCTAGTCGATCAATTGGTCGAATTGGAGAAGGAGCCTATTAAGCGTGTCGAAGAGAAAAAGGCAAAAGTACAAAACAAACTCGATCTCGTAAATCAATTCGATGAAAAATTAAAAGGCATTCTTGGAACGCTCGGAGAATTAGCAGGAACAAAAGGTTTCACTGATATTGTTGTGAACTCTGGAGATCCTACTGTCATTTCAGGAACAGCAGATCCAAGTGCCTCAGTGAACGGAAGTTGGAACATCGAAGTTATGCAGCTTGCAAATAAAGCTTCTGCACTTTCAAATGGATTTCCGGACAAAGATAAATCTCAACTCGGTGTTGGATATTTTAAATTTCAAACTCCGAATGGTGAGAGAGAAGTTTATATTGATGGTAACAACAACACTTTAGAGAAAGCAGCAGCGACTATCAATCAAGCGGGGTTGGGTGTTCAAGCCACTGTGATAAAAGACAGTAAAGAAGAAGATGCTCCCTTTCGATTGATGATCAGTGGTGTATCAGTAGGCGAAGGCAATAAAGTAGAATATCCAACTCTCTATTTCCTAGATGGTGACCAGGATTTTTATTTTGATGAAGAAAGACCTGCTGTAAATGGAAAAATCAAAGTGGATGGGTTTGAAATCGAAGTCGATCAAAATAAACTTTCAGATATTATTCCTGGAGTAACATTAGATCTGAAGCAAGCATCACCAGGAAAGACTGTGAATGTTGGAGTTGCAGAAAACAAGGAAGTTGTCTCTGGAAAGATCAAAGACTTTGTAGAAAAAACAAATGCTGCGCTTGCATTCATTCAAGGACAATCAAGAGTCGATCAAAATACAGACACATCAAAAACTCTGGGCGGTGATTCAATGCTCAGATCTGTGGAAAATGATTTGAGACGTATGATTCAAAATGTTCAGATGGGTGTGGGCGGAGAAATCAAAACGCTGAATCAAATTGGTATCGTATTCAATAGAAATGGTACTTTGGATTACGACCAGGCAAAGTTCAATAAAGTTCTAGCTGAGAAATCTGGCGATGTGAAGATGTTCTTCGTAGGAGACAACTTCAATACAGGATTTGTTCCGACGGTGAGGAATACAATCAACAGAATTACAAGCAGTGCATTCGGGCCTGTGGGTAACAAGAGAAAAACTTTAACCAATCAGATTCAGCAGGCCGATCAAAGAATTGAAAGTTTATCTAGAAATATAGAAATGAAAGAAAAGAACTTAAGAAGAAAGTTCGCAAATTTAGAAGAGACAATGGCAAAAGTAAGAGGGCAAGGAAATATGATTGCTGAGAGACTTGGCGGTGCAGGACCTGCACAATTGAACTTTGGTGGGATAAGTAAAACAAGTAATTTATAGAAAAATTGAAAACTAGAGGCTGATGAATGTCGAATGCTGCATACAAAAAATATAAAACCACTTCAATCCAAAGCGCAAGCCGCGAGAAGATTTTGCTAATGCTTTACGAGGGAGCGATCAAATTCACCAAGCTCGCAATCCAAAGTGTTGAGCAAAAAAATGTAAAAGACAAATGTGAAAATATTGGAAGAGCGTATGACATTGTCCTGGAACTCAACAATACGCTAGATCACAAAGTGGGTGGTGAAGTGGCAACTCGTTTGGAGCAACTTTATCAATACATGATTGAGCAATACATTAAAGCAAATGCATCCAGCGATACGGAGCCATTAAAAATAAACCAAAAACTGCTAGAGACTCTCCATGAAGGATGGGTTCAGGCAATACAGAAGTTAAAAAATGAAGCTAAATAATTTATTTATACACAACTATTTATGGGGGGGAGCAATGACAGATGAAATTATTCATCTGCTATCGGAACGCAACAGGTATTTGTCTCAATTTTCGGTAATCAATAAAGTGCAAATCGGAAGACTCAAGGCCGGTAACTTTGAACAGTTGAGCGAATTTTATATGACCAGAGAACACATTCTAGCAGTCGTTGAAAAGATAGAATTACTCCTCAGTCAAAAACTGGAACAATCTGAAGCGGACATTTCTGATGATAATAGGTCAGCGGTAGAAAATTTACTGCAAGCCAAGGATGCAATCATCAAAGAAATCTTAGATCAAGATTTGAAAATCCTCTCAACTATTGAGCAAGAGAAGACCAGCATCATCTCTGAACTCAAAACTTTGAAGAAGGGTAGAAAAACAATCACTGCCTATAAGTCTGGGATTACTAATTCAAAGCTGGACGAAGAAGCGTAAAAATATTCATTGAACGCGTCAAAAATGTGACGCGTTCAAAATTCAAACGTTAGAAACATCTCGCCGACCTATTAGTTTCTTTTAAAGCATGGCATTCATATTGCTTCTATATTTGGTGTACACGAAAGGATTCGTATGACGCCAGAAATGATTATCCAAAGACCAGAGGAAGTATCAGGTAACTTAACCAGTCACTTTGATATTCACTTTTTATTTAAAAATGCTCTTATATTAGTTGATCACGGAGATTATGAATTAGCTCTTAATCTATTTGATACGATTTTAGCAGATGATGGATTCCACGCAGAATCGCTAAAGTGGAAAGGATATTGTCATGCTCAACGCGGGCAATTGGAAAAATCCATCGAAGCTTATTTTAAATTGGCTGAATCAACTCCGACGGATACAAATTACTTCAATCTTGCGGATGCCTTCTATACGGCCGGGCAAATTGAACTTTCAAAAGAATTTTTCTTAAAATCATTAGAGATCACTAATTACGAAAGTCCGCATTTATTCCAAATTTATAAAAAACTGGGAAATATTGCGACCAAATCTGCGGATTATGATTCAGCTCAAGAATATTACGACAAAGCTTATACGATCACTCCGCATTCCGATGATCTTTTTGTAAATTACGGGACTCTGGAAATGCAAAAAGAAAATCATGAAGGTGCTTTGGACAGATTTAAGCACGCTATTTATTTAAATAAAAATAACGATAAAGCATGGATTGGTTTGGCTCTTATTTATAGAGCACGCGGTGATGCAGAACTTTCTTGGGGAGAGTTGCTTCATGCCTTAGATATCAATCCAAAAAACACAGTGGGCGTGAAGTTGGCAATTGATTGGGGCATGGCTGAAATGGAATATGAAAAGGCTATTGCAGTTCTAGAAAGATTTCTCAATGTGGGCGAGCCAAATGCTGACTGGATCTACACTTACGCAGGTCTTCTGTACCAATCGGGCGACTGGAAAGAAAGTAAAAAGATTTTGGAACTTTTATTAGCAGAAAAACCAAAATACCAAGCGGCTATTGAGTTAGTCAAAAAAATCGATCATAAAGTTAACATTTAAACGGATACGGTGCTCGATTATAAATGAGCACTATGACAACGACAATTGTAGCGGGAGCGGCTTGTGAGAATTCTAATTCGCGGAAATACTGAACTTGATAAATTTATAATGAGTCTTCCTTTTGTGAAGGGTTTAACTGGGGTTTATCCTCATGCGGAAATTTTTATGATTTCTAAGCCACACTTTTCAAAAATGAAAGAATTTGCTCCCTACATTCACCAGTTTGTTGAAGATCAATCTACCATCAATGACATTTACTTTGATACGGTGATCGATCTAGAAAATCTTGCCAATAACAAGAGCACCGACAAATTGAATTTTGATCAAATCTATTCTCATGAATGTTTCCACTACGCAGATAAGCTTTTGGCTTGTCTCCCTAAAAAATATCAACGTAGACGTTTGAATCTATCGGAAACAGTTCAGGGTTTCGAAGAGATGAAAAATTTTGCGATGAAATCTACAAACAAAGACTTTGATGTGGTGATGTATCCTTTCTCCCATGATTCTCAAAAATCTTGGAAGCTTGAAGATTTTCACATGTTCATTATGTATTTTTTCAAAATGAATCCTGGGAAGAAAATTTTATTATTGGCTTTAGAGTCTCAGAAGACAGAAATGGAATCTTTCCTAAAAGATAAGCCTTACCCAGAAGATCTGGTGAAGGTAAAAATATGCTCACTCGATGGTGCACTCAGCATTCTCAAGAAATCTTCATTTGTAATTACAGCAAATTCTCCAATGAAATTTTTAACTGTAAATCCCGAGACAACTCTTGTTGAAATCAACTTTAATGAAACAGATTTCGAAAAGAAATGTGCTTACCGCCCAAATTCTTACGTTTTGAATTTTAAAAAGAAAGTTAGAAATAAGTTCATATACACTACGAATGAATTGGTGTTTGACAATAACGCGCACTACTTCGCCTACGTGGTGACTTCGATTCTTGATGAAGATGAAGAAAAGTTAAGATGGTTTGCGGAAAAGTACGCTGATCTTGCGGATATATATAAAACGGATATTTCTTCTGAAATTGGATTTAAGCTCACACCAATATATTGGGGGCAAAAGAACATTGCCAAAACATTGGTCAATATTTCTCACAAGCTTGAAACTCTTCAGGTGAACAATCCAAAGCATTCAGAAGAGTTTTACTACAACATTCATGATGAAAGTGAGCTGACTCAAGATCGGATCATTTATGATCTAGGAACGGTTCAGAAAGAAATTGAAAAGCTCATTAAGACCTTTAGAACGGAGACTCATTTTGCCATCGCAATTAAGATCGAAAACAATAGTGGTGAGAAGCTTGATGACTACATTTTAAAGGAAATTCTTGATCAAAGTCTTGCAGGTGCAATTGATGAGAAACCATCTAAGATGAATGAGCTTATAGTCGAAAAACTTCTCGTAAACCTCTTTTTTATTCGCCAGGTCATGAATGTTTCTGGTCAGAAACTTTTAGAGAGTTTACCAATGACAGCCACCTATTATTCATAAATAATTGTCTCTATGATAGAGACAAAGCCTACAGTCTTATGGGTCGATGATGATGCATATGTTTTGTCTTCGGCAAGAAGGCTTCTCACGCTTCAGG
>JANMFM010000275.1:0-2702 GCA_031374125.1 Bdellovibrionales bacterium
AAAAAGAGCGACGCACACTTCCCGTTGGCATAGAGCGGCTGATACATAAGAACTATGGAAATGATAATAAACCATAGTGTTTTCATATTTAATTTCTCGCCCATTCGTACAGCGCTTGGAAGGCCTCTTGTTCTTCGAGCAGGACATCCGTTAACTTTCTGCGTGAATAATTTTCGTATTCATAAAGCAAAACATAAACTATGCGAATTTTTATATCTGTAGGAAGATCAAGGTTTACCAATACTCTTTGCAATTGAATCAACTCTGCTGGAGCATGAATGTTTGGTAATTTTTTGTGATCTATATTTTTAACTCTAAATTCTGCGAGCTTTTTTTGAATATCTTGAATCTTTGGCTGGATTTTAAAATCCGCAATTTTGCCCGAGATAGCATTGAGTGATCTCACCAATTCAGGAGTAGCTCTAAAGCTTTCGACTTGCGCAAAGGCACTTTGATCAACCAGTGGTCGTTCAGATTCGCTTATGATTTCATTAATCATATCTCTCGTAATATGACGATACATGGGTTTGGTCGTAGACATATTAGAAGATTGGGCCAGCTCAACCAAAGTCGGATTAGTATCTTCGATTGCCAAAAAATTCATATTGATCTGTACTTCGGCAGGAATTTTTTTTCTGGCCGCAATGATTTTTTCCATATTGACCTCGGCACCACCATCTGTGACTAAGACTAAATTTGCCTTATGCAGCTTGGTCTTTTTACCTTGCGCTTTTTCAGCAATGGATACGGCCACTGCACTGTAAAAATCAAGGAGCACGGGTTCAATTTCCGTACCATTTTTAGTCTTGTGATTGTAGTTTATCATCTTGGCGATAAATCGTTTAGCGTCTTCGAGGGATTTTACGTGAATAGAACTCTCTTCGTGGACCACTGTACTGAATGGAATGAGGTACACCTCATGCATGGGGTTTCCAAAGAAATCTACATCCGTAAGTGCGCGATCCACATAGGTCATCAGGAAACTATCTTGAATTTTCATTCTGTTTTCGTTCATTGAAGGAGAAATGTCGTAATAAAGTCGAGAAACTTTTCTTTCTAAAGGTGTTTTAGGATCCTGTACTCTTGTGATTTCTCTAGAACCAATGGCAAATTGCTGACCTCGAACCAAATCAGCAAAAATGTGTTCGCCTGGCTTTGGGTTCAACAGCATTTTGGGAAGTTCTAGTGCACTTGTGGCCATAACCAAATCTTGCGTTGGTTTTGGAGATGGGCTTCGGTAAAGAGTTTTTTCATCTTTGTATCTTGGAATTTTATCGGAATTTAAAACCATATCGACGAAATTTTTAAGCAATGCTGATCTGATTAAGGCTTGCAAGTTACCTCTAGCGAGATCATTGGCGAAGCTTTGCATAGACAGTGAATCGATTTGGTCTAAATCTTGACCGTATTTTTCTCTAACTAATTGCCTAGAAACGGGGCCAGGAAGCTTTCTTAAAGTTCTATCCACCAGATCATATTGCGCAGAATTTTTGTGCTTAATAGACTGAAACACTCTTAAAGAATCTTGTACGGCAATTAAAAAATCATCTTCTTTTGTTGTTAATTTTCTATTTTCAGCTATCGACTTAATAAGCATTTCAATGGACTTAAGCTCAAGATAAGCTTCTCTCAATTTACCATCAGAACTCATAATTTTAATGGTACTGACTTTTTGAGATAAGGATTCATCTTTACGATCGAATATCTCTGATTCTTTGGAGTGAAACCATCTTAATGCATCTTGATCCAGCAACGTAAAATCAGTTGTATCTAGAATGCGCAGAGTTGCGGTGACTAAAGATTTGGTTCCTTTTCTATTGGGGTCCATCAATAACATTTCCGTTGACCAAGATTTCAAAACTTCGAAGACTTTATAAATTAAATATTGTTCTTTAAGCTTAGCTTTAGATTGAGAGTCCCGGGCTTCAATATTTTGAGAGCGCACCTCGGTATCCTCTTTAGACTCTCCTTTATCTGAACGCTCATCTTTACCTGATTTATCTGATTCTTTATCTTCAGATTCTTTACTTTTGGCGTCTTTGCCATCCCCACTTTCCTTGCTGTCGGAACTCTTATCTTTTGGTTCACTTGGTTTACCAGAATCTGGAGACACTTCCTCGCGTTCATGCTGTTCCAAATCACTTTTCTCACGACTCATTTGAGGATTGTTGAGTTTGGGAGTCATGTCGAAGGCAACCCACTTGCTTCCGTCCCACACTTCAACCCAGGCATGAAGAGGATCAGTGGATCGAATCACGCTGAGGGCGCCACCACCAGCACCAATTTCTAATGAAGATCTTTCTTTACCCGCACTGGTTCTGCCCGTCGCGATACGCGCAGGAATACTGAAAAAGTCTTTGAGTATGGAAGCCCCGATCCAAGCTGCGCCGTCACAATTAAAGGATTTTAGTCTCGCCATGGCCACTGGCGTGGCATACTGGGTTTTTAATTGAGCAAAATCCTTTGTTAGCTGATTGAGCTGAGCCTCATTGATCAAATCACCTTTACTAAAATATAAATATCCACCGTCTTTGGATAAGAACTTTTCCAATTTTTTGGCGATGTCCAAAGGACTTTGTCCTTTATTCATCTCCACAAAGTTTAAAATATCGGCGGGCCATTCTGATTTTGGAATGCCGGTTGAATCTCGATAAGGGCGATCCCCCAAAGAAGATTTAAAGGACTGCGCTCTTTTTTGGATG
>JANMFM010000277.1:0-6333 GCA_031374125.1 Bdellovibrionales bacterium
CATCATTTTTATTGGTCAATCGCACTATTCGTGATTTTGCTCCAGTATTGTGACTGAATTTTGTGGAGCTTTGAAGATAGGATACTCACAAGATTATTGCTCTCTGCATGTGCAACAGACAATCAGTGCAGTCTTGCAAGAATGATCCTCTTCAATTGAAATGCGAAATGTAACCTGGAAAATGATCGAAATAAAGGATGGAAAGACCCTTTCTTAAAAATATCCAATCAAAATTTGGATGATCTATCACACATGGAATCAAAAAGGGTTGCATTTTACTCGTATAAACACACACGGCGAAAGAGCAGCATCGAGCAGGAAACTTCACTTTTTCGCATTATCCCGGGCAGCACGGATCAAGGGAGCAAGTGTGATCAACGGTTCCATCTTTTGCAAGAATGGGTTTTGCGCATTCATGCGCCATTCTTCCCATGGTTAAATGTTTTTTTGCTTTACCAGTCAATGGATCAACTTCAACAACCCAGCCATAATGTTCTGGATCGTAATCAAAATATCTATCCCAACCGTATTTTGAACTGTCGAGTTTAACTCTTAAACCTTTTTGATATTCGTAATCACCGTAATAGTCATCATAGTTTTCTTCGCAGGAAAGAATTGTGTTCCAAGGAGTGACACCCCCAGAACAATTTGCAAGAGTTCCTATAGCAGATTTCTTACCTTGGATTGTGGCCTTCACAAAGGGAATCTCTGTTTGACCAGAAATTCTGCGGTTGTATTTCGAATCTTTGACGAGTTGCCATTGATTGTTGATTTTTTTGATATGGATTAAGCTTCCGCCGACATTTTCTTGCTCTTGGATAATTTGATCTTTTGTTTTCTTCGAAGATTTTCTTTCTTTATGAATCAAGTAAGGAGTTGGGAATTCGTTATTGACCCACATAATACCTTCGTCAGCTTTTTCTTCGAGAGGAATAAAAGCTATAAAATCATTATTCATCCCAAAGAATTCAGATTTGTTGATTGGGTCTTTCCATGAAATCAACTTGTGATATTCCAGACCAGTGCTCAAGATAACTTTGTCTTCCCTTGAGGGTTCAATAGATGGAATATTAGGATTTAACTTTCTTTGGATTTTTGTTGTGGTGCAACCTGTGAGTAGGTTTACTATTAATCCAGAAGAGGTGAGGGCGATTGCTGTTATGCCTGTATTCTTTAGAAAATCTCTTCTCGTTGGATGCATGATTTTTTTACTCACGTGAAGTATATCTCCTGGAATATTTGATCTTTAGGAACACCTTTTGAAGTTAAAATTTCTTTTACTTCCTTAATCATGTCATTCCCGCCGCAAATATAATAATCAGCAAGTGTCCAATCATAGTTTTGAGGAAGTTCCTTTAAGTAATGAGTAACACGGCCTTTAAATCCCTTCCAGTTAGGGTTTGGTTGGGAAACCGTAGGTATGTATTCAAACTTGGAGTCTTTGCTGAAGTTGTGCTGATATAGGATTTCGTCGGAGGTGCGCACACCCAATAAGCAGACTCCCCGCGAAGGATGTTCTTTTTGAAATTTTTCAGATTCAATCATAGACACATACGGAGCAATGCCTGTCCCTGTAGAAATAAAAAATGGGAATCTAGGTTTAGCGGTTTTATAAACGAATTTCCCGTATGGACCTGAGAGATCTACAAAATCGTTTACCCTCAGTGCTTTTAAAAAGTTTGTCCCTTTTCCTTCTTCCACATACTTCACACAAAGAGTTACTACTTTGTTTTCTGGTGGAGATAGAATCGAATAAGCTCTAGATAATAGTTTTTCGGGGTTTTCTGGATCCTTGAATTTAACCATTATAAATTGACCGGGTTCAAAATTAAAAGCCTCCGTGTCCAATTGAAAATCAATTTCAAAAACTGTAGGGGTTATAAATTCGTTGCGGATAACTTTGCCTTTAAACTTCAAGACTGCCATAGCTGTAAATCCTTTTTAATCAGAAGTTTTATAATAGGTAGGACTATGCTTTTTGTCCATAAAGTGTTAGCATAATGACAAGGCGTTCGTACGCCCAGGAAGGAGGTGATGCCCATGATCAGTCATAATGACATTACATGGGCAGTAAAGACGATTTCATGTGAGGTGATTCTAGCTTAATTTCTAGATCATTTATCCTTGAGGTCAGATTTACTGCCTCTAAGGGCGGGGGAAACCCCGCCCTTAACTTTTTTGCCCTCCCTCCAACTTTTCCTATAGTTTTTTGATGTATATGATATATAGCTCCCTACATGAAATTTGAGGGCAGTAGTGATTATTGATAGAATTTTAAATGACATTCAAAATAAGGGCTTTTCGGTTCAAGAAAATATCTTTAATAAGGAAGATCTTTTAAGCCTCAAAAATGACATCTTAAATGCGTATCATAATAATTCTCTTGCGGAATACTCCCTAAAGGCGGCGGGGATTGGTAAAAATGCCGATCTTCAAAAAAATATCCGTGGAGATCAAATACATTGGCTAAAAAAAGAACACCTAAGTTCTGCACAAAAAATAGTTTGGGATTTTTTAGAAACACTTAAAATCCATTTTAATCAGAACTTGTTTTTTGGTCTTAAGGGTTTTGAGACTCATGTTACAGTTTATCCGATAAATAAATTTTATAAAAAACACATTGATCAGTTTAGAACTATAGGCCAAGGGATGGAGTCTATTGACTCTAAATTCAGAAAAATATCTTTTATCATTTATCTCAATGAAGACTGGAAAGATATTGAGGGTGGCGAACTAAGACTTTTTGATTTCAATAATCAAGAAAAAGAAATTACCACAATCCTTCCGCAATTTGGTCGAGGAGTATTTTTTTTGAGTGAAGATTTTCCGCATGAAGTTTTAGAAACCAAGCGAGAGCGTGTTTCTATGACAGGCTGGTTTTATCAATGAGAATTTTTATTTTAGTATTTTTCATGGCCTTCAATATCCAGGCTAATCCTATAGTCATACAAAATATAGAAACTGTAACGAGGGACAACGCCACTTTAAAAGGTGTGCGTTGGGCAAATGAGGGGAAACCAAGAATTTTATTAGTCCATGGTTTTTCAGAAAACACGACGGTGTTTCAAGATCTTGCCGTGAAATTGCACGAAATGGGCTACGATGTATTTGCTTTCAATTTCCGGGGGCATGGAAATGAGGCGCAAAGATCTCTGGTCAAAGGAAAAAATCCTAATCAAGAAACTAAAATTGGAACGTATAGTTTTGACCGCGTTATCACTCAAGATATTCCGGCGATGATTGATTATGTTTATGATGGAAAACCCATTGTGACATTAGGGCATTCTCTTGGGGGATCAGCTTTGAGATTCTTTTTAAGTGGCGTAAGAGACTACGGAAAAGGTGCAACCCTAGAAAGTTCTAAAAAACTTCAAGAATACACACTCAAAGTTCAGACTTTGATCAATTTAGGAAGCCCGACGAGTTTTCAAATATCCGACTTAAGATTTAAAGCTTGGAAAAAACTTCCAACCTCGTTGACCAACCTGGCCTTGAATCCCGTGATGAGAAAATACTTGGGACAATATATATTCTCGGGCCTCGTCAATATGGACAATATCAGAGATTCAGAAAGACTTTTCAGTGAGGGTTTCTCGATTATTCCGGTGGACATCATTCACGATGTTCGACGGTGGAGTGATACGATATACTCTTCAAGAACAGGAATTCAATATGAAGGCCTCCCGCTTGCTTCGGGCACAAATTTTTTCCAAGTGTTGGGTGGCACAGACAACTTGGTCCCATTAGAAGAAGCTTTGCGCGAGCATAAGGAATACAGAATAACAAACAATCCAAAGTTGATAGTGATGAAAAACTTTGGTCATGTGGATTTAGCTTACGATCAACCAAGTGCGAAGTTGCTTTCATCAATTGTCGATACAATCGTAAAAAAGAATAATGTAGAAAATCTTAAAAATAAAAATATTCGCGTGATCGAACTTAAAGTTAAAATTTTAAGTTGCAATCATCTGTTCTAAAATATTGATTTAACTTCTTGTGAAAAAACAATGTGCGCCAGAGGGCAATGTCTTGTTTGTTTTATCCATCACTACCAATTCTTCTGCAATGTATTCGCCCTTGTAGTTTTCACAGACTTGCGTCAGTAGATTTTTAAGTGCTAGAGGCGTATAGCCTTGAGAGTGAGAGCTCAATTGAATAAAGCTAAAATTATCATCCATCAATTGTTTGATATCGTCGAGAAGAGGAATCATGTGTTCTTCGATCTTCCAAACTTCGTTTTTAGCACCACGGCCAAAGCTCGGGGGATCTAAAATAATTCCATGGTATTTAGAACCTCTCCGCACTTCCTTTTGGACAAACTTTGCAGCATCATCCACGATCCAGCGAACGGGTTTTCCGGCCAAGCCCGTCTTGTCTGCGTTTTCTTTTGCCCAAGCGACAGAAGTTTTTGAAGCATCCAAATGCACAACCTCAGCGCCGGCCTTCAATGCACTCACTGTAGCGCCACCAGTGTAGGCAAATAAATTTAAAAATTTAAATTCCGATTGTTTTGTTAGAGCTTTTTTAATTATGTTTTGGATCTTAAGCCATTGAGGAATTTGTTCTACAAACACACCCAAGTGACCGAAACTTGTGAGCTTCATAATCATTTGAATATCATTGAATTGCACTGTGAAGGGGGATTCGATTTTCTTATTTTTAATTTTCCATTCGCCCTTACCATTGGAATATCTCTCGTAGTGGGCATCAGCTTGAGACATCCAATCGCTAAGACTAAGGTCCGGCTTCCAAACAGCTTGAGGAGAGGGACGAACCACCTTAAAGGGGCCCACCTGTTCCAGTTTTTGAAAATTACCACTGTCCAGCAAACTATAGTCTAACAATTTATACATAAAAAACACCCTAACATTGGACCATAGAAAAAACAAACAGGACTCGCCTAAACCCCCAAAATAACCGAAAAATATAAGCAGCAGATCCCAAAAAAAAAGATCTGACGGCCACGAAGGCCGGCAGAACGGGGGTTCGGGGCAACGCCCCGATTACAGGATGTACAAAATAAGTACGGAGCAACAAACCATGAACCTAAGAGCCAGTAAAATTCTTTGGGAAAATATTTTCAAATTCCACAAGTCCGAACAAAAGACAAAGATTGCTTTCCTAAAAAGCATTCCCTTCTTTTCAAGATTGACCAGAAAGCAATTGGAAGAAGTTTCCCATATTCTTCATGAAAGAATTTACGAAAAAGATGAGTTCATTTTTGAGATGAATCAACCGGGCGCCGCACTTTTCTTGATTCAAGAAGGGGAAGTGAGCATCGAAGCGAAGACCAATGACACAGATTTTACTCAGATTGCAATCTTGAAAGATCAATCTTTTTTTGGGGAGCTTGCGCTTTTAGATGAGTCACCAAGATCAGCATCGGCGAGATCAGTAATAAGAACTCACGCTTGGGCACTTTTTAGAAGCGATCTTTTAAAGCTTTCAGAATCTAGGCCAGATATTGCGTGTGAAATATATAAAATCTTGGCCAACATGATTGGTGAAAGACTTAAAACTACAAACAAACTTCTCAAATCTGAAGATAGCAAAAAGGTTGCATAATCTATGAAGTTCAATCGTGAGCAAAGAGCCTTAATATTTAAAACAATCAGTGGTTTGATTATTTCCGGTGTTTTGGTAGCACTTTTGATTTCGTTAAAGCAATTGATACTGCCAATGATTGTTGGTGCATTGTTAGCATATCTTTGTAAGCCTCTTCTTGGAATGTTTAAGTACCACTGGCTTCCCGAAGGAATCCGCGTTTTTGGGCTGATTAGTTTTTTCGTTGGATTTTTATTTTTGTCCATTTGGGTGGTAAGATCAAGCATGCCAGATGAAGTGAAGAAGTTAGAGCTTCTTACGCGCATGCAGTACAAGTTCAATGAAAAAATAGATTCCTATTTAGAAGTGAATAAACCTAAAGACGAAAGAAGCTTTGTTGTTAATCTTATGAACGATGAAGTGATGCCATTGGTAGTGGATGTGAATAACTATCTGACGTTGAACGCTGCTCAACAGGGTGCTTTCGCAGAATTCTACGAGAAGAAACAAATCGATGATAAATACTATGAGTATTTCTTAAAAAACATTGATCACAAAGAGTTGGATGATAAAAGAGAAGTTTCATCTGTTGCTGGAAAAGATGAGATAAAATCATTCACACTCTCCAGAGTGATGAATGTATTTTCGATTTGGATCATTATGCCGCTCATCTTTGTATTCTTGTTGTTTGATAAAGGCGATATCCAACGGTACTTCGTGAATTTCATTCCGAACAGATACTTTGAATTGACGTTGACCGTATTTGAGCAAGTGAATTTAGCGATTGGG
>JANMFM010000308.1:0-12033 GCA_031374125.1 Bdellovibrionales bacterium
AGTGCCTCCATCTTGAATAGAAAACTGTACTAACACCTTACCAAAAAGATTCGGCACAGCCGACAAACGTCTCTCGTAACAGAAACGAATTTGTCCGATGTTACTGCGAATCACTTCTGCAATGGCGTCTTTATCCATTCCTCCGGAAACATCTGCTTCTTCATCCAGCATACCTACGGTAGCTGCCTGACCGATGTCTCCTTGAGAAAGTTTTCCTAAACCTTTGTATCCAGTTCCACCTCCACCTTTACCTTCAGTTCCTACACCACCAATGGCGTAAGATTCTCCGGTTGCTTTAGTGTCTCCAAATCCTTGTGCATTAACTGCAGTTCCACCGAATGCACTGGTTGGTGCATTCTTAGCGGACTTAGATCCTCCGCCTTGTACTGCAATGGCATTCATATTCGCTCTCACCGAAATTTTCCCTAACAAGTTTTTTAAACTTGCTGAACGAATTTGTGAAATAGCCTTAACTGTTTTCTGACTCTCTGTTTTGGGTGCTGCTGTAGCTTTCGCTGTCGGACCGCCTTGAGCCTGTTGAATTTGCTTTGTTGCTTGAGATTGTTTTTTCTTTTCTTGAACAAATTTTGCATCGTAAATAATACGTGCGTACTTGTTCTTTTCCATTTCTTTTGGCATATCCATTTTAGGTTGCTTCGGAAAGAAATAGAATGCGAGAAGAAGCATTAAGAATCCTGCCGCAGAAACAATGTATTGTGTTTTTTGATCGAAGCGGCCTTGATGCTCTTCTACTTCTAGGGGTCTTGGTCTTGCTCTCAATCTTTGTTGTACTACAAATCCAAGAGCTTCTTTTTTTTGCCAAGCAATTGTTGGTGGAGCTTTAAACTCTACATACCCACCCATACCATTACTCAATCTAAATGTTTCTGTTTTATGTAGATAATGAGTCTCAATGATTTTTCCAGTGAGGATGGACTTTACAACCACTTCTTGAATATCTGCACTCAAATCACGTCTTTCTTCCCAGCTATACAAATTGTGCGGAGCTGGAATGAGTTTTAGTTTAAAATCATGATCGCCAATGCGGATATCCATGTCTGTATCTATTTTTTGAGATACGATATTTTCTTTATTGTTCCAAGTACCAGAATCACTCGCTAAGTCTGAAATATACCAATCTCCGTTCTTGTATTCGATACCCGCATGGTAAGCAGAAATATCTTGACCGACAATTCTTAGATCAGCCTTGCGAGCAGAGCCAATCGTCGTTGGTATCGAAGTCGGCTCCATCTTGAGCTTCTTCGATACTTTTTTTGCCGTTGTATATTCAACAAGTAAATGTTTCTTTGCACCCATAACGTTCCCCATCTAACATTTTGTCAGCAGCTGAGTGGCTGATCCTTATTCTCTATTCCTACTTAATAAATTCCACTGAATCCTGAATCTGCTCATCAAAACTTTCTTTTAATTTATAAAGAGGAATAAATTCGATACCTCTTTTTTGCACGATGTAGGAGCCATCAGGCTGTCTGACCTTACCGTCTACATCTGCTCCATCGAAACTGATTTTCTGAACTCTCGTTGCTTTTTGAGCGTGGGCATTTGTCCCTACTATCAACACTGCAACCAATAATAATAGTTTCATAAAAATCTCCTACTTCTTGCGCTTTACTTTTTCTCTTTACTTCTTCTCTTGCGAGTTCTTGCTAGCAAGTTGTCTTGTTTTTAAAGTGACTTCTTCTAGCGTTTTAATTTTTTGTGTAATGTCAAATGGCAATGTGCCTTCTACTTTTTTTGCTGCCATTAAGCTTTGCAATTGTTTGTACTTTGCAAGAGTTATGTCTGTGTCCTTAGTTAAGTTCTCGTACACATAAACCTCTTGAAGTCTGAAATCCAAAACTCTGGGAAAATTAGCTATTGCTCTGTCCAGAACCGAAATTGCTTCTTTTGCATTATCTAGCTCAATGTAGCAGCTAGCCAATCCAAAAAGACCCTGATGATTTCTAGATTCGCTCAACAATACATTTTCAAAATGAACTTGAGCTTTTTTGAAATCCAATTCTCTTAAATAAATTTGACCTAAAAACAAATGTGCGTCCTTAATGTTTTTGTCTAAATCAATAGACTTTTGCATTTCTGCTATCGCCTCTTTATAGAACTGCTGTTTCCAAAGAATTCTTCCCTTTTGATACCTTAGTATCCCAACTTCAGATGATTTCTTTAAAGCCAAATCAACCATCCACATTGCTCTCTCCGTGTGCCCTCTATTTTCAGAGGCAACGCTCAGGTAGTATGCACCCCATGGCGCATCTGGTTCTACCTGCGAAATCTTCTCCCCAATTGTTTCCACCATGGACCATTGGGCCTTGTTGATACAGCCGTTGGCTTTTTCCATCAAACTTTTCCAATTGCTGTCTAAATCCACTTGTTTTTGTGTTGGACAGAATTCAAATTTCTTTTCGCCTACAAAAGACGATTGAATTTGTGAAGCATACTTACGCTGCACTTCCGCGGTATTTACCTTTTTCGCAGTCGGTGCCAGTGGGGCACTACTACAAGCTGTCATCAACGCTGCTAATGTCAAAGCTCCAACAAATAACTTCATTCCATTCTCTCCAACCCGCCCGCAGGCAGCTCTGCTACTGAACATCTGGAAGCGCCGCTTTAGGCATTTCCACATTGTACTTCACATACTTTAAACCTTTAAAATTCACTCTATTTAATTCATTTCTTAATTCAAATGCATATCCATCATATGCTGGATATTTCTTACCAAAATCAATTCCCGATTGAAGCGTGTCTGCAATCTTCTCTTCAATTGGAATCACTACGTTTGAAATTTCCTCTAATAATAATTTTTTATCTTTTTCCGAAATGTCATCAGTGATTTGAATTCCCTTAAGAGCGTCCACATAATGTTGATACATCTTTGCCAGAGAATAGAAAGCTCTCAGCGTCGTAGCAGGGTCACCATACTTGATTGTAGACTGGTAAGCTCTTTGGGCTTTATCTAATTTTTCTGTTTTTAGAGTCAGTACCATCTCAAGCCTGTCTACTTTTGTTTTCATACTTTGTTGCACCAATTCATCTCTTAGAATTTCTGCTTGGATAAATCTAGCTTGAGCTTGCACATCGTCTGGAGCATTCTTGTCGCCTACGATACCACTCGCCAATTTGAATGCTTGTGTTGGATTTTTATCTGCATAATACTTTTTAGCACTCACGATTGTGTCGTCAGAGTATTTAGCTCCACCGTACTTGTTCACTAATTCTTTTACTTCTTTAGTGGAATAAATGTTTGAAGAATCAAGACGCGTTAACGCCGCAACAATGTCTTTTCTCATCTTATCATCTGGATTTTTTAAAAGTTCTTTATAAGTATCCACTCCTTTTTTGAAATCGCCAGACAAGATATAAAAATCCGCTGACATCTTTGTCCACTTCATCGAATCTTTAGAGTCCACTTTTGCCAGTTCTTTTACCGCATCTGCTGCGTGGGTTGTATCCGCCATAAATTCATAGAGTTCAGCTGACTTCTGAAGTGACTTTTTGGCAAACTCGGATTTAGGAAAAAGCTTATAAAGTTCAAACGATTTATCTGCCGCGGCCTTCATTTGATTTTTCTTAATCAAGATTTGCGTTAAGTTCCACATTGCTTTATCAGCAAGTTTTGAATCTATATTTTCATGGGCAAACTTATTGTAGATCGCAACCGCTTCATCCAGATCACCTTTTTGCTCCAAAGCATTACCCAGAGCAAATTGTGCCTCTCTGTTGATTTTAAGAAGAGCATCTCTTCTTTCTTGAGGTGGCTTTAATGCCATTAAATGATCCGTTGATTGGATCAATTCCTTGTGAGCTTTTTGAATATTTAAAATATCTAGAAATAAATCCTGTGACTTCATCACCAGTTTATCTTCGCCTTTACTCCACCCAATTTGTTTGAATGTAGGAAGAGCTTCATTATAACGACCTTTTTCGTAAGCAATAAATGCCTTCTTGTACTTCACTTCTGTTACAAACTTCCCCGCTGGATTTTTGTTTGTGTAAAGATCCGCAAGGTGACTGTATTTCTTTTCATCTTCGTCACTCCACTTATCACCCGCTGCGTTTTCTAAGCTCACGATGGCAAAGTAACTTGCTTCGTGAATGATCTTTTGATCTTTGATTGCAGTCGCAACTTTGTAGTATTCTTCAGATGCAAGTCTATGCTTCTTTCTTTGGAATAAAAGTTCTGCGTAGTTGAATCTCACTGTTTCTTTCTTTTCAGGAACTTCTAAATTGGCATTTCTTAAGTAAATGCTGTAAGCCAATTCTGTTGCATCAGCGATATTGTCGATTCTTTTAAGGTCTGACTTATCAATATTGCCTTCTTTGGCTTTTTTAGACTTGTTCTGCCATTCTTTATGCCATCTAATTGATAACTTTAAACTTTGTTTTGACAGAACAACTGGACAAGATTTTACATCTTCATCCATTTCATCAGCTTTGACTTTAGCAGTATTTGCAGTTGGCTTGTTATACTCTTGTTTAAAATACTTTAGGCAGTGAGTTTCAAATCTTGCTAAATGGTCCGTTGCTTTTTCATAATTTCTAGCAGTTAAATCATTTTCAATAATCATTTTGTAAGCTACGGATGTATCTACAGAACTTGGCAGATTTGAAATCAAATCATTCAATACCGTTTCTAACTCTATAAACTTACTGTGTCGTTCATACAACTTTGATAATGAAATGATATATTGACCCGTTTTATCACCGGCAAATTTATTGAAGTAAGCATAGGCTCTCTTTGCTTCTCTTGCTTCTGGGTAGAATAGAACCAAATCATTCAATGCTTCTTCTCTTAAATTGATCTTAGAATTTTCTTGTTGAGCTAACTTTTCAGTTACATCAATCACCATCTCTAATTCTTTCATCGCACCTTCTACATCTTTAAGCTGATACTTTGTCCAACCTGTTTTGTAGATGGCGTACGGGTAGACTCTAGCCAATGGATATTTTTTGATGGCTACATAGTCTGCCAAAGCCATATCGTATTTGCCTTTTTGGTAATACATTTCTGCTAGAGCTAAGTGTGTATCCGGAATTAAAATCGACTCTGAAAATCTAGAGAGCAATGATCTGTAGATCTTTTCTGCTTTGTCATCTTGATTCAATTGCTGTCTTAAGAAAGCGTTATTGAATAAGACGGAATCCAATTCAGAGTAATTAGGATAACGTCTTTCGATCTCTTCATATATGTTCACAGCTTGTTTCAATTTGCCTTGGGATGTTTCAGATTTTATAGTCTTAGGAATCATCGACAACAATGATTGCGCTGAAGCCGGCTGTCTTGCCTCGACTTCTAGTTTATTGTATTCAAAAAAGCGCGCAGATTTAGCTTGGCGAACATAAAGTTCAGCTTTTCTGTATAATAAACCTGGTTCTAGCGGCGAACCTTTATATTTGCCGATTAGCTTATTGAGCTGTTGCATCGCTTGATTTTCGTTCTTAGTTATAAGAACTTCTGTGAGCGTGGCTTTGTAGTCATCCATCTCACCTTTCTCATTTACCACTCTCAGCTTTTTATTTAGTTTGTCTGTGTCCTCATCAAATTTTTTACGCGCAAATCCGCTTTCAGCAATCAATGTTGAAGCCAAGAACGAAAATACAATCGAGCGCAAAATATAAAATGATGATTTTGAAGCCATAATCAGCCAGCCTTCTTCCCAGAACTATTACTATTTATATATTCTTTAATGCTTTCTAAATGCGCAGAATGAATTTTTAAAAATCGAACACCGTACTTCACCGGAGCTTCTCTATCACTAACACCTTTGGTGAATTTCTTGCTTACCACCTCGCAAATGGCATTGAACGGAGGAACATTGTCTCCGGGCTTCACGTGCAAGAAGATTTTTTCACCTGGCTTAATGAGAGAATTTTGCATTACGATACCGGCACCCCCCTCACTGATCTCAATTGCGTCGCCTTTCCAAACTTTATCGTTATCGTGGACGATGATTGAACCGTTGAAGTTCTTTCTTTCATGTCTTCTTCTGAAGAATGAATCTTTCACGGTAGGGTCTTCTTTTTGCTTATAAAGTTCTTTGATTTCTGTTGAATCGAAATGCTCAACCTCAGCAATGCGCTTCCAGTTTTCTTGACCATTTCTCCAAATGTAATCGAATTCAAATATAGATTTACCTTGAAGCATTTTTACAACTTCAATGTAACTGAATGGACCGTATTTATTGTCCCATTTTAAAATATACCACTCTTGTAAGCTTTTAACGTCTTTTACAGTCATAATTTACCCTCAAAACTTTGTCGTATTTTTACTTTGAGTTAAGTAATCAATCCATGGCCTAACCAAAGCATGCCAAATTCTTCTTCGGTGTATTGAATTACCGACTTAAGTAAGCTGATGAAATTCCTCAAAAATTAATGAATGCTATCAAACCTTTTTACAGTTTTTTAAACATAATGATTCAAGATGATTAAGTTATGGTCAGCACCCAGGACTCTCGGTCCCATTTTGACTCACAGGACAGACATTGGGCGAGTCTTGAAGAATTCACAAAGTGTAGCCTCTAAAGAACATCTACATTTTTCACTTACTCCTCTGAGAAAGCTTATTCCTTCCTCTGAAAATGAATTTATGGCAACTTAAGACCGACTTTGGGGGTCGTGGGGATGAAATCATTTTTTGTAATTTTAATTTTCAAATTAATTTTAATTACTGCATCGATCTCAGAGGCAAATCTGCCTTCACAATTCACTGTTGGATCTTACAATTTGTATGGATTAAAAAATGAAAATAACCTCAGAAAAGATTTAAATTCCCTTTCCAATGTTCAAATTTGGGCCTTTCAAGAAGTGGAAGGAAATTTTTCTGAAAAAACAGAACAAAGATTAAAAAATATTCTTCCTTCTGGAGAATGGTATATTTTTAGTCAAAAAGTAAATCTCATCGATCAAAAAAAGGAAATTTGGGAGGGCCAAGTGATCGCCAGTCGCTTCCCCATTTTATCGGTCGAAGTGATTCCCTTAAATCATTCTGGCCAGAAAAAAAGAGTGGCTTTAGTTGCAAATTTCAAAACAGAAAATGGCGAAAACTTCTTTTTTGCTAACACTGATCATGAAGTTCAGATTTTTTCGATCGACTTTAATGACCGTAAAAAACAACTCTTGAGTTTGGTGGAATATTTTAACAAAACTGACTCTATGGGCGTAATTGCTGGTGATTTTAACACCACCGGCGGAGACGCAGAAATCTCAAAGACAGAAGAAATTATGGCTCAAGCTCAACTCAAAAGAGCTACTGCTTCAGGTCAAAATACTTATACTTTTGAAAAAATGTTCATAAAAAATGAGCTAGATCATTTCTTTAGTCGAAGAGTCGACTTCTCAGCTCGCCATAGATTCGATGGCAGAAGCGGCTCTGACCACTACCCCGTTTACATTGATATCAATCTTTGATTGATTTTCGGAAAACTGTTTGAATTCTGAGTATTTTAAAGCGATATTTTTTGCTTATGCCAAAGACCATAGAAATCTTGGATAGCGTCCAAAAAGACATCAATAGAGAAATAGAACGAGGCTCGGTGACTCGCGCTGTTTTTGATCTAGATTCAACACTCTTCAATGTGGCTCCTAGATTTTCAAAAATCATTCAGGAATTTTGCTCTGACAATACTATGCGCGCAAAATATGCGAAGGCCATCGATGTTCTTTCGCAAGTTCAAGTCACTCATCATCCTTATTATCTTAAGCAATTTATGGCAGATATTGGACTGGATAAAGAAACTCAAGAGTTCTATAAAGAAATTTTTGAATACTGGAAGAGCAGATTCTTTCATGACAACTATGTGATCTTTGATGAGCCTGAAATCGGAGCAGTAGAGTTTGTACAAGCTCTCTATGACCGCGGAGTGCACATTGTGTATCTGACTGGCCGTGATGAACCGCGCATGAAAACTGGAACCATTGAAAGCTTAAAGAAATGGGATTTCCCAGTGGATAAAGACCGCGCAGAACTTGTCCTTAAGCCCTACAAAGAATTGGATGATGCTGAATTTAAACGTGATCACTTCAATATCTTCCCACCTGATGAAAAAATTTGGTTTTTTGAGAATGAACCCGTAAATATTCACCTGGTTCTTAAAGATTGCCCCAACGTAAAGATCATTTACTTTGACTCTGTACACTCGGGTAAAGCACCTGCACCTGAGGGACTTCCCACAATTACTCACTTTAGATTAAAGTAAGGAGGTTAAAGTAAGGAAAATTAAAATAAAATTATTTTTTCTCTAAATTAGGCTGAACAGAATCTTTGCCAGGAACAGATTTTTTTTGACTCAACCCCGGAATATACTTGAGAGGAATATCAATTACAAATGTACAGCCCACTCCCGGTTTGTTCACCACAGTTATCTTTCCTTGGCTTAAATGTATCGCACGTTGGGTGATTGAGAGTCCTAATCCCAAACCACTTTGATCCTCATTCTCTTGAACGAAGGGCTTAAACAATGAGCTGATTTTATCTACTTCCAACCCTCCGCACTTATCTTCCACTTCGATAAAAACACGATCTTCTTTCGCTTCTCCTCGCAGTACAATTTTTGCGCCAGTAACTGAATACTTGATCGCATTTTGTAGAAGATTTGCAATAGCAGATAAAATAAATTGTCTATCTGCCTCTATTTCAAGAGCCCAATCCACCGCTGTAATTAAAGTCTGCTTCCTCTTATCTGCATCCACCTGGGCTGTGATTACAATTTGTTCAAACAACTCCGCTAAACGAAATTTTTCGACAAATGCATCCGCATCTGCGCGCATACTTACGTCTGAAAGTGAGCGATCAATTAAATTTCTCATGCGTATCAAATTGGCTTCGAGCACATTTGCGGTACTTCCTCCAACACCTACGACTCCGGCCTTAATCAATTCGTGTGCAACTGATACACTTGAAAGTGCATTACGCAATTCATGTGCTAGGAATCCTAAATGTAGAATTTCTCTTTTCTCACTCGCTTCATCACTTTGAAATTGAAATTCAGAAACTGCCGATGCAATTGCAACATCAAGACACCCATTTAGAGTATTGAATTCGCTAGAAGAAATTTGGCATTTGTTAGTCGTAGCAAGTTCTGTAATCGCCTGGCACATGGCTCCGTATGCATGAACGACGTGAGATAGTGAAAAACCCAAACGCAAATATTCTTTTACAAGAGACGCCGCAGCTGAAAGCATATCTTCTGGAGGACGGGCACCCAGCTTTTCATTTAACACTTTTATGAGTTGTTCATAAAAAAGTGGAAGGCCTAATCTTAATTGCGCAGATCCTTCTCGAGTTCCCGCAAGTACTTTTGTTTTTTCCTCTGTGAGAAATAAAATTTCATGTCGATTTTTTTCTAAAAATTCATGTAATATTTGCAGGCGACCCTCCAAAGTGTCGATAAATTTGATTTATTTATCTTTTTTTCAATGAGAACATAAACACCCCTTTTATTTTGAGCGCATGGTACTGTGTTCTCAAATGAACGAAACTCGCGCAAAACACATTCTAATAGTTGATGATTCTACAGACAGTCGTTTACTGCTTAAGACTCTTCTTGAGTCGCGAGGCTATACCACAGACAGTACCTCTAATGGTGAAGAAGCCCTAGCGTTATTAAATTCACATTTAAAATTACCCCAGGCGATCCTGCTCGATATGAGAATGCCGGTGATGGATGGGATGGCTTTTCGGGTACAGCAGAAAATTACACCACGAATAAAAAATATACCTGTGGTGATTATGGGCGGCGATAATAACGAAAAAATGCGATCTAGTACTTCATACGTATTACAAAAACCTCTAAACATATCCTCTCTAATGGCAGCCATAGAGAGGACTGCCCTGATTTTATAATCCTGCGTTTCTAGAACTTCCAGAAGTTATATCGCACTTTGGGTTATGGTATTGAGCTTTTACGATCATCTCATCCATTGATGTCTCAAGCTTTTTCAAACTGGATTTAAGAATCGGAAGAGCTGTTGTTCTCGCCATTCTTCCTTCTTCTATTTCAGTCAATAAACCTCGAGCATGCACAACCGTTGTCTCCGGCATGGGAATCAAAGTTTTTTCTGAGAGAACCTTCATTTTGTCTAACACGATCTTAAGAGAATCTTTGCTCGTGGCAAAGCGCTCTCCGACATTGATATTGTCATAATCCAAAATAAATTTTTGGAAACCTTTTTTCCACTCACGGTATTCAGTTGCTATGCTTTCTTTTGATGAACAAGATGTTGCAGAACCGTGAGCCTCGAATACGAACAGTACCATTAATGCAGTAAGAAGAGTTCTCATAAATCACCTCTCTTATATACTTATATTAGTGCAATATGCGTTCTCGTCAGAAGCAAATGAGTGAAGTTTCACCTATAGAATTTCAATTTTTTTGTCGAAATGATTAATCCATTTACAGAAATTATGAAATTTCTAGAAGCCCAATTTCTTCTGAGCTAGTAGAAAAGAGCCTAATATAATAGAATGATTTATCTTGCCTGTTTCAATTAGGTTTCTTAATTCTGAAAAAGTGACTTCAAAAGTTTCAATGTCTTCATAAGGGTCTAATTCTTGTTCTTTTGTTTTTACCGCATCCCAAGCGATGAAGGTGTGCATCTTATTGGATAAAAGCGCGGGATTAGGATACTGAAACCCAACAAACTCCAAGTTACCCGAAGTGTAACCTGTCTCCTCTTCCATTTCTCTTCTCGCTGCTTTTTCCACAGGTTCGCTTTCTTTGGGATGAGTTGAGCCGCCAGGAATTTCAATCGTGATCTGCTCCACAGAGTGCCTGTATTGATTGATGAGTACAATCTTCTTGTCTTTTGTTACGGGAATCACATTCACCCAATCGGCAAATTCAATGGTGTAGTAACCAGGCATGATTCTTCCATCTGGAAGTTCACATTTGTCTTTACGCATACGAAAGTATCCATACTTTGCTAATTCTTCAGATTCTAATGTTTTCCAAGGTTTAATCTTACTCATGGAGCCCCCTAAAGGTCAGCGTAGAGAGTTACATGTTCAATAGCAATTAGTTTTTGGATTCTGAGTTTTATTGGGTTACGGATAAATTAAGGCGCGGCCTTTTTCTCTATAAGAGATATACGCTTTTGAATATACGTTTCTCAATAAGCTTGTTTTTGCAATTTACTGCTGTGAGAGGTAGATCGGAAGTGTGTCCGTCCTGAGAGGGCCTACTTCTGGCCTTCGTGGCCAGAAGCTCTAATAGTTTATGTTGTATGTTTGTATTATAATGCGCTCTGTAATTCATTCTGATTTTTTATAATGATCTTGAAGAGTTGCATGAATTTTATTATATTGCCCCTTGTGAGATCAAAACAAACTGATTTTCTTAAAAATCTCAACCAAACTAAAGTGAAATCCTATGGTGGTGCCACCAAAGGAAAGCGTAAAATTGCTCGTCCTATTTCCACTAAGAAATGGATGCACCTAACCCTTAAATCTCATAAAGCCAAAGGCTCTCTAAGCTTTCTTCATGCTAATAATTTTTTTAAAGTGAAATTCATTATTAAAAAACAAGCCTTAAAGCATGGCGTGGAAGTTACTGATTACGTGAATATGGGGAATCATTTGCATTTGAAGGTAAAGCCACATTCGAGACAAGGTTTTCAGAACTTTTTAAAATCCACCACCGCCATGATCGCCAGATCTGTAACAGGTGCCAATAGGAATAAAGGCTTTGGAAGATTCTGGGATGACTTGGCTTTCACTAGAGTGATTCAATCAAGCTATGAATTATTTCAACTAAAAGGTTACTTTAAAGCCAATAGAATTCAATCCAAGAAAGGATATGAAGCTCGTACGAAATACCTTGATGCCTTTAATAGCTATCTTAAGACTTTAAAACTTCAGACTTAAGTTTTATCGATACAACTGGTAGCTTTTTACTCCCTTTGCAAAAATGTTGTGAGAATTCTTCCAAATGTCTTAAATCTCACCTCCTATATTACAGAATGATGCAAAAACTCATTTTCCTTCTGATTTTCTCCATTTTGACAAAAATTGTTCGACAC
>JANMFM010000116.1:0-6223 GCA_031374125.1 Bdellovibrionales bacterium
AGGAGATGGAATAATCATTCTCATAGGCAACTAATGACTCAGGATTGAAAGGGCGTAAGTATTGCTTTAAGTGAGAGGGGATTGTGTCATAGGAGTGGTTCTCTCTAAACTCGACCACTTGTACGCGAGCCTTACTGATAAATGAGTAAGTGTATTTCCCAATTTCACTGACGATATTGTGATCGTGGACCTTGATCGCCCAGTACCTTCCGTTGGAAGCGGTAGATTGAACTTCTGATCCTTGAATAAGAATCACCGATAATAAAATAAAACTGATAATGAGCGCTTTGACTTTTTGTGACATCCTTGTTCCCCTTGGGAAATAGCGTACCACTAAAATCACCGGTGTATATCAATTTTTTAGTATTTGTGAAGAGTGTTAGATATTGAAATACATAATGAAAAAGCCAGGTCGCTTTTTCTCATGTTTTTTTGCGCCGAGATTCGTGTAAAAATCTGGATTGTCTGTTCCTAAATAAACTTTTTTGATGTGCAGATCTTTGGCTTTATTCAAAAGTGCATTCACAAGTTGTGAGCCAATTCCTTGCTTTCTAAGATTGGGCTTTACGATAAGGGCTGCGAGCCAGGGAGTGAGCTCTGGGCGATCGCTGTCATCATTTATAATAAAATTAATGGTACCGATAACTTTCTTATCGATCATGGCAACTAATGATAAGGGTAATTGATCCGGAGTTTTTGCCGCTCTTAATAATTTCTCTAAGTCTCTTGCCGAAAGTTCATTCTTATCTGCCCAAAATTCTTGATAAATCCAATCCGCAACTTCGGTGGTGTGGTTTGGAGCTTCAAAAAGATGTTTGATTGTGATTTTCATAAAAAATCAGACTGAAACGTCGTAATCTCTGAGCGCAGAAGTCAAAGACGTTTTCTTGTCTGTGCTCTCAGTTCTTTTTCCGATGATGAGGGCACATGGAACTTGGAAACTGCCTGCCGCAAATTCCTTAGGCTGTGTTCCGGGGATAACTACGGAGTTTCTAGGAACGCGACCCTTATAGACAGTTCCTTCTTTGGTCGTCACATCAATGATTTTTGTCGATGCCGTAATCGTAACGCCAGCGCCGAGGACGGCCCCTTCTTCGACGTGCACGCCTTCGACTACGATACATCTGCTGCCCACGAAAACGTTGTCCTCAATGATGACAGGTGAAGCTTGTAAAGGCTCGAGTACGCCGCCGATTCCTACGCCACCAGAAAGATGAACATTTTTTCCGATCTGGGCACAGGATCCTACCGTCGCCCATGTGTCGACCATTGTTCCTTCGTCAACATAAGCGCCTATGTTTACGTAAGAAGGCATGAGGATCGCACCTTTGCTCACGTAAGCACCTCTGCGCACTAATGCATGAGGAACAACTCTTACACCTTGATCTACTGTGAATTTTTTAAGAGGGATTTTATCCACAAAATTAAAAATTCCAGATTCAATTTCAACCATTTTTTGTGTTCTGAAATAAAGAAGGATGGCTTCTTTCACCCAAGTGTTGGTTTTCCAGCCCGATGGATCATTTGCTAAAGACGTTTTTTCAGCAACTCTGATTTCACCTTTATCTAATTTTGAAATCGTATCATCAATGGCGCTTAAAACTTCTTTTGAGTTTGCGTCTAATTTTCCTTCAAATGCATCGTGGATAATTTTTTCTGTCATACCATTCTCTCTGTTACTTTTAAGGCTTCCAAAATTGCGGGCACGTGAACCTTTAAAATTTCTTCGCAGGCCAACCCACGCTGAATTTCGTAAGTCAGGGTAGGAATATCTCTTTCCAATCCCGCATAAGTTCCCAAGCAGCCGGGAGTGGGGTACCCGATGTCTTCTTGGATTGTATAGCCTGTCATATTTTTAATTGCTTCGGCTTCTTTTCTGCACTTTCCGTTGATATTTAAAAGTGGGTGCCAAGAATGTAAGCTGTAAATTATTCTTGGCTTTTCTTTTTCAATAAATTGCGTGAGTGCTTTATTTTCCACTTCGGAATTGGCTTGAGGACCTGGGTAATATCTAGGATTCAAAACATCCGATGTCCAATCCTGGGTGGGGAGGTTGCGGTTGAGGTCTACACCGCGCTTATTCTGCCGGGTTTTTGCTAAAACCCCATCCAAATTTAGGGTCGGAATCAAGGTGAGCTTGAGTTTGTAAGTGTAGGATTTCTGAAATTGTTCAAAAAGACCATAAGCCGCCTGCACACCTTCTACTTCATCCCCATGAACTCCGCCAATAATCATCACATGAGGATAAGGCATGTCCCATTGAAATGCAGGAATCGGTAGTCCCGACGATGTATGACCAAAAACAATGCTTTTCATCTAAAATCCTCTTGTGGTAAATAGGTACCTAATTAGTATCAGAAAGTGGTGGTATGGGCAAAACTGAAATTTGTGTCAAAAAATTTGGTGGAACATCGGTGGGTTCGGTCGAGAGAATTGACTCTGTGGCAGAGCGAATTTTGAATGACTCTAAAAAAGATCCAAGACCGACGGTGATTGTCGCAAGTGCGATGTCTGGCGAGACAAATCGCCTTGTGGATTTGGCAAATAGAACGCATATGGGTTACCGTGGGCCGGCCTACGATATGCTGGTCGCTTCGGGCGAGCAAGTTTCCATTGCTCTCTTAACGATGGCTTTAGAAAAAAAAGGCCTTAAGGCAAAACCTTACCTGGCTTATCAATTGGGGATCAAGACCGACTCAATGTATTCGCGCGCAAGAATCAAAGAAATCAATACAGACATGATCATGAAAGATATCGAGAAGGGTATCATTCCGGTGGTTGCGGGATTTCAAGGCGTTGATGAATTTGATAATATCACAACTCTAGGGAGAGGTGGATCCGACACTTCTGCGGTAGCGCTGGCGGTGGCCTTGAAAGCTTCAGAATGTGAGATCTATACAGATGTGCCGGGAGTTTTTACGGCAGATCCTAGGATTGTCCCTAAAGCTCACAAGATTGATAAATTGTGTTTTGAAGAAATGGTAGAGATGGCCTCATTGGGCTCTAAAGTTTTACATATTAGAAGTGTAGAGATCGCGGCAAAGTTTCAGGTGAAGCTTCATGTGAGATCGACATTTGAATTAACAGAAGGAACGTGGATTATGAATGAGACAGACTTTGACATGGAAAGCCCGGTCGTGACTTCCGTCACGCATGATACAAATACGGCGATTTTTAAATTGGCACCTCTTCCCGGTGGCGCCAATGTATTGGCCGATTTATTTACCGCGCTTTCGGAAAAAGGAATTGTGGTGGATGTTATTTCTCAATCCGAGTTAGCCCAAGGCCAACAATTGGCCTTCTCGGTGCCGGTGGATGATATTTTTCCAACTCGTCAGATCGTGGAAAAGAAATTTTCGGCCGGTTTATCCTCTGCTGGTTTATCCTCTAAAGTGGATTGTTCGGTGATGGACGATGTTTCCAAAGTCAGCATCGTAGGCGTAGGAATGAGAAATCATCCTGGAGTTGCGGCAAAATTCTTTGAAGTGTTAGCGAAACATAATATTTCTATCCATTTGGTAACAACATCAGAGATCAAGGTTAGTGCCATTGTGGACAGGAAAGACTTAGAAGTTGCGGCAAAAGCTCTTCACACTGCATTCGGGCTTGATGCGGCCACATGAAGCTGAAAGAATAAATCATGTTGGAATTTCGAGAAAACGGTCTTTATTTAGGTGGAGTGTCTTTAGCCTCAATTGCTAAGAAGCATAGATCACCCGCCTATGTTTACGACATTGACGGCATGGTCGGAAGAGTTCGTGAGCTGCAAGAAGCCTTCAATGGAAAAGCCGAAATTCATTACGCCACCAAAGCCAACGCCAATCCTGAAATTCTAAAAGCTTTTAAAAAAGAAAAGATCGGTGTGGATACAGTTTCTTGGGGCGAAGCTCAGAGTGCGGTGGATGCGGGTTTCAGTCACAAAGACATTATTTTTTCCGGCGTTGCAAAGTCTGAAGAAGAATTAACCAAGGCAATCAAATATCAAATCAAGCAGATCAATGTGGAATCACCGCAAGAACTTATCCGTATTGGTGAAATCGCTAAAAAATTAAAAAAGAAAGTTCCCGTAGCTTTCAGAATGAATCCCAATGTGAATCCCGGAACTCATCCGTACATCACGACTGGATTTCGAGAGAACAAGTTCGGCATGGATACATCTTTTTTGCCGGAGCTCAGAGGGATTCTCACGAAATACAAAAAATACGTAGAGCTCAAGGGTTTGACCCTCCATATCGGTTCGCAAATTTTAGAATTGAATTCGCTCAAAGAAGCTATTCAGAAAACCATTCCTATTTATTTGGATTTTAAAAACTCGGGCTATCCATTAGAAACGTTTGATATCGGTGGTGGCGTAGGAATTCCTTACGATGGCAAAGATTCAATTGATCTTAAAGCTTATGGAAAAATGGTTTTAGAACTTTTAAGACCACTCAATTGCAGAATCATCACGGAACCGGGCAGAGTGCTGGTAGCGCCATTTGCGGTTTTGCTAACCGAGATTCAATACATCAAGAAAACTCCATTCAAAAATTTTGCCATCGTAAATTCTGGGATGAACCATTTGCTGAGGCCTTCGCTTTATGGAGCCGTGCACAGAATATTTCCCGTAGATTACCGAGAGCCTGAAGAGGCGGATAATGGAAATTCTGAACTCTACGACATTGTCGGGCCGATCTGTGAATCCTCGGATTTCTTTGGTAAAGATAGATATCTGCCAAAGCTTGAACAAGGCGATATGCTTGCGGTGTTGGATGCAGGAGCATATGGCTATTCGATGGCTTCGTTTTACAATCATCATAGGCTGCCGCTCGAGATTGTGATTTCTAAAAAACAAGTGAAGGTGCTTAAGAAGCCTTCGCTGCCGAAGAATCTGTTTTAAATTTTTAGGGTTTTGAGGTAGGTGTTGAAGGCATCTAGATACTTTGTTCGAGCTTCATATCCTTTCTTGGATTGAATTCTATTGGCTTTAAAATAACCTTTTAATTGAAACAACTCATAGCTCGATTGAATCACTCTAGTGAAAGCCAAGCCATCCCAAAATTTTCCAAAGCCTTTATTCCTATTAGCTCCTGTTACAGATCTTGCGATCATGGCAGTCGTATATCTTAAAAAGCTCTGAAAGCCTTTTCTTGAATGTGGCTTTCAATCTACCTCTCACAGCCAGTTCAAATTAGAAGACCTCTTTCCCTTAAAGCGAATATAGCCTCTTTAGGTACAGGTCTTTGTAAAAAAGACTGCGCAGAATCCTGACAGGCGCGGGGAGGAGGCAGTCTGTGATATTCTCCTCGCAGCTAAGGAGTGTTATGTTTAAAATCTTTATTGTCGCATTGGTTTCTTCATTCGCGATGACCAATGCTATGGCGATAGAAACAGTTCTTAAGACTTGCGATACGGACGTCGCTGTAAATGATTTAGGAACTATGAACATACTCATCAATATCATGTCTAGCAATGGTGTTCTCTCAGCAAATGTTAAACAAACTATTGAAGGACACTCAGTATCAGCAAAAGCCAATGCCTCAATAACAGAAGGTGGGGTTAGAGCTGGTTTGTCAGATGATGCCCTAGAGTCGGTTGAATTTGATACTGAGGATTACAATTCCGTAGAAAAATTGATTATTCATACAATGAATCTGGCCAAGAATCCAGAGACGAAAGATTTTTCTTCTGTAGGACTTGATCTTGATAGAGTTCGCTCTGCGAAAGCTTACACTTTTGGTAGCGAAGAAGACGATGAAGGTTTGAAAGCTGTCATTGAAGCCAAAGACGAAAAAGGAAGAGACATGGGATCTTTCTTTAGTGGACCTTTGAGTTCACCTTGTAAGTGATATTGTGTTCAATATGGTAAGAATAAATTGGAAATATTAAAAATCACAAAACGCTAGCCTTGGGCCTAAAGTATCGTACTTGCAAAAAATATATGTCAAAAAAATAACAGGCGATAAAACTTTAGACTTTATGTATTGTTCTGTTTTTGCAAGGAGTGTCGAATGTACCTTAAGTTGATTTTTTGCTTATTATCATTTATTTACTCAAGTGTTTCATTTGCACAAACGTCACTGCACTCATCTGGAAAAACTCAACAATTGGCTAAAGATCTCACTTATTTGATTCAGGATGCAGATACAAGTGATTGGGGCGAAGATGGTGAAGATGTTGAACAAATGCTAACCTCTGCAATATTGTATGATTTAAGTCAGTTTTTGGGCACAAGATATAATGC
>JANMFM010000332.1:0-6808 GCA_031374125.1 Bdellovibrionales bacterium
AGAAAATGTCAGATATGACGCTGTAAGAGCGACAAATTCGGGTGGCGATTTCATCGAAATTTTAATTAATGATCACCGCTATGCAGGTATTGTGGGGTCTACGATCAATGTGAAGAATGCTAAAGGCGAGGAAACAGTAGAACTTGTTGAAATAACCGAATGCAAAGATCCTAATAATAAATCTCAATCTTCTGATGATTTAGAGCTATAGTGTGAAATCGAAAGTATTTTTTGTAGTTTTGATTGTACTTTTACTATCTAAAAATACTTGGGCTTTAAATTCATTTTGTGGAGCACTGGACTTAAGATACCTAAGAAATAATCAGCTTGAAACTCTAATTCAAGGGGAAGACCTCATAAATCAAAGAAATATTGAAAGAACGCAGTGTGGATTGCCGGGTGAAAATTTAGTAATCTGCTCTAGTTGCTCCAATGAAACAACAGAACAAATGATGTCGCACTTGAGACCTATCGTCGGGGAGAAGAGTCACTTGTTGTGGCATGCGGCTTGGCACAAGTTAAGAGCTGCTCAGAATCTATCGCCTGAAAAATATCTGGAAGCTCAGAAGAAAAATCATATACCAATGTCACTTCCTCAAGATAATTTTACAAAATCTCATTCACTCAAAGGAGACCTTTCTGGTGAAGACTTCTTCTATATGCACAGAATGATGGTAAAGATGGTACAGCTTGAGCTTGCAGCGGCAGGCTTGCCATGTATGGCTCCTTGGAAAAAATTGCCAGAAACAATCGACGATAAAATTTGGCCAGTTCCAAAAAAATTTAAAGATGAAGAATCTAAGTTCAAAGCTAGTCAGGAGTTAAAAAAATTTAAACTTCAGTTGTCGGCCCTCAAATCTGAAAATAGATTAAAATCACTTTCTTTAAATCGTTTAGGCCAAATCGTAGAGCCCGCCCTGCATTTGAGTCTGCATAATTTCTATCAAGGTCAGTCACTCTGTTCAAAAGAAGCCAAAGCTCAAGGCTTCTGCGATGACTTAGTACCTGTAGAGACATCACCGCTAAATAAATATTTTTGGAAAATTCATGGCCTTGTTGATGAGTTGGTTGGTGATTGGTTAAAAGCCAACAATTACTCAGAAATTTCAACTGATTGTGCAGGAAGAGTTGGTTGCTATCAATGGAAAGGCACATGGGTTGGTAAATACCCTTCAGCTAGGCTCTAACCTACTTTTTTGCGTATTGCTGCTTCAAGTGAATCATTTTTTATTCCTTCTAATATAAAATCACTTAAATCTCGATCTAATGGATCTATGTCATCTGGAAAATCAGGATGAAATTGCTCAGGTTTTTTTGCTTTCTTAGAATGTCTTAATCACAAGTCGAAGAGTCCAATCCTGCAACAGCTTCAGCTACTGCGCCGATAAAGTCTTCGCGGTTGTCTGTGCAAACATCATAGAAGTCTGCGCATGCTGATGAATTTTCGCCCAGCTTGTAGGTATTGCCCGCAATATTGCTAGTTCCATCTCTAGATTCTTTTATGATTGCGTAAGGATATTTGTACACTTGAATGCAGGATCTATCTGGTCCACTTTTTGTGCTGAAAAAACAAACGCTAGATTCGTTCAATTCTTGTTCCAGTTTTAATCTTTTTTCTTCGTTCAAACAAAGTTTGACGGGTTTATTCGCAGGATCGTCTTTTGGCACTTCATATATTGTGCGCGTAACTTCCCCAGAAGCCACGTTGACGTCATAAGCGTAAAGCCCAAATCCTTCTTCGCCATTGGCAAGAAGTGTTAGTGAATCCGATGAGCTTAAATCCAATACAGCAGGTTTTTGTTCCGCCGCATGATCTACGCCGTCAGGACTTACTTTGCTGACTTTCCCGCAGTTTTGGAAGGCCACAAGTGCTATAGAAATAGCAATTCCGGTAGCGATAACTTTGCTCTTTTGCGCTTCATTTTTAGATGGCTTAAATAGCATGTGATTTCCCCTGATACATTAGTATCGGAATGAAACATCTCATACTTGAGCGTTTTTCAAAAACATAACTATTTGAAATCACACATATTTTTATCTAAATAAAAAAATATTAAGACTAAAATCGAGTGGTCCTAAAATACTTAGACTATAGTCCGATGAGTAGTGGTATGAAAAAGCATTATCGACTCTGTCATCATTGTGACCACATTAATTCAGCGGACTCTGAAGTGGAGCAGTGTGAATCTTGTCAAAAGTATTTTGTGAAATATTATTTTTGTGACGATCTAAATCAATTTTTAAAATCAGATGTGAAGAATGAAATACACATCGAACCAAAAAAATCCAAACCGATCATCGGAATTTCATTTGTATGGAGAGAAGATTCGGCATAACTTCTAGGGTATGCCAGACAAGAATGTAATCAGTCAGAAAGTTGTCACTCTCAAAGACATCGAAAATGCCAGTGAAACGCTCAAAAGTTTGATCAAAAAAACTGAGCTCGATTATTCTATCAGTTGCTCAAAGCTCATCGGTACAGAGGTTTTTTTAAAATTCGAAAACACACAGCTTACGGGAAGTTTTAAAATCCGTGGTGCTTCCAATAAAATTTTTCATCTTACCTCCGAAGAAAAAAAACGTGGAGTCGTGGCGAGTTCTGCCGGAAACCATGCGCAAGGTGTTGCGCTTGCTGCATCAAGATTGAACGTAAATTCTAAAATTGTAATGCCGGTAAAAGCTCCGCTTGTGAAAGTGACGGCAACAAAAAATTATGGCGCTGAAGTAGTGCTCCATGGAAACTACTACGATGAAGCTTTCGAAAAAGCGAAAGAAATTGAAAAAGATGAAGGCCGAGTCTTTGTTCATCCATATGATGATTTCTATGTGATCGCTGGCCAAGGGACAATTGGTTTAGAAATCGTAAGAGATCTTCCTGATGTTGATACGGTTGTTGTCCCTATTGGAGGAGGTGGGCTCATTTCAGGTATCGCGACTGCAGTTAAAGCCTTGAGACCCAACTGCAAGATCATCGGTGTACAAGCCGAAGGTGCTCAATCAATGACTCAGTCATTTAAAAATAAAAAAATCACTAAAATTTCAGAAACAGTCTCCACAATTGCTGATGGTATTGCTGTAAAAGGTGTTTCGCCGTACGTCTTTGATAATTATATTATGAAGTTGGTAGATGATATCGTTACCGTTACAGAAGACGAAATTGCAGAAAGTATCGTGTTTTTGATGGAGAGAGCAAAATCTGTAGTCGAAGGATCGG
The DNA here is from genome assembly GCA_031374125.1 of Bdellovibrionales bacterium. Classification (GTDB taxonomy): domain Bacteria; phylum Bdellovibrionota; class Bdellovibrionia; order Bdellovibrionales; family JAEYZS01; genus JAEYZS01. The sequence goes on from JANMFM010000332.1 coordinate 3,215, forward strand.
GTGCGGTCGCTCTGGCAGCTGCAAAAAAATATAAAGAAAAAATGGGTAAAAAAGTTTGCCTTCTTCTCTGCGGCGGAAATATCGATATGAATATCATCGCTAAAGTTATTGAGCGAGGTTTAATGAAAAACGGAAGACTCACGCACATCAAAGTGGCGGTGAACGATGTTCCTGGAGTACTTTCAAAACTCACATCCGTTTTTGCAGACCATAGATGTAATATCATTGAAGTGATTCATGATCGCAGCACCGCCGAATTGCATTTGGGCGAAACTTCTATCGAATTCATTTTGGAAACCAGCGGTTGGGCACAGATTGACGAAATCAAAAAAGCTCTCTCACAATATGGAAGGGTGATATGAAGATTTCCCCGTTTATCCAAAATCTCAAGCCTTACGTTGCCGGAAAATCCATTGAAGAAGTACAGAGAGAATACGGCTTAAAAGAAATCGTAAAACTCGCCAGTAACGAAAATGCTCTAGGACCAAATCCAAAAGTTTTAGAAGCTGCAAAAAAAGCACTCACAGATATTCATAGATATCCAGATGCTTCATACATCACTTCTAAGAAAATCATTGCCACCCACTTTAAGGTTCAACCTAATAATATTAGCTTGGGAAATGGCTCCAATGAATTGATTGATATGTTGATCAGAGTTTTCTGTGAGCCCAATCAAGATGAAATATTAATTTCTCAAGCCTCATTTATCGCATACAAAATTTGCGCACATGTGAACCGCGTGAATGTGACAGAAGTCCCAATTAAAAAAAATTTCCAAGTGGATATCGAGGCCATTGCAAATGCTTTAACAGATAAGCATAAAATTATTTTCTTACCGAATCCAAATAATCCCACAGGAATGTATGTCTCTCGCAAAGAACTCGATCCGCTACTCAACAAAGTGCGTGGACGTGGAGACGTGCTTCTTGTGATCGATGAGGCTTACAATGAATTTGTACGGGCTGCAGATTATCCGAATTCTCAAAGTTTATTTAAAGAATTTAAAAATGTCGTAGTGCTAAGAACATTTGCTAAAGTTCATGGACTGGCAGGACTAAGGCTTGGGTTTATGATGGCTGACCCACACATTGTGGATTTATTAGAAAGAATCAGACTTCCGTTCAATGTGAGTAATATTACAGCATCTACAATTGACGTTGCGCTCAATGACTCTGATTATATTAAAAAATCTCAGGAAGTAGTTTGGCAGGGCTTAGAGTATTTTGAATCTGAGCTCAAAAACATGGGTTTAGAATATTGCCCTTCGCAAGGTAACTTTATTTTCTTTGACTTAAAAGCCGACTCGTCTTTAATTTTTGAAGAGCTACTAAAGAGGGGCGTGATTTTGAGACCCGTAAAAAACTACGGATTTCCGACTCACATGAGAATGTCAGTGGGGACTATGGCGGAAAATAAAAAAGCCATCGAAAGTTTAAAGGCAGTACTAAATAGTATTTAAGCAAACCCAAAAGATTTAACCTAAAAGATTTGGGTGAATGATATGATGATGGAATTATTAAAATCTTATATAAAAAGAGACCGTAAAAAAAGAGACAACCAGATGAGTTTTGTAATTACAATTGATGGACCTGCAGCTTCCGGAAAAAGTTCTGTGAGTCGTGAATTGGCAAAACGTTTAGGCTGTGACTGGGTCTCTACGGGATCATTCTATCGTGGGTTGGCATACGTTGCTCAACAGACCAACGCCAATCTCGATAATGAATCCGACATCGCAAAACTTGCTCAATCTAAAATTTGGAAAGTTCAAATGAGCCCAGAAAAAACTCACGTGGTTTTTGATGCGAAAGATGTAACGGCTGAGGCTCACCAAGAGAGCGTGGGTTTAGTGGCGAGTAAGATCAGCCAATACCCAACGGTCAGAAAAATGCTTTTGGGAGCTCAAAGAGACTGCCAAACACCAAAGGGACTTGTTGCGGAAGGGCGAGACTGCGGAAGCGTCGTTTTTCCCAATGCTGAACTCAAAATTTACCTCGATGCAGACAGTGAAAACCGTGCCTTAAGACGTTCGCAACAAACGGGATCCAATGCTCAAGAGATCGAAAAACAACAAAAAGTGAGAGATAATCAAGACTTAACAAGAACTGTGGCTCCGCTTATGGCTCCGGAAGGCGCTCATGTCATCGATACGAGTACCATGACTTTGCATGAAGTTGTGGACCATATTGAAGAGCTTTCTAAGTCCATCCTTACGACTAAAAATAAGTAAATGATCTACTATTTTCGCACCATTTAAAAACCCTTTGACTGTAATGGGATCCTCTCTGATAACCTTCTCCAACGCTTTGAATCTACCCCTCTTAATCTAACCAATTATGAGCGTCGAATAAACGACAATTCTTAGTGAATTTACGTAAGGACTCGAGCATTTATTTTTTTGGCGAATGCTCACCCAGTCCGCAGGAGGTTTATTAATGCCAAACCAAACGAAAAGCGAGGAGCATAAAATGAGTAAACAAGCAGAAGCTAGAAAAAAAGTTTTAGCCGCACTCGATGCCCTTGATGTAGAAGTTGAAGGCTCTAAAAGTGCCCAAAACGGAAAAGAATCTTTCTCAAAATTGTTTGAAGAGTCAGCTCAAGAAGCGACATTCTCACAAGGTGATGTTGTTACAGCAACGATCATTGAAACTCAATCCGACTACGTATTGGTCGATATCAACTACAAGTCTGAAGGTCTAATTCCAATTCACGAATTTAGAACTGGTTCTGGCACATTGAGTGTAAAACCAGGTGATAAGATTGAAGTTTACATTGAAAAAATTGAAAATGAAAACGGCATGGCTGTATTGTCAAAAGACAAAGCAGATATGTTGAAAGCATGGAACGATATTTCTCGTGCAGCAGAAAACCAAGAGCAAGTAGAGGGTACAGTTATCTCTAAAGTGAAGGGTGGATTGTGCGTAGATATCGGTGTTAAGGCATTCTTACCTGGATCTCAAATTGATATCAGACCGGTTAGAAACCTTGATATTTATGTTGGCAAAAAATATAAATTCAAAGTTATTAAGTTCAACAAAAAACGCGGTAACATTGTTCTTTCAAGAAGAGCAATTCTTGAAGAAGAAAGAACATCTCTTAAAACTCAAACTATCGATACAATGAGAGAAGGCGCTAAAGTAAATGGTATTGTGAAAAACATTACGGATTACGGTGCGTTTATCGATCTAGGTGGAATCGATGGTCTTTTACATATCACAGACATGAGCTGGGGTAGAGTGAAGCATCCTTCTGAGTTGATTAAACTTGGAGATGAAATCGATGTTGTCGTGCTTAAGTACGATCAAGAAAAAGAGAGAGTATCTCTTGGCCTAAAACAACTTCAAGATGATCCATGGCAAAAAGTGAAAGAGAAATACACTCCAGGAACTAAAGTTTCCGGAAAAATCGTTTCTCTTGCTGAGTATGGCGCATTCGTTGAATTGAATGACGGCATTGAAGGTCTTATCCATTCCACTGAAATTCCCCAGGCCGAGACCCAACCAATCAAGGAGATCCTGTCTGAAGGACAAAATGTGCAAGTCAGAATTCTCCATTTGGATGCTGCCCATCAACGCATGGGTTTAAGTATGAGGCTCG
>JANMFM010000333.1:0-31926 GCA_031374125.1 Bdellovibrionales bacterium
TTCATTTTCTTACCCGCGGAATCTAAATCGGGTGATTTTTCAGCACTCACTATTGTAGAACCAATGCGTTCCCATGTGTTTATACCTGTATTAATAACCGCGATATCAGATCTGTATCTGACAAAAGGAACAGCAACGCCTACGCTCCAAACCGAAGTAATACCTCTTGCAATTTGAGGAGCAAAATAATCCACACTTGCATCGCCTTTAAACTCAGCAGCTCCTAAATCTATTTCTGAAGACACATCCCTATTTAAAATCTGATTATCGATAATCTTTGCAAGAGCTTTGAACTCGGGCTGCTTCATTAAAAAGGCATTGTCGAATCTTTTATTCATTCGACCCGGACCTTGAAGTTTACCCGAATCGCTAAACTTATCTTGAATTTCAGAAACTTGACCAAAGCGGAAAGTGACTTGATACCTTCCCACAGGAAGAACTCCGGGATTACCAAAATCAGCAACTGCATGTGCCAGATTAGACACACTAAGTATCAAAAAATTAAGTAAAATAAAGAATGTTGTTCTTTTCAGAACAATGTTTTTATCGAACATAAACCCCTAAGTTTTTTCCCCACGTACACGCATCTTTTTCTATAAAAACGCTACTTTGGAGAGGACTCTAAAAGGTATTTGCCATATTGCAATTGAATATTTTACATGCAAAATCGTGTAAAAGACAGCCTATGCTTAGTTACTGAAACCAGTGGCATTTTTGAAACGCTCAGTGAGGGAGAATATAGCTATAGAAAAATAACAGGGAAAGGTGTGTGAATTATGCTTCAGTTTAAGGGATTTTATTCACTTAACAGACGTTGATAGTAAATGTTTTGCATCTTTTCTTTTTGCTCTTTGGATTTTTTTGCACGTTCTTCGCGGGCTAACTTTTCTGATTTGACGGAGGCAATTTCACGGCTCGCAATCTGCTCGTTCAAAATCGACAGCTCTTGGACGGCCTTTTCATGGATGGATTTAAAAGCCTCAACATCCTCTAAGAATTTTTCTTTTTTTATCTCAACGTGATAAGCCCATGCCTTAAGAAGTGGCTCAATGATGATGGGTTTTGGAATCCCCGTTTGTGCCCTAAAATTCTCACCAACTTGGGAAATGTAATTTTCATGCCCCGCCATAACAAGAATTGGTTTCTTCTCACCGAGTGGCTTTAGAAAAGCTTTTCCAAATATTGTTTGGACAGTCACTTTCTCTTCATATTTTTCCAAGAGAACTTGCGAATCCGACTCCACCTCAATGGTTCCGTAAGGAATCTCGAAAGTCACTTTGGTGTCAGCCTTTATGTAAACTTGACCTTTAACAAAAGAGAATTCTTTTTGTTTTTGCCTTACAACGATAGACTCAGGGGTCAGAGACAAAGTGAAACTCTCGCCTTTGTAAGAATATTTTTTATCTAGATTTTTGATGATGCAATATCCAGTTTCTTGTAGACAGTGATCAGGGGTTTGGATGATTTTCTCCAGGAATATTTCAGAGGCACGTACTTTCACTTCTATTGTGAATGCTAAGATAAAAAAAAGTACGTTCAAAAACTTCATATCTTGCTAGCCTCCAATTTTGCGTCAGCTTGTTTTTGAAGCTCCGGATATGAAAAATTTTTCTTAACTGTTTTATAAATTTCAGTAGCATCATCGTATCTTTCTTGTTTACGTAAGATATCTCCCATGACTAAAAGACCCAATCCTGTCATTTCACTGTCTGGGAATTGCTCTACTAGAATGTCGACAGTTTTCATTGCACTTTCAAGCTGTGAAGATTTGTAGTAGCTCATCGTTAGAAGGTAATAAGCTTCGAGTACAAATGGTGACTCAGGGTAAGTCTTTGTGTAATCCTTAAGTTCAATTGCTGCTTTATCAAATTCATTTTTTAAATAAGTTTTTTTGATCAACGAGAATTGTAGCTTGGCCTTAATATCAAGAGGCTTTGTTTCGCTCACGATACTTGCGATGTTACGAACTGAATAATCCTGCTGTGGAATATTCTGAGGCAACACCATGGCTACTTTTTGCTTAAAAGAATCAAGCTCGTAGTGCGCAATTTCTGTTTTTGCCTTCTCACGTTCTATTTCTTTTCTTAAGCTTGCAATTTCAAACTCTAGCTCTTGCTTTCCATCCAATTCATTTTTAAATGAAAAGAAAACGGTTTGGATTCCAAACAGCATCAGTAAAATAAAAAATGCAAATAATCGAGTACTCATCAATAGATATATCGGTAGTCAGAGAGATTCTATTGAGAGAAAAGAGAAGAGTTTTATGTCTTTAGGCTACATTTTCTGTGGACTTTGAATACCCAAAGTTTTTAAACCTTCAGTTAATAGAGTCTCAGTACACTGTACCAACCTGAGACGCGCGAGTTTCGTTTTCTCATCTAGATTATCGTCTAGGATCTTGTTGTGAGTATAAAAAGAGCCAAAGGCCTTACAAACCTCTAAAAGGTATTGAGCAAGAAAACTTGGTTTAAAATTTTTGTAAGAAATCGATAAAATTTCAGGATACAGAAGGAGTTGCTTTACCAATGTTTTTTCTTCTGAAGACGCAAGAGGAATTTCTGTTTCCACTGGAATTTCACCTTCAAACTTTCTTAAAATACTCTTACATCTCACCGCACAGTATTGCACGTAAGGACCACTGTCCCCTTCGAAATCTAAAACTCTATCCCAATCAAAATCCACGTTCTTTATACGGTCTGAAGAGAGATCATTAAAAACGATGGCACCTACGCCCACCTGCTGAGCGATTAATTTTTTATCAGAAAGATCTGGATTTTTTTCTTCGATAATTTTTTCTGCAAGCTCAATGGACTTATTTAAAACATCATCCATAAAAATAACATTGCCTTTGCGAGTCGACATTTTTCCGATGTCTTTAAATCTATACATTCCAAAGGCAACATGATGGCAACGCTTTGCCCAATCATAACCCATTTTTTCTAGAACCTTAAAAACTTGTCTAAAATGAAGATTCTGATCCACCCCTACAACATACAACAAGTGATCGCCTTTCATTCCATCATGTCTATGAATAGCACTGGCAATATCTCGAGTAGCATAAAGAGACGCGCCATCGGATTTTTTAATAATACAAGGAGGCATATCATCATCTAAGAAAACAACCTGGGCCCCATCACTCTCTGCGAGAAGACCTTTTTTGTTGATGAGCTCTACTGTAGACTCAAGCTTATCGTTATAAAAAGATTCACCTTGAATAAGGTCAAAATTCACATTGAGAAGCCCATAAATGCGTTTGTACTCATTGAGAGAAATATCTAGAAACATTTTCCATATTTTTTCGATCTCTTTATCACCTTCTTCTAAACGCTTAAAAGTAAGGGAACCTTTGGCATCCAATTCAGGATTTTCTTCGGCAGCTTTATGAAAATCCACATAGAGCTGGTAAAGAGCTTCGAAAGGCTTTTGCGTAAAATCATAGTTTTTATTTTTCCCAGCTGGCCATTCTGAGTAAGCATAAGCCAATTTTCCGAACTGCACGCCCCAATCACCAAGGTAATTTAACCCTGTGACTTGATACCCTTGAGAATCCGCTAAATTTCTAACGGCTTGCCCAATCATTGTCGCTCTCAAATGACCTATGCTCATGGGTTTTGCTACGTTGGGCGAAGAATAATCAATAACTACTCGTTCATTTTTTGGCTTCTGATAACCTAAGCGCACTTTGCCTGAAGTAGAGTCAGCAACGGCATGGGATAAAAGATTTTGAAGATATTTAAGATCAAAAGTAAAATTGAGATATCCACCCACCGATGTGATTTGCTCTACATGGGAAATTTTTCCGTCAAATTTTGCTTTTAATTCTTGAGCAATCAGTGGCGGAGCTTTTTTGAGTTCCTTTGCCAACATAAAAACTGGAAACGCCAAATGTCCGTGCTCAATACTTTTTGGATTTTCTAGCAATTGATAAATTTGTTCTTTTGGAAGCTGAGTTCCACTCGCTAGTTCTGAAGAAAGTTGAGCTTTTAAAATATCGATCATGTTCGCCTTTATTTGTCGTCGAGAATCATAAATACTTCGTCAGAATCAAGAGGACTAGAGTTTTTCTCTTCGACTCGACGCATCTCAGGATCATACATCACTACGCTACTCAAAATATCAGCAACATCCGTTTCGTGAGGGGTTGATAAATTTTCTAATACTTTAAAAGCTTGAACCTCTTTGATCGATTGCCATTTGATCATCCCCTCTTTCCAAATCGGATCTCTGAGGCGAACTGCTGATTGTGTGATCATATCAAAGATTTCACGAGAGGAGTATGGTCCATCTTGCTCGTACTTTTCATTGGCTATCTGTGTAGTATTCTTTTTAAGCAAAATCCACTTTCGTTCGTTGAACTCATTCAAATTTAAAAGATAATCCAGTTTTGTTCTTTGATCCATTTCAAAAGGATTGGTCCAGGATTTGGCTTGCTCATCATAGAAAAGAGCTTTCAAAGCAATTTTGGAAGCTTTAACAGATTCTTTATTGTTATCGAGCTTAAGAAATGTTTCGGATACGTACACTAGCTGCATCAGTCTATTTTCCACCCAAAAAGCATTTGATTTCAATATAAAACTGATTTCTAATTACGCTTTAGTGAATGCGAGAGCATGAGAGAGGAAGTTCCATGAAATTAAAAGTCTCATTTATTCTAGTTTTAGTATCATTCTTGCTCCACATTTACCTCATGAATACACACTACGAATTTAGATATGGATTTGAAGGGGCAAAATCTTTGTGCTCGGTGAGCGAAACCCTGAATTGCGAATCTGTTTCAATAAGTCCTTATTCTTACTTTGCAGGGCTTCCCCTAGCAACTTGGGGAATGGCGTTTCACTTGGCCTTCTTATTTTTGTTTTCTTTGGCTGTTACTTCTCCGGGTAAACAACCTTCAATCTTCCGATTCATAAAATTGTTCTCTCTAATTTCGCTTATTGCTTCCGCAGTGATGGGAGTCATTGCTTTCACGATGATGAGTGCTTACTGCATCTTCTGTATAACTCTCTATGTTCTGTCCATTTTGAACTTTGTGTTACTTGCTCGTCACAAGGAAGTTGCGTTTATCCCAACAAAAGAAGATTTCAGAGACCTTATAAAATCTGGAGAAACAGGTCTCGTTTATATCCTTGTATCAATCATCGCCATTCCTGCAATTGCTTTCATTGCCCATGATATGGGCTCCAGAGGATTTAAACAAAAAAGTTCTCATATGCTAGCTGAAGTGATCGGTGAATGGGAAAGAAGCCCTGAGCAAAAGTTCGAAACACCTATGCTTAAAGAAGGATCAGAAACTCCAAAATTCACAATTGTTGAATTTGCTGATTTTGAATGTGTCCACTGTAAAAACGCTTCTCACAATCTCCATTCCTTTGTGAGTTCAAGACCTGATATCCAACTTCAGTTTTTTAGTTTTCCATTGGATAGCGCTTGCAACCCAGCGCTGGGATCTGGCGGTAATGGCGGAAAAAGATGTGTTCTTGCCAAAGCAGTTTACTGTTCAGAAAAACAAGGCAAAGGCTGGAAAGCTCACGGGTGGATTTTCGATCGCTTTGGTACGGAACAGAACTCAAACTTCGAAAAAATGTCTTCAGATTTAAGATTAGATCATTCAGCTCTCAGTACTTGTATCCAATCTGATGAAGCTACTCAGTTCATTACGGCACAGGCTAAATTAGGACAAGAAGCAAAGGTAGAAGGAACCCCTGCGGTTTTTGTGAATGGTAAAAAGCTTTCAGCAGGACATGTTATTGCTGTTCTTGAAGAGCTTTATAACAAGCTTCACAAGTAATCACATTCCGATCAATTGAAAAATAAATTCAACGGAGTCGTTCACGACAACCATGAGAGGCATTTCCATACCCTGTATAGCCTCACTAATTATACCGAACATAATGAGACTACCCACACACATGATAAAGGCTTTAAGCACCCACACTGTAGATTTTAAGTCATTCACACGAATATCATTTTCTATTCTTTCAATTTTTTTGAGTGAATCTGTGAGCTCATGGAAGTGTTTCATCACCATAAGATAGAGCTGGTGCTTTTGAGAGCGAGTAATAGTTCGTGTTTGACAGAATTTAATTTTGGATTCTACTGCACGAATGAGTTCTTCACAGTGGTTCAAATATCTTTGAGCTTTTGTTCTGAAAACCTGAAGCTTTTGCTCTGAATTGGAATAGAAGCTGATCTCGGCGATGGCTGTGTCATATCTACCCTCGACCACCAAGCTCAAAATCGTATAGCGTAAGCCATCAAGACGACCGCTGATATTCTCTGAAAGTTTTAATTCCAGATCTTCTTGGCTCTTGATGTCCTCTCCTAGGGAGACATCGGCTAGACTTTCATCAAGGTCGAGTTTTTTAGCTTCGTTCATACTATCTAGATCGGATCTTAGTCCTGAAAAGATTAAATCTTTTTCTCGACTTTCATACAATTCCTGTATCAGAATGAGAACATGAGGGGGATATTGAATGGATTCAAGACTCGACCAATATAAAGCAGGTCCAGATAAAACAGACCCAGATAAGAACGATTCAAATGATTTTGAATTTGGCGATCTAGCGTCGAACAATTTTGAGCCAACAGAATACTCTCCTAATGGTTTCGAAAATATTCCTCTCCCAAATCAAATCCCGCAAACTTCTTTTGAAACAAATGTGCCCTTAGCTCGAAGAATCCAGGAACGCCAAGAAGTTCGCTCCTTTGAAATTCCTGAACCTCAGCCTCTCCAAGAAAATAGCGCTTCAAAATCTAGAGCAATGCAAACTCTCTTGAGTCAAAACCAAGACTTGATGGCGAGACTTACAGTTTCATTAAAAAGAAATATAGAACTAGAGCAAAAAATTGACTCCCAAGAAGAAATTTATCACTCAATTGCAAGCCAATACGATATCTTGAAGGATCAATCGTCTGTAAATACCGAAAAAAACAAACATCTCCAATTTGAAAACCAAAAATTGTATGAACAAACTTCTGCCGTAGAAAAACGCTTTGCAGAACTCTATTCTGCATATCAAGATAAAGTGAATTATATTCAAAAGATCAGCTATAGACTTCACCGCTATCTTCAGTACAGAAAAAGAATTAGAGCTTTTGTACGTCCTTTTATTACAAACTTAAAAGCTGAAATCGTAAATCTTAAAAATCAGATTTTAGTTTTAAATGAACAAGGTATAAAGCAATTAGAGTTCATTACAGATTTAAAGAAAAAATACGCTGATGCCCTTGATCGCATCCAAGCGATTAACATTCAAAATGAACGCACACAAATGGATCTCACTCAATATCATGATATTCGCTTTCAAGAGATTTCTAAAGAATTTGAAACATTAAAAATCGAAACTGCTTCTCTTCGGTCACAAAATACAGAATACAAGGCAAGCCTCGAAGCTCTAAAAGAAAACGAAGCTACGTTAAGCAATAAATCTATCTTCTTTGAGAGAAAATACACAGATCTTAAAAATGAATTTGAGCAAATTTCTCAAGAATTTATCCAGCAAAAGACTTTGGATAACAATAGACTCACAACGCTTGAAATCCAATTGCGAGAAATTTCTGGCCAGTACGCAAAAGTATCTGAGCAAAAAGCAATTCTTGAAACCGAAAATCGTCAAATGAACGATCAACTTCAAAGCATGCAGCTCATCTATCAAGACAACACAGTCAAAATGGATGAATTGAATAAAAAGAACACCGCTCAAGATCAAATCAACAAAGAACTTTCTCAAAGCTTACTTGAAAATCGCAAAAAAGCCGAGTTCCTCGAACAAAAACTTCTGGTTGCGGAAGAAGAGTTTAAAAGAAAGCTTCAGGCCTTCCAAGTGAGATTCAATAAAATTCCTGCAGAACCAATTTCTTTCGCTCAAACTGAGCAAACTAAAGCAGGTCAAAAAGATTTATTGAACAAGATCCAAAATTTACTATCTGAAATTCAAACAGGACATTCTCCTCACTCTCAAATATCAAATATTGAGTTTGAAGAAACTTCCAGAAATGAATCTGGGGAATTGATTTCTGAATTTGGAGATATTGAGAGTAATTCTTAATCTTCCGAATCTTCGCGGTAATCTTTTGTAGATCTACCATCGAACCATTCTTCCTGATTCAATTTGAATTGAGGAACGCGAATCGGTGTTTTTGCATCACCTGTATGATTTGCAGCTGCCGCTGATGGATTTTGGAAGGCATAAATAGCATGTTCTTTTTGTTCGTAAATTTCTACGTTATTAGAGAACCACGCCGTAAAAAGTTTGTGGAACTCTGACTTTACATTACAAAATTTAGGCTCTAACGTTTTCATTTCAACAACATCTTTGATGATTTCAAAAAATGATGTGATTCCAATAGATCCTACAAAATTCAACTGCCCAAGATCAAAAACTACCTTTGCGCCTTTCAATTTTGTCATGCAATGATCTCTGAAGGGCGTGATAGTATCAAAGCTGATTTGACCTTCCAGACTAACAATAGTTATCTCGCCATTTTTAGTAATTTCAGCTCTCATTTTTTGACCTCGCCTATCAATCTTGTTATTGTTTACTTGTATGTATTAAATTCTATCACTTGAATGAAGAGGCTCACAATATGAACAAGGACCAGAATTCATTTCTCAATCCCGGGACACTTTATATTGTCGCCCTACCAATCGGAAATCAGAAGGACATCGGTGAACGCGCAAAGACAGTCCTTAGGCTGGCTGATTATATCGCCGCAGAAGACACACGCACCTTTAAAGAACTCTCAAGTGAATTGGGCCTTACAGCTCACCTTACAACTCAAAATGTAATTGCCTATCACGAACATAACGAGAAAGGCTCGGCACCTGAATTGATTCGTTTTTTAGAAAAAGGAAAAACTATCGCCGTAGTTTCTGACGCAGGAACTCCAAATATTTCTGATCCTGGATTTCAAATTCTAAAACTCTGCTTCGAAAACAATATTCCCGTGGTTGGAATACCTGGACCTTCAAGCTTAACCTATGCTTTAAGCGTTTGTCCAATTGGTGGCAAAAGCCACTACTTTGGAGGCTTTCCCTCGCAAAACTCAACTGACCGCTTAAAAGAGTTTAAAGAAAAATCTTCGGTGGCGGACAGAATTGTATTTTTTGAGTCGCCTCATCGCTTAATTGAGCACCTACAAGATGCTTCCAAAGTATTTGCTGGAAATTGTTTGGTCTTAAGAGAATTAACAAAAACTTATGAAGAGATTCTTTATAAATCCATACCCGAGATGATTAGGCACTTTGAATCTAAAAAACCTCAAGGTGAATTCGTCGTGATTTATCCAGGCCAAGAAAAAGCACTTATGAGCTTAGTAGAATTAAAAGAGGAATTGACTGATTTAGTACGTGAAAATCTAAAACCTTCTGACATACTAAAGAAAGTGCAAGATCTTACAAAGCTTACAAGAAGAGAAATTTATGATCTTATCACTGAGATCAAACATGGTATAAAGAAAGACGACCAGAAGTAAGATGACTAGGTAGAGTACGACAACAATGAAAGTTTTGAATTGGATAAAAAATATTTTCACACCCTCTGCGTTTAAGCTTGGAATCATAGCGACCGCAATTATTTTTTATGTAAGCTACAAGTACTATACGACTCCGCCACTGGAATCTGAAAACAATTCTATTCTTAATATCCTAAATATCGCACATCAAAAGTCCGTTGATATTCGTATGACTAATCGTGGAGAGACTCCTGTTTCAGATCGGATTGCAATCTTAGCAATCGATGAAGATTCCATAGAAAGATTCGGCCGCTGGCCTTGGTCTCGCGATGTCATAGCAAAGATAGTTGATGAATTAAAGAGAAATGAAGTTAAATCCGTTGGATTCGATATTATTTTTTCTGAAAAAGAAACTGGGAATACTCATGATACTACTTTGGCCTCGTCTATTGAATCTTTCGCAGATAAAATTGTTCTAGGAATTTATTTTGATCAAAATTATGAGTTTGCGCCTTACCAAATGGGTTGCGCTCAAGCCATCGATGAATCAAACCCGGAATACCCTAGCCTTGAGAGCCAAGAAAGTCCCGTGGTCCCTATTGATCAAATTTCTCAAGAACTTCCTTCTTCTATTCAAGAATTTTTAAAAACGGCTATGGCAAAGATCACTGCGGATATCGAAAAAGACAGTACCGGTCTATATCCTCAAGAAATTCGAAAGAAAATCTTAGAAACAAAAGAAAAGCTGTGTCTGAATTTCTTGGTAAATGCTCAATCTATCGAGTGGATTGAAAAAAACTGGCCCACTTTTCAAATTCAAAATGAGGAATTAAAGGATATTGATGCTAAGACATGGATAGAAAATTACAAAAATTCTACTTTAAAAAACCCCGTCAACCATGCTGGCAGATTCTGGGTGAATATTCCTGAAATTTCTAAAAAGGGAAAACACTTTGCTTACTTTAACGCATTTCAGGACAGTGATGGTTATATTCGTAGAACAAAACTCATTTCTAGATACGGCAATGTCATTGTACCCAGCTTAGCTCTGAAAACTGTACTCACCGCGCAGAACCGGGGAATTATGGCGGTTTTGAATCAAGATCCTAATAATCCAAATAACAAAATGATCAGCGAACTGACTATGACAAATTCGGAGTCTGGCGATCCTGTTGATTCCATACCCGTAGATGCAGAAGGCAGAATCAATATCAATTATGCTGGCCCACAAAAAATGTTTGCCTATATCAGTGTGAATGAACTTCTAAATGACAAAGAAGAAATGATTATCACTCAACGCCAAAAAGGCGAAGAAAAAAAACTGACTGTAAATAAAAAATCCTATTTGAAGGACAAGATTATTTTCATTGGCGCCACAGCAGTTGCAATTTATGACTTGAGAGTAACTCCTTTTGCCAAAAACTTTCCGGGAGTGGAAACCCACGCGAACATCGCTGAAAATATCTTACAAAAACAGTACTTCAAAAATATTCCAGATGAACCCATCTACATGCTGCTCTTTATTTTTGTCTTTGGTTTGATTTTAAGCCTTGGCATTGCAAGGACTGGGGCAACCTATGGTTCTGTCATAGCGATTGCTACTCTTATTGGAGTTTATTTTATTGATAAATACACAATATTCTCAAAAGGAATTGTGATTGCAGTTGTCTTTCCCCTTCTTTTGACGGTAACCATTTATATTCTACTCACATTCTACAAATACTTAACCGAAGAAAGAAAAAAGAAAGAATTGAAAGGCACATTTCAAAAGTACGTATCCCCTGCCGTCGTAAATGAAATCTTATCTCATCCAGAAAAAATCAAGCTGGGTGGGCGAAAAGAAAACATGACAGTGATGTTCTCCGATGTCAGAGGGTTTACAACACTTTCTGAAAAACTAGATCCCGAAGTCTTAAGTGCCTTCCTCAACAGATATCTTACTCCAATGACAAGACTTGTATTTAAAAATGACGGCACCCTTGATAAATATATCGGCGATGCGATAATGGCATTCTTTGGGGCCCCAATATCTGACAAACAACATGCTAAAAAGTGCTGTATTACTGCTCTCGAAATGTTGGACAAACTAAAAGAGATCAATAAAGAATTTGCAAAGGAACAATTGCCTCCATTAGATATCGGAATTGGGATTAACACTGGCGATATGAGCGTAGGCAACATGGGATCAGATATCGTGAGATCTTACACTGTTATGGGCGATGCCGTAAACTTGGCCTCTCGATTAGAGGGAATCAATAAAAGTTATGGCACTAAGATCATCATCAGCGAATTCACTTATGCCCAAGTAAAGGCCGATTTTACGGTCAGGGAATTGGACTGGGTACGCGTTAAAGGAAAGCTTTTGCCGGTAAAGATCTACGAGCTTGTTTCTGATCTGAAAGTAGATCCAAAAACCAAGGAAGCTGTAGACCTCTTTGCCCAAGGATTTGAGCAATATCATAGCAGAAATTTCGATTCTGCCCTCCAAAGCTTCCTTCAAGTCCTCAATAAAATTCCAAACGATTCACCCGCTCAGCTTTATGTCGAGCGCTGCCAAGAGTACATACAGAATCCTCCTCCTGAGAACTGGGATGGAGTCTATGAATTTAAGACAAAATAACCGCGTCATGTCGTAATTCAATTTAAGCTACTCATTGGTGTTCTTTCATAGATAAAATTGAGCCAATGGCTGTGTACAAAAAATCTTTTATCTCCACGCTCGTCTTGTTTGTTTTTGTAGGAACAACTCTTTTCAGTACAATTGCGCACACTCAAAATACAGCGGACGGAATTACTTTCGATGCCGAAGATGCGACCATCACCGGTTACGATCAAAAAAATCAAGTTATCAAACTTAAGAAAAAAGCACAGATCATTTATCAAGGTCATTACATTGGTTGCGATGAAGCTTCTATCGATACAAAAAGAGGCTACATCCAATGCAAAGGCAATGTTCGCATGGTTGGACCCGAAGCCAAGCTCGAAGCCCAAGAGATTGAACTGAACTACAAAGATAACACTGGCATCATTAAAAAAGGATTCGTACAAGTCGGACAAGTTTTGTTCGAGGGCGATGAAATTAAAAAACTATCGGCGGACAAATATCAAACTCTTCGTGGAAAGTACACTGCGTGTACAACGTGTCCTCCTTTTTGGAGCTTCAGTGGATCGAAAGTAGATGCCGAAATTGGCGGTTATGCCTATATCCAAAACGCTATAATTTATTTTGGTCGCGTTCCTGCTCTATGGTTTCCGTATTTGATAGTCCCACTGAAGAGCGAAAGACAAACAGGCTTACTCTTCCCAAGCTATCAGTACAGTGACTCGAGTGGTTTCACCGTATCAGAAAGCTTCTTTTGGGCGATGTCCGATAACACAGATTCCACGTGGACGGCCAAATATTATACCAATAGAGGTACAAAAGGGATTTTAAATTATCGCTATGTTTCTTCGACAGAGAGTAAGGGTGAGTTTGATTTTGGTTTCCTAAAAGATAGACTTTTTTCTAAAAGTACAGAAATTGCACCTTACAATCCATCGGGAGAAGATATTAACCGTTGGTTCCTAAAGTACGAGCATCATTATCAGCTACCCTATGGATTTATTCATAGAATGGACATCAATACAGTGAGTGACACTTATTATCCAAGAGACTTTTCTAAAGAAATCGCAGGTCGCGGTGAACCGAGCTTGGAGAATAGAATTTCCCTGACAAAAAATACAGACTACTCTCACTGGAGTATTGATACTTCTTACTACAGAAGCTTACTCAATACCAACCCGTTGGAGAGTAACTACACATCTGTACATAGATTTCCTGAAATCAATTATTCAATTATGCCCACTCGTATTTTGGATTCTAATTTCTTATTCGACATCAATTTGAATTATACAAACTTTACTAGAGACAACATCAGTTATGATAACTTGAGTGGTGGATCTGATCCAGTTGCAATCTCACCGGATGGGACTTTTGATCCAACAACCGATCTTATTCGTACGGGGCAAAGATTAGATGTTGAGCCTACGGTTACATATCCGATTCGATTTGGCGAAGCTTTCAATTTAACACCTTCCGTTTCTTACAGAGAAACAAGATACCAATTCTCATTGGGTGATGACCCTTCTACTTACAGACGATACGCGAGAACAAATCTTTCAATGAACACTCACTTCAGCAGAATCTTTGGCGAAGAAAATCCCAGTGGCAGTCGTTACAAACACGTGATTCAACCTGAAGTCACCTACACAACAATTCCTTGGGATGAACAGCCAGATCACCCTTTTTTCCAAGGTGACTCGTTTGATTCGAATTTTAAAAAAGATCAGCCTGTGAGCGATGGCGACAGTATCCAATTTGATTATCGAGATAGAATTTATGAAAAGAATCTTGTAACTTATTCTCTCTCTAATAAAATTTGGCGCAAAAGATATGAGCAAGGAACTCCAGAGTACCGCCAGCTCATTCGCCACAAACTTTATCAAAGTTATGATATTCACGAAGAAAAAAGAGAAACAGGAACCGAGAGGAAACAACCGTGGTCAGAGATCGGAAGTTTGCTCGACATGAGATTTGATTGGTTTGAAACTAACTCTTTAATTAAATATTATCCTTATCAAAAAAGTACAACCCAAGCGACTCGCGTGAAGGTCTTTGACAAAGATGAGAATTATCTCCAAGTCACCTACTCACAAGACTTTTTGATTTCTGATGGTACAACCGTCAACCCGACTTCAAAAACTCGCGATATTACGACTGGCGTAGGCTTTTATGTGAAGTACTTAAAGTTTCACGGAGAAACAACATACAATATTCTTAAAGATGCTTTCCAAGCTTATCGCTTCACAGTGCAATTCCGTCCACCCGGAGATTGCTGGGCAATTATTTTCTCTCAAGAAAAGAAAGTCGATGTACAAAAGGAATTCGATCTTAACGTGAGTTTCTTGTTCGATGGTAAAAGCGAAACAGGATTAAACCAAAACTAGAATTTGAATATGGTAACGTCAAAAGCTGCTCCATCCATTCTCCCGTTCTCAGAAAGTGTTGGATAGATAATCGGATTTCGTAGCTTAAATCCATAATCATCTTCAGGTGGTAAGATATTATTGAGCTCGTCACTCTCATCAGAAACCCCGTACACAACATAGAGTCCTAACAAAATACCAAAGTACAATCCCAAAGATGCGCCCCTTGCGATCCTTTGAAGTTTATCTCCAGGTTTGTCTGTGAAAGCCAAAGATGCTGTCCCCAAAAGAGTTCCCGCCAAAGTTCCGTAGGTTATACTCATTAGAAATTCACGACCAGGATCGGCCTTTGCTTCTTGAACAGGGAATATCGTAACGCCTGAAACAAACACCGCTATCACTAAACTCATTAAGGCTTTTTTTGTCATTCCCATACATAAAGTGTTCTCTTAACACCCCTGGAGTGTCAACCGAGAAAGTCCTCGAAAGTATGAAATTGCTTAAAGTCAGTAATGACATAATGAAACTCGACTTCCTTAGAGGTGGTTTGAATAAATCTTAAAAAAACATTCTTGAGTCTTTTCTTTTGAGTAGGTGTCATTCGATAAAAGATAAAATCAAAATGGGTCGCAAACTTCACTTCAATAAGAATGATTTTCGTGGATGACGCCATAACGATATCAATTTCAGTTTTGAAATATTCTTGACGGTGACTTTTGAGTGAATAACCTTTTTTGAGATAGCATCGTATAACTTGAAGCTCTGCTAGAAAACCATGCAGATGTTTGGTATTAGACGTATTCTCGAACGCCTCTAAAAGTTTTACGGTGTTCTGGGGAAGCGCCAAACTCAGCAATTTTCTGTTTATGGATTTGAGTTGAATATCCTTTGTGTTTCTCAAAATCATATTGAGGATATTGATTTGAGAGTTCCGCCATATATCTATCACGAGTCACCTTTGCAACAATCGAAGCAGCTGCAACTGGCGCACATCTCAAGTCCCCTTTGATCAAAGTGGTTTGAGTGAGATGAGTAAGTCCTGGAACTTTAAATGTTCCATCCACCACAAGGTGACCGTTTGAAACTCCAAGAAGTTCCACCGCTCTTTTCATCGCAAGTAACGCTGCCTTCAGAATATTGATATTATCAATCTCCTCTACAGTAGCAAAACCGATGCCGACCTTATGATACTCTAAAATGTGTTTGGCTAATTTCTCACGACGGATTTTCGTCAAAAGTTTGGAATCCGTATATTCTCCGATTCCTTCATCACTTTGAAGAATAACTGCAGCAGCATAAACTCTGCCTGCAAGACAACCACGCCCCACTTCATCGACACCGATAACAGGGCTTGGAATTAATGTTTTCCATTCAAAAGGAGGAAACATTTGAATTTGAATTATTTCTTAGCTTTTTTTGGTGCTTTAGCTTCTTTAGGAGCTTTTGGTGAAGCATCCTTAGTTGCATCTACAACAGCAGCTGGAGCAGCTTCCATGGCAACTGGATCAGAATTGATTCTAGCTTTTTTACCTTTAAGATTTCTTAGATAGTAAAGTTTTGATCTTCTAACTTGTCCGCGGGATACCAATTCAACTTTTTCTAAAGCCGGGCTAGCGAATGGGAAACATCTCTCCACGCCAATGCCGTCAGAAATTTTTCTTACTGTGAATGTTTTGTTTGAACCCGCGTTTTGAACTTTAATTACAGTTCCTGTGTAAACCTGAACTCTTTCTTTTTCACCTTCACGTACTTTTACGAAAACATTAACCGTGTCACCAGATCTAACTGCTGGTAATTTAGCTGCTTTACTTCTTGATTTTGCTATGCGTCTTAATGTTTCTAACATACGTGATTCCTTTAACTTTAAAATAACTTTAAGTTCATTTTTAGTGAGATCGAATAATTAACATGTCCCTGGATTTAGAGTCAATAATGATTACGTAGAAATATCAGGTAAACCCAATATTTTTCTCTCTTCAGAGCTGAGTTTTTCGTAGAGCTCAAGAGCTGAATCGAGCTCCCTAAGGGAGGTTTTAGCGTTCTTAGGATCTTCAGATCTTAAAAACATCATATCAGGTCTCTTAAAATGAGTTCTCAGGACAGAAAGCTTCTTTCGGAAGCTCTCAATCAACTTGTGATTCCCAGAAGTCAAAATCTCGGGAACCTTAAGCCCTTCAAACTCTGGAGGTCTTGTAAATTGAGGATATTTTACTAATTGATCCTGGAAAGTATCATTTTCAAAGGAGCCCTTGTTGCCCAGGAGCCCTTCATAGAATCGACTGATAGAGTCCACGGCAATCGCACATGGAAGCTCTCCGCCACTCAAGACATAATCACCGATAGAGAGCTCTTCGTCGACATAGAGACTCACAAATCTTTCATCCACCCCTTCGTATCTCCCGCAGAGAAAAATCAACTGATCATATTGTGAGAATTCCTGGGATTTCTTAGAGTCCAACTTTTTGCCTTGTGGAGAAAGATAGATGAATTTAGTTTTTTCAGACTTAGGAATACTTTTGAAAGTTTTGGCAAGAGGTTCCGCCATCAAAACCATTCCCTCTCCACCACCATAGGGACGATCATCTACTGTGCGATGCTTGTCAGTGCTCATATCTCGGGGGTTGTGATAATGGATTTCCAAGATATTGTTTTTTACACCTTGGCTAAGAACTCCATATGAAAAAATACTCTGGAGCATCTCCGGAAACAAAGTGATGATATCAATTCTCTTTATCGCCTTCATCATTTTCCTCGGTACCAGTGATTTCAAGAAGTCCTTCTGGTAGATCCATTTCAATTCTTTTATTTTCCGCATCCATTTTGACTACGAAGGCTTTTACAAAAGGAATTTCCACTTCTCTATTTTTAGTCTCTACGATCAAAAGATCTTGAACGGTATTGGAAGAAAATCCTTTGATCGTTCCAACTAAAGTTCCTTTATCGTAAATTTCAAAACCTTCTACTTCTTTTAAGTAAACCTCTTCGCCAGCTTTGGTTTCGATGTAACTTTTTTTAATGTAAAAGACTGCGCCCTTGTAGAGGTCAGATTCGTTTCTATCATTGATCTCATCTGATTTTACGATAAATCCAGTTTTATGTGGGCGAGCTCTCTTTACAGAAAAGTTCTTCAATTGATTCTCGTGTTTTCCCTCTTCATTCGGAGCCTTGTACTCCAAAGTGAATTCAGAGAATTGCTCTAACCATGGGGGCGCTTTATCTAAGTTTGTAACAACGCAGAGTTCACCTTTAAGGCCGTGAGAATCTCTCACCTTTCCAACACTCACAAAATTCGCTAATTTATTTTCATCCATTTTTTATCTTCACCATTCTGCCTAACAATTTTTTTAAATACCAAGTTTTCTTAACAATTTTTTTTAAATAAAAAAGGCACCACGCTTGTGATGCCCCTTTAAAACTTTATTTTATTCTCTACTAAGTAGAGACTTAATTTATTCTACGATCTCTAGAACGCTTCTTTTTGAAAGCTTAGTGCTTGCAGCGTTCAAAATTGTTCTCATAGAACGAGCCGTACGTCCTTGTTTGCCAATGACTTTCCCGAGATCTTCTTTTGCAACTTTCAGTTCTACAACTGTTGTTTGCTCCCCGATCATCTCGTTCACAGAAACTTCGTCTGGCTTATCAACTAGAGATTTAGCCATGAATTCAACTAAATCTTTCAAGCTTGTGTAATCCATTATTTATTGCTCCCTTACTCTTCTAAAAATTTGCCCTACCACACCACCGATGAGATTTAAAATGGTGTGATCTTTAATTCGAGATTAAAAATCTATGGCAGCTTCCTGCCACACTTACTTTATTTCGCGCTCGCTGCAAGTTTCATAATGCTTTTTACTCTTGCAGTAGGTTGAGCACCTTTTGAAATCCAGCTGTTTACTTTTTCTAAGTTCAACTCAACTTCTTTTTCTTTTCCACGTGGATTTGGATTGTATGTTCCAACAACTTCAATGAACTTTCCACATGTCGGTCTTCTGGAGTCAGCAACTGTAACTCTATATTTAGGTTTATTAACAGATCCGATACGGCTTAAACGAATAACTACCATTTGAGATTCCTTTTCCTTATTAGTGACCATTTCACTAGTATAACTGGTTAAATAACTGGTTATAAATAGCCAAGCTCTTAACATTAGCTTAATATTTATAAAAATCAATCCATTGGATTTACTTTTTTTTAAGCCGAACTGCAACAGATATTTTACTTAGGAAAGGGTTTAAATGAAACAAAATTTATAATAAAGAGCTTAGAATGGAAATTTAAAGCCGCTACCCATGCCAGGAAAGCCGCCTTTTCCACCAAATTTCATCATGGTAGACATCATTTTTTGACTTTGCTCGAATTGCTTAATGAATTTGTTCACGTCACTCACTTGAGTTCCGCTGCCCTTTGCAATCCTTAAGCGTCTAGAACCATTAAGAATTTTATGGTTTTGTCTCTCTACAACAGTCATGGAATGTATAATTGCTTCGATTTTTTTGATTTCTTTGTCTGGAGGAACCATGTCTTTCATTTTTTTCATGGCTTGCCCCATTCCTGGAATCATTTTCATGATGCCTTCGAAACTTCCGAGCTTTTTAATCTGTTGGAGTTGATCTAAGAAATCCTCCACAGTGAATTCATTTCTCGCCATTCTTTTAGCAGCTTTTAACGCTTTTTCCTGGTCGATGACCTCCGCCGCTCTCTCTACTAGAGAAACTACGTCACCCATATCTAGAATTCGACCCGCCAAACGATCTGGATGGAATACTTCCAGAGCATCCGTTTTTTCGCCCGTACCTAAAAATTTAATTGGAATGCCGGTCATTTCCTTAATAGAAAGCGCGGCTCCACCACGAGCATCCCCGTCGATTTTTGTGAGTACCAATCCCGTAAGGCCTAACTTCTGATGAAAACCTTCTGCTACACTGACCGATTGTTGACCCAACATTGCATCAACTACGAGTAAAACTTCGTGAGGATTCATGATGGATTTTAAATCGCCAAGCTCTCCCATCAAATTTTCATCAATTTGAAGTCGGCCAGCCGTATCAACGATGATCACATCGACTTGATTTTCTTCTGCCCATTTTTTTGCGTTCTTTACAATGTCTTGAGGTTTTTGACCCACCTGAGTATCAAATACTGGAAGGTTGTTATTCTTCGCCAACGTCTTTAATTGATCGATAGCGGCAGGACGATAGATATCTGCAGGAACCAGCCCCGGGCGCTTTTGAAACTGTTTACGAATGTAGAGAGCAAGTTTTGCAGACGTTGTGGTCTTACCCGTACCCTGGAGACCTACTAAGAAAATAATTGCAGGCGAAGCTTTGATGTTGATCTGAGTGGATGTTCCACCAAGAAGCTCTACTAGCTCGTCATGCACGATCTTTACAAACTGTTGACCCGCGGTGATGTTCTTTCCAACCTCGGTCCCAATGGCTTTGGATTTTACTCTTTCGATAAAGTTTTTTACGACTTTAAAGTGAACATCCGCTTCCAAGAGATTGAGTTTGATCTCGCGTAGAGATTCTTCGATATTGGCCTCAGTGATGGAACCTTGGCCACGTACTTTTTTAAGCGATGCTAATAATTTATCGGATAATTGATCAAACATGAATACTTTGTATCAAGCAGGGTCGGCTTAGGGCAATCCTTATCTAGTCATGTCATAGACTGCAATCACAGGCCTGTGATCTGATGGATTCACGAATCCTTCTTCTTCCGGATAAAAAACAGAGGATTCAACCAGTTTCTGCGCCAATCTCTCATTTAACATTTGCGCATCTAGCCTTCTTCTTAACATCAACCCTTTCCAAGCTTTATATTCCACAGTGTTTCTTTGTGATGCCGTGAATTTACTGTCCATCAACTCTATAGAATCTTTCAAAATAATTTTTAACGGCGCAGCCTCTACTCCCGTAGACATATCTATGTTGAAGTCACCTGCGAGGAGGAGTGGCGCATCTACTCTTTGCTCAATATCATCTATAATTTTAGTGGTCGCTTGAACCTGAACATTTCTTTGATGTTTGGACTTGTAATCATTTTCGGAATTTCTCATTGATTTCAGATGAGTTCCCAGAATGATGAGATCGGGATTCATAACAAGATCAGTCTTACTTGCCCCCTTTTCTCTTATATAAATTGCGGGCATGTCTTTATGAAAAATACGCATAATTTTTGGAGGGGAAACCAGTTTATTTTCCCATGTGAGATGAGAATAAGTTCGAACAGCTATATCGACATCTAAGTTTTTACGAATTAGAAATGCAATTTGCATTTCTGTATCTGCCTTGGTCGGATCCAAAATAACTTGGTATTGATTTTCTAAAAAATGCTTAGAAAAATATTTTATTGAACGCCCTATAGACTCAGGGAGAACATAAATATCTGCATCTAATTTTCGCATGATTCTTTGATATTGCAGTAATTGTTCAAAAGTCTTAGAGCCAATTTTTTCGTTAGGGTGTAAATCGTTTTGGCTATAAGGAAGATCTCCTTTTTCCGCCAAATCAATATTTATTTTGAAATCAAGAATGTTCCAATTTGCAATTTTTAATCTATTTTTCGCTCTGAGCTTTAAACCATTAGATAATTTGCTAGATTGAATTTCCGATTTTAGAAAAAGACTTTCGCAAGTTGCTCGTGAATAAGCAACATTCGGAATTATAAAAAAGAATAGAAATACCCCTACAGTAGCCTTTAAAAGACCAAGACGAAAGTTCCCCACAAACTGCCCCCACAGTTAAGTTCCCCCAAATAAACCAACTACCCAAATTGGTTTATCTAATCCACTCGGGAATTTACCATTTCTGGAAAGATCCCTTTTGAATGCTTCTTCGAGCGAGGAAGTAGAGGACTACGACGCTGATCAAAGATATCATCATGGCCTTTTCAGCCGGGACATCCGAGTGATTGAGAATGCTATAACGTACGCCGTTTACGAAATAAAGCAGTGGGTTCATCTGTGAAATTTTTTGCCAGAAGGGATGGAGATTTTCGAGTGAATAAAACACACCTCCAAGATAAATAAGCGGTAAAAGAACAAAACCACCAATAGCATTGACTTGCTCAAAATTTCTTGCCCAAAAACCCACAATAACACCCAAAAGGCCGAAAGTTACACCGCCGACGGTAAGGTAAAATAGCAGCTGAAATGGATGTGCAATGCTTAAAAATTCACCCATGGTAACAAAATAAAATACTTCACTCACCATGAATGTAATCGCACCCACCGTGAGACCTCGAACAATGGCTCCCAGACTGAAAGCCGATACAATTTGATTCAAAGTTAAAGGAACGACTTTGAGATCAATAATGTCTCCGTGAAATTTTGAGCCCAAAATAGAACTCGATGTATTTTGAAAAGCGTTGTTGAGAGTCGCCATGGTCACCAATCCAGGAATCAAGAATGCCAAATAAGAAATTCCACTGGAAAGAGTGATGCTTTTTCCTAAACTCACGCCGAAGATCAATAGATATAAACTTGCGTTCACCAAGGGCGTAAACACCGTCTGCCCTACGACTTTCCAAAATCTCATTATTTCTTTTTTGAAGAGAGCTTGGAATGGCGTTAAATTTAATTCTCGCTTGATATTATCTTGAGGTCTCATTTTGTATTTCCATTTTTTGTTTTATCTCCAAGAATACTTAAGAAAGCATCTTCCAGCCTTCCCTCTCTGATTTTGACATCGATCACCTTGGTGAGATCCAACTTCAATTTGGCCATGAGCTCACCCAATTCCATGTGAGAAGGGATTTGGAAAGCCATCATGTTTTCCGTTTGTTTTTTAAGATAAATGCTTTCGATTTTTGTAGCTTCCTTGAAATAAATCAATACTTCTCTTTGCGTGAGGTCTTTGATGAGCGTGCTGGTTTTCCCTACGGCCTTCAGTTCGCCTTGATGAATGATTCCCACTCGGTGACAAAGTTTTTCCGCTTCCTCGAGATAGTGAGTCGTGAGCAAAACAGAGGTTCCGTTCTTGTTTAATTCTTCCACAAATTCCCATAGTGAATTTCTAAGCTCAATGTCTACGCCGGCGGTGGGTTCATCCAACATTAAAAGTTTGGGTTTGTGGACGAGAGCCTTGGCAATGAGAAATCTTCTCTTCATTCCTCCACTCAGCTCTCTCACCTTTTTCCCTTTATGCGGAAGTAGGCCCAATTTACCTAAAAGGTAATCAATGTATTCTTGGTTCTTTTTGATCCCGTAGTAACCAGAGTGAAAACCCAAAACTTCATTGATAGAAAAAAATCCATGATTCACTAATTCTTGCGGGACAATTCCAACTTGAGATTTCGTGGACTGAAGTCCTTTGGAGACGTCTTCGCCAAAAATAAAGGCTTGCCCTTCGGTCGCCTGCTCGAGGCCCGTGAGGATGGAAATGAGAGTGGTTTTGCCCGCACCGTTGGGACCTAAAAGACCAAAAACCTCGCCCTCATCCATTTGAAAGCTTACGCCTTTCAGGGCTTGAGTTTGATGATTTTTGGTTCCAAAGGTTTTCTTTAAATTTTTGACTTCAAAAGGATGTTGCATCGGATTTAAGTTTTATGCCTAAGCCATTTAAAAGTCACCCTTGGAGTAATTTCATGGAGTTTATTCTCGCCAAGTAAAGGTACTTTCGAATTTGACATGGTGACTCAAAATTGTTTATATTCCCTGATCTATGGAAAGCCAATCTCAGCAGCAAAACTCAAACTCTGAACAAGGTTACCTTGTGAGTGCCTTTTATAAGTTTGTTTCTTTGAACAAAGAAGATCTGCCAGCACTCAAGGAAAAGATCGAGAAAAAAGCCGAAGAACTTAAAATCAGGGGACTTTTCCTGTTAGGAACTGAAGGTGTGAACTCTACGATTTCAGGTCCTGCCGATGGTTGCGCACAATTCAGAGAGTATATCGCAAAAGATACCATTGTGGGTGAACTCACCAACAAAGATAGCATTTCCGACTATATGCCTTTTCGGGCCTTTAAATTAAAAGTAAAAAAGGAAATCGTAACTCTAGGCGATACTTCGGTGGTGCCTGAAACAACATTTTTAAATCATGTCACCCCGGAAGAGTGGGAAGAGATTCTGCAAAATGATCAGGACGCTTTAGTGATCGATACCAGAAACTGGTATGAGACAGAGATTGGGAAATTTAAAAAAGCGCTAGACCTCAACATGAATGAATTCAATGAGTTCCCAGAAAAACTTAAAAGTTTAGATATCAACAAAGACAAAAAAATTCTTATTTATTGCACAGGCGGAATTCGTTGTGAAAAAGCGATTATCGAAATGCAAAAACAAGGTTTTGAAAATGTTTATCAACTTGAAGGCGGAATTCTTAAGTACTTCGAAGACGTGAAGCAATCGGATCAATGGGATGGGGAATGCTTTGTCTTTGATCGTCGTGTTGCAGTAGATACGAATCTTGATGCCTCAACAAAGTACACGTTCTGCCCTCATTGCGGACAGCCGGCTCATAAGCAAGTGAGCTGCATTCGTTGCGATAAAACTCAAAAAATTTGTGGAAAATGTTTAGATTCAGAAAAGCCAGAATTGAAAACCTGCTCTAAAAACTGCGCTCATCACCATATACGAGGCTCGCGCGTAAAGAGAAAAAATCAAGGAATCACCAGACAAGAACTACATAAAATTGCAGGACAGAAAAACTAAAAGGCGCCGCCTTTTTGCTTTCCTGGAATATACCACGAGGGACAAACGAATTTTAGTGCATTTGAAAGTAACTTTGTACTCTGAAGTTCTTTTTCGGTTTTCTCTCGGGCTTTGGCTAAATCCTTATCAAACATGTGATTGAAAATTTCCTCTGCCGCTTTTGTGCGATCTGCCTCCGTTGAGAATTCATTTCTGATTTCAGAAATTTCACCAGCATCCAACCACACTCCCCCACAGCTCGCACACTCATCGACTTGCACTTTTCTTTTTACGCTAGAAAATCTTGGGAAGAGTTTAATCTTTGTACATTTTGGACAGGAGTACGGCTGTGAATTTTTTTGTACATTCTTGTGCTGAATATCCAAGTTCACGGATGGCTCGTGAGTCTCATCAAATTTTTTAAGTTCTCGATTATCAAACCACACTCCACCGCAGCCTAAATGACAGGCATCTAATTGAATGTTATTTATGGTGAATCCTTTGAGCGAAGAGTTACAAGCTGGGCATTTCATAGGCTTTAAGTATATGAAAGGAGCGCAACCCCTAGCAATATGTTTAAAAGAAGAACAAGACTAAAGTTTTTAAAGAAAAGAGCTTTACCTTGAGGTTTGAATAACCTATAACATTCGATCTAGGTAACCACTTGTCGCGGGATGGAGCAGCCTGGTAGCTCGTCGGGCTCATAACCCGAAGGTCGTCGGTTCAAATCCGGCTCCCGCAACCAATTTCAAAAGTGTAAAACGATTAGTGATTTTTTCATTTTTTCTCCTTTGCTAAACACTAAATTAAAATACATTTATCATTGCTAATACCGAGAGATATCCATGCGCTTTGGCTTACCACCAACTTTAGATGACCAAAGTGGTTTTCTTTGGCACTTACCAACATTATAGGCTTCAACGAGGCCAGCTCCTGGAATAGAAATAAAAGCAACTTTATTGGAAGTATCTAATGTTACCCAATAAGGCTTGTCTATTAGGTTGCCAATGCGACAAATTTTGGAATTATCCATATTAATCATCACAAGTGATTTCTTGCCTTCATGGGTAATTGCTACAAGCTTTCCATCCGCTGATGCACTGACGCCTTCTATTTGTTTCCGTGCTTCGCTGGCGCTTCCAAACTCATCCATATAAGGAGTAGAAACCGTGCCGTCTTTTAGATTTGCAAAATGTAAACCTGTCGAATGATGAGCTGTATAGAAAGCTCCATTAAGAGTTGCTGATAATATTCTAGGAACTAAATCATATTTGAATTCCTTTTTCTGATTATAATCAGACAGAGAAATAGCAATGACTTTGGGATCTTTCCCTTGGACTGTTGCCCAAACATATTTTTCATCAGGAGAAAGTGATAGGATATGAGGTTTGGTGCCCTCGCCTGTACTAATTTTATCAATAAGATTGGGTGCAGAGGAAACATCAACAACAGCAATTCCTGCATCTCCGCTCATTGGAATAAAAAGACGGTTATCCGATGTAACAATGGGTTGCTGTGGTAGCGAACCTACAGAAATTGTAGCTAGAACCGCATTGCTTTTAGGATCTATCTCTGAAAGTGTTCCAGCCGTTTTATCAGTAACAAAGGCTCTTTGTCCGTTTTTAGAATAGACAGCACCAAAAGCGTCGCTTCCTGTCTTATAGGCATTAAGGACTCGGCCATCGGCAGGATCTAATTGTAAAGCATTGCCTCCTTCAAGGGCTACTAGAAGCTTTTTTGCTTCGATTGGGGTGGCACCACCAGCGTAAGCTTGGCTAAATGCCATTGAAGCTATAATAAGTAGTTTTAACTTTGTAACAGTAAACATATGTCCTCCTAAATCTTGCCGATCACAATGAGCGGCTACGTATTTGAAGATACGGAAAACTCTACCTTCTCTCAACTGACGTGATCCTGACGATTTTGTCAGAATTCGAAAAGAAATGGACATTTTTCACTAGAATTTCTATTGTGCAATCATGATGGCTCAAGACAGGCACCATATTTTAATCGTAGAAGATGAAAAGAAAATCGCTCAGGCTTTGAATGATGGTTTAATCTCTGCTGGTTATCTCACAACTTCAGCTCCAAGTGGTGAGGAAGCCCTTTTTATTTTGAGTCGAGATGTTTTCGACCTCATTCTTCTTGATGTTATGCTTCCGGGTAGAAGCGGAATTGATATTGCTAGAATTCTACAAGATAAAAACGACAAAACTCCGATACTCATGCTAACTGCCCGAGATAGTATAGAGGATCGAGTTTTAGGCTTAGACAGTGGAGCAGCCGACTATTTAGTAAAGCCTTTTGCATTTGCCGAACTTTTAGCTCGCATCCGAGTATTATTAAAGCGTACACGCACAGAGCAAGGTGTGAAACTCACTTATTCGGATCTTGAAATGGATTTAATCACAAGAGAAGTCGCTAGAAATCAAACGAAATTAGATCTAACTTTAAGGGAATTTGAGATACTAGAATATCTTTTGCGTCATCGAAATGAAGTTGTATCACGAGATATGCTTGCACGTGATGTATGGAAAGAAACCTCACGCGCAACACCTATCGATAATGTTATTGATGTTCATATGGCAAGACTACGAAAGAAAGTTGATCAAGATTTTCCGAATACTCTCATTCACACTGTGCGCGGAGTTGGATTTACTTTAAAAGATGAGATCAAATGATTAACAGTGTTCGAAGCCGTTTAGCACTATTATTTGCAATCTCTGTTACCATACTTATCGTTTTGTATTCAGGATCTCTATACTATCTTTTCCAACAAAGTGTCTTGGCTGATATGGATAGAAAGCTTCGTGATGACATCGAGACAATGGAAATGCTAGTCGAGAAATGGCATGGTGATTCGAAGTCGTTCGAATCACTGAAGGAATTATCTCTAGATGGCTTTGATCCCAGCAATTGGATTACCGAAGTTTGGACTGTAGATAATAATCGCATTTTTACAACAGGCAAACTTGACGATTTTCCATTGGGAGCACTATCGGGCAACTGTAAAAGTGGAATGGAACCACAAAATAAAACTCTCTCAAGCGAAATGAATATTAGAGTTTTTTGTGCGCCCTCCGAAGCTTTCCCTGATCAACTTGTTATTCGAACGGCGAGACTCACAGAACGAATGGCTCACCAATTATCACATTTTTTATCTCTAATGCTTTTTGGTGCACCACTTATTATTCTTTTGGCGGGACTCGTTGGATACTTTCTTGCTCGTAAAGCTTTAGCTCCTATTTCTGCAATTGTAGAAAAAGCCAAAATTATATCAGCGGATAGGCTTTCCGAACGTCTTCCCGTGGATAATCCCAAAGATGAGCTTGGTGAGCTTGCGCAAACATTTAATAAAACATTTGAAAGACTCGAACATTCCTTTTCCCAAATGAGGCGCTTTTCATCAGATGCTTCTCATGAGTTAAGAACTCCACTTTCTGCCATACGAACCATGGGAGAAGTTGCACTAAGAGGCTCTAAATCTGAAGATAATTACAGAGATACTATTTCAAATATTTTAGAGGAAAGCTCAAGGCTTCAAAGTTTGTGTGAGAGTTTACTGCTTCTATCACGTGCTGATAGCGGAGCTCTGACTTTAATGAAGTCGAGAATGAACCTTAAAGATGTCATTCATGATGTCACACAAATATTAGGCGTTTTAGCAGAAGAAAAGAACCAGATAATTTCCTCAAATGTCTCAGCAGATATTTTGGTTAACGTCGATCCAGGCTTTTTTCGCCAAGTGCTGCTAAACCTTATTGATAACGCCATCAAATATAGCCCTGAGGGATCGAAAATTGAAATTACTGCCGAAGTGAATCAAAGCGAAATACAAATTACTATTAAAGACAGCGGGCCAGGCATTTCTATTGAACATCAGAAATTAATATTTGAACGCTTTTATCGTACCGATAGCGCTAGATCTCGAAACGTAGGTGGCGCAGGATTAGGTCTAGCCATTACAGCGTGGATTGTTTCAGCTCATGGCGGAAGAATCGAAGTAAAAAGTGAATTAAATAAAGGCGCTGAGTTTATTATTCATCTGCCTACTACTAGCGAAAATGGAGATAGTTCTATATGAAAATATTTATTCTTATTTGTACATTTCTTGTAGCACAGAGTGCTTGGGGGTTAGCTCTAAATTTTGATGACAAACAAAATGAAAGTAAGCTTACAGACTGGATATCTGGTTTTTATGGAATGAAGGGAGAGCCAAACTGGAAAATCGAGAAAGAACCGTCGGCTCCATCGAAACCCAATATTTTAAAACAAACTGGAAGAGCAACCTATAGTTGGTACATACACAAAGATACAAAAATAAAAGACGGCTCCATTGAATGTATGTTCAATATTATCAGCGGCAAAGAAGATCCTGAGGCAGGCTTGGTCTGGCGCCATCAGGATGAAAAAAATTATTATTATCTTCGCGCAAATTCAGTTAAAGAAAATATTGTTTTTTATCGAATGAATAAAGGAATCAAAGAACAAGTTAAAATAGCTGATATTAAAGTCTCATTCAATATCTGGCATAAACTACGAGTTGAGTTTAAAAATGAACAAATTGATGTTTTTTTCAATAACAAGCCACTCATGAGCATGAGAGATAATGTTTTCAAAACAGAAGGACGAGTAGGCTTATTCACAACTGCGGATACAATCAGCGCATATGATAATATAGAATTTAAAAGCTTTTAATTTATCTAAAGAAAAGGACAGAATCTTTGCCATTGCTTCTCTATTTATTAACATACAAATTGTCTCTTAAAGATTCACTGCGAACTACTCAGTGCTTTAGCCGACCTTCTTCTTAGCCATTAGTTTTGCAGCAACTTGTTTCACATGTTGGATTTCTTTTGAATAGGCATCCTCAACACCGTTAGGGAATAGAAGCTGAGAAGGGTCAATACCTAGTGCCGTAGCTAGCAGAACCGCACGTTTTACACCAATTTCGATTTTATCATTTTCAATTGCGCTGAGGTTCGTTTCAGCAATACCGGTAATTTTAGTTAAATCTTCCTGAGTTATCTTAAAATTCTTACGAAAGGCTTTAATAATTCCACCAGCTGTTGTCTTTGGCAGTTTTAAATCAAAAAAATTACGAGCCATAATTTACTCCTTTTTCTTATAATCATGTTCAGTGGTGATTCGCACGACAGTCACCGTTACTACTTTGTTTTCTACTTTATAAATGATGCGTCCTTTATAACTAAAACTTGAAGCCCTAAATCCACGCCATTCTCCATAAAGTGGATGGTCGGCCCAAATCTGGGGAAACCTCTCAAGGGCTGCCGGACCATTTTTTCTAACAAACTTAGCCCACTCATGGATAACCTGTTTATCTTCATTCCTGAGCTCACTTCCCTCGAAGACTTTCGCTGCCTGATCCTCAATTTCTACTTTCCACATCAAAAACGCCTCATAGTTATCAAATATAATAACTTATTAAATATGATAAGTAAAGGAATTTTTAGTATTGAAACTCGCCGGGCTCATAACCCTAAGTCTAGAGGACGAGCTAATAGCTCAAAAATAGGCATGGCTACTTATTGGATTCTAATAAACCTTAAGTATTTAAAAGGATTTAGGTCACGCAGATGCAACCAATTTCAAAAAAATCAAAAGAAACCATTTTGTATAAAACCACACCAACCCGGACCTTGGTTGACAGAAAGATTTCGCCGCACCCCTTCAAACTATTGTTAGATATATGTTAGTCTATTTAACTCATTTGACTCCTACTTTTAGCCATATACGATGTTTTTATCTATAGGGGGGATTATGAAGATTGCAGCAGCGTTGTTTATTTTAAATTTTGTTTCCACTTTTGTGTTTGCGGCAATTCCTCAATCAAATGAAAAACAATTAGAAAATTTCTGTAAAAACAAGAATGGTACTTTAACAAAGATATGGACTTGTCCGTTGTCTGGTAAAGTTCGTGATGGCCTTTTCTGTGAGTTGAAAGACAAATCAAATAATTTGCAAATCACCAATGGGTGCACTGGCGCTTATGGCTTGGGTCAGGAGTTTTTTAAAGCCTGTGTCTTACATGATTTCTGCTACCACAATCATGGAGTATTAGATGGAAAAACAAAAGCTGGTTGCGACGATAAGTTTTTAAATAATATGTATTCCCTATGCGATCAAGAAGCAGATCAATCAAAAAATTTCTCACGGAATAATTGTTATGTATTGGCGCAACAAGTTTTCTATAAAGGAGTAAAATATTTTGGAGAAGACAGCTGGAAATGCTCTAATACGAACACCGAATACCCTCAGTCGATTGAAGAAATTCCGTCTCAAGGTTATATGACGAGCTTCGCTCGGGAATAAGGTCCGGGACGCTCATTGGCGTTCTGCGCATAGATCTCTCTTAGTGCTAAGAATGCAATCACTGCACTCCTATTCTAAGGGAGTATGTGTGTAGATTTTAACTTTACGCAATCTTAGTGCGTTTCCAATTACAGAGACAGAACTTAAACTCATTGCAAGGCTAGCGATCATTGGGCTTAATAGAAGTCCAAATGTTGGATATAAAATGCCTGCCGCAAGTGGTACTCCCAAGAGGTTATAGATAAATGCAAAAAATAAGTTTTCTCTAATATTTTTCATCGTAGCTTTACTTAGGTTAATGGCTTTTACAATTCCAAGGAGATCACCTTTTACAAGTGTAATCGCAGCACTCTGAATAGCTACATCAGTTCCGTGACCCATAGCAATTCCTACATTCGATAAAGCAAGGGCCGGAGCATCGTTAACACCGTCCCCTGCCATCGCAACTTTTTTACCTAAAGCCTGTAGTTGCTTTATAACTTCACTTTTTTGCTGCGGTAAAACCTCTGCTTCAACTCTATCTATTCCTAATTTCTTTGCTACAGATAAGGCCGTTGTTTTGTGATCGCCAGTGAGCATGATAACTTCGATATTTAATTTTTTTAGCTCGGTAATTGCTTGAACAGTTGTGGCTTTGATTGGATCGGCTACACCAAAAAGAGAGACAAGCTTTGAACCTTCGGCCATATACATAACGGTTTGTCCCTCACTTCGTAAATTTTCAATCTTTGAAGTGACAATAGAAATATCAACATTATTTTCCTGCATCAGTTTTTGATTCCCAATAATGTAACTCTTATTATTAAAAGTACCTTTAATTCCTTTACCTGTGATCGATTCAAAGTTTTGAACTTTTTCAGAAAGAGAAATTCCTTTTTCTTTGATTCCTTTCACAATAGCTTGGGCTAGAGGGTGTTCACTTGCTTGCTCTAAAAGAACTGCAACTTTTAAAATCTCTCCTTCATTATTTTTATCAAATATTTCTATTGTGATAAGTTTAGGTTTTCCCTCAGTTAGAGTCCCAGTTTTATCTACAACAAGTGTGTCTACTTTTTCTAAGGTTTCTAATGCTTCAGCATTTTTAATCAGGATACCATTTTGAGCACCTCGCCCAGTTCCAACCATAATGGACATAGGAGTTGCAAGGCCAAGAGCACAGGGACAAGCGATAATTAGAACTGCCACAGCATTAACGATAGCATGAGTAAGTTTTGGGTCAGGCCCCCATACACTCCAAACAATAAAGGTTAAAATGGCTACGACAATCACTCCTGGCACAAAATAAGAAGAAACAAGGTCTGCAAGTTTTTGGATAGGAGCTCTACTTCTTTGTGCTTCGCTTACCATTTTAACAATTTGGGAAAGTAAAGTCTCAGAGCCAACTTTTTTAGCTTCCATAATAAGACTTCCAGTACCGTTGACAGTTCCGCCCGTAACATGAATGCCTTTTTCCTTTTCCACAGGAATGGGTTCACCAGTAATCATGGATTCATCAACAGAACTATTTCCTTCTAAAACTATTCCATCCACAGGAATCTTTTCG
>JANMFM010000337.1:0-21222 GCA_031374125.1 Bdellovibrionales bacterium
CTACAACTCGAAAAGACTTCACTCATCTCTAGGATACAAGACCCCAGAGGAGTTCGAAAAAGAAGTTTTAAAACTTAACCCCGCTGACCGTCCCACCCAAAAACTATGGGGCTACAGTGTCTAATACGGGGCTCATTCCAGTTTTGATGACAATTAAAATATGCACTGATAACAGTTTTTTATGATTAACGGTATTAACCACATCACCTTGAGCGTTCGATCGCTGCAAGAGTCTTTTGACTTTTATCAAAATGTTTTGGGATTGAAACCTCTTATGAAAAAAGCAAAAAGCGCCTATTTTCTAGCTGGTGATCAGTGGCTTTGCATTGAGGAAGATATATGCGTGCGCAGTTCTGTACTTCCTGAGTACACACATATTGCATTTTCAGTAAAACAATCTGATTTTAACTTGATGGTTGATAGAATAAAGACATCAGGAGCTAAGATTTTCAAAGAAAATAAATCAGAGGGTGATTCAATTTATTTTTTAGATCCTAATGGTCATAAGTTAGAACTACATGTGGGTGATTGGAAATCACGATTGCAAGCCTATAGAAACCAAACTGGCGTGGAATTTTTTGATTAAAATCCCTACTAACTAATACATACCATACTCTATTAAACTGCCGATTAAAATGATCGGCAGTTTAATTTTTAAAGCTATATCAGTTGAATAACTACCGCTTCGTATCCGTTGATTCAAAGATCTTGTCTGCCGATTTTTCGACGAAGCCGTGATAGAGTTCGCCGTTTGGAAGGTTGTAGCGCTTTGCGAATTCATAATAACAGCTAGGAATTTCGTGTGTGCCGTCCGTGAATTTCACTTTCATCTTGCCTGCCAGAGTAGAGGACTGCTCTAGGAACACTGAAGGGCCGCCCTTGATCTCTCCGCCGCTCGCATTCAGTTGAAAGCCGCTGGATTTTAAGAACTCGTTTAGTTCCGCAAGTGTTTTAAAAGTCTTTAGCGCATTCACGTTGACCGTAAAGTGATTTGCGCAAAAACCAAAAGCGCTCATCCAGCCAGCGTACTCACTGACGCTTAAAAGTTCTTGATATGTTTTGTAATCAATATCCCAAGGTCTTCCGGAAATGCAGAATTCAGGAGAGTCAGTTTGCGCCGCAGTGACTTTCTCACAAAGCGAATTGATGATGTTTTGAGTGTGCTTCGGAAATTTTTCCGTCAATAACTCGCTAATAAATATTTTAGGCTGAGTAAGATCTTTGTGTTCCAGGTGAATGGCGTACAATTTCTTTTCCTCGAAGTGATATTCGCCCTTATTTTCATACCCATGTTTGCGAAATTCTTTTGCCAGACTTTCGATTCCCAATTTGGGATGTCTATAAGTTCTGAAAGCGACGTGGTCATTCAATACTTTTTCGCCACGTTCCTCAAGGAGTCTGTGAATCACTCGTGCCTGAGGATTGAGTTCTGTGTACTGAGTCCAAAGTTTTTTAAGAATTTGATCTGCTGCCATATTGACTCCTATATCTTTATTTTAAGATATATATAATACTAAGCCCTGCAATAAAAAGTGCAAGATGAATAAAGCGATTACGCCCCTTGTGATGAACTTGTGGTAGAAGATCACTCGTCGCAATATAAATAAATGTACCGGTAGATACCGCAATCAAAATATTTAAAGACGAATTGATCGTTAAATCCAAAGAATACTTAGATAAGAAAATTCCAGCTGGTGTCATAAGGCAATACATCAAAATAAACCACACAACGCTCTTGTTCTTAAGTTGGGATTTAATAAGCAGAGTGGATAGCGAAAAACTCTCAGGAATTTTGTGCGCCACTACAGCAGTAAGAAATGGGGTTAAGAGCTGAACAGTATCTGTCGATTGAATAGCTATCCCTACAGAAAAACCGGTGAGGAGGCAGTGGAGCGAGAGTCCAATAAAAGCGGAAATACCAACGGTATGAGAAACGCACCCATGCTCTTGGCAAGGATGAACCATAATGAATCGCTCGGTAATGTAAAGAATTAAAAATCCAAGCAGAACATAAAACCCAGCATCAGCACCACTCATTCTGAATGCAGTGGGAAGCATATATAAAAATGCTGTGGCAATCAAAACGCCGCTACAGAAACTCAAAAGAGGATTGATCTGTAAGGATTTTTTCTCCCAAACAATAGGAAGGAGAGCAAATACAAACGTAGTTAAAAATAATGTAACCGATGCAACGATGATCATAGAAATCTCATTATAGAGTATGGTGAGATTGAATCAAGTAGTCTTTAGGGTTTGGGTTGACCTTTTAGTCTCAGGTCAGAAATATACATACCCACCGAAAGCCAAATGAGTGCAAAAGCAAAGATTTTTGCCTTCTCAAAAGGTTCGCCGTAGTAAAAAATTGCCAAAAAGAAGGTCGTCGTCGGCGTAATAAACTGCAAGATCCCAATTGTAGAAAGTTTAATTCTTTTAAGGCTGAACAAGAAGAGAAGCAAAGGAACCGTCGTGATCACTCCGCACATAAAAAGCATCACCGAATCAAACCCGTTGTGCCCAAAAGAATTTCGCCCTTGGCCCTCAAGATAATACAAATAAGTTAAGGCCGGAACGAGCAAGAGGCTAGCCTCTTGAGCAAGTCCAATCACAGGATCCATGGGAGCAATCTTTCTAACAAACCCATAGAGAGCAAAAGAAAGAGCAATCACCAAGGATATCCAAGGCAAGTAACCAATGCTGATGATAAGGGATAAAACACCAAAGGCCGCCACGGCCACGGCCCATTTCTGAAGTTTTGAAAGCTTTTCCTTTAGGATTAAGCTACCTAAAAATATATTTAAAATTGGATTGATGTAATAACCCAGTGAAGTATCCAGGATATGGTTTTCATTGACCGCCCAAATAAAAATCAACCAATTGGTAGAAATCAAAATCGTAGTCAAGAGCAGAGTAAAAAAGGACTTTGCTGTGAGAAAACCTTGTGCGTAAGTTTTGAATCTTTTTTGCACCAAAATAATAACTAATAATATAAACACCGACCAAATCACTCGGTGGTTGATCAATTCTAAAGCTGGAATGTGCTTGAGTTGTTTCCAGAATATAGGGACGAGTCCCCAAAGGATATAACAAGTGATGGCAGCTAGAAATCCTTTTGAATCGTCCGATGATGTCTTCATGAATCAGAAAATATTAGGCCCATTCGTACTATTTAGCAATGACTTTTGGGTTTGGATTGGAGTACGATGATTTTACCAAGACGGAGATGCCATGGCAGATAAAGTTGTACTGACAGGAGTTAAGCCCACAGGGAAAGTTCATATCGGGAATTATATTGGAGCAATTCGACCAGCTTTAAGTCACGCCCAACATTTTACCCAATCTTTATTTTTTATTGCGGATTACCATGCTTTGACAACCATCCCAGATCCAAAAGAACTTAAAGAGTTAACTTATGATGTGGCAGCATCGTGGATTGCCGCAGGCCTTGATCCTAAAAAAAACATTATCTATCGCCAATCGGATGTCCATGAGGTTTTTGAAATCTTCTGGATCCTTTCGTGTTTTTCGCCTAAAGGTTTGATGAATAGAGCTCATGCGTACAAAGCGCGCGTACAGGAAAACGAACAAGATGGAAAATCGGATTTAGATTCTGGCGTGAATATGGGTCTTTATAATTATCCTATTTTGATGGCGAGTGATATTTTGAGCTTCGACACAGATTTAGTTCCGGTAGGCGAGGATCAGATTCAGCATCTCGAGATCGCAAGAGATCTCGCGCAAAAAGTAAATCACACTTACAAAACACAAGTTTTAAAAGTTCCAGAGTTCTCTGTGCAAAAAGACGCAAAAATAGTTCCAGGATTAGATGGCAGAAAAATGTCTAAGAGCTACGACAATACGATTCCAATGTTTATGGACTCCGCAAAGATGAGAAAGCTCGTAATGAAAATCAAAACGGATTCCTTGCCTCCAGAAGCTCCAAAATCTACAAATGATTCTGTGATCTTTACTTTGTACAAAGAATTTGCAACTCCAGCACAGGTCAAGAACCTTGCCATGAAGTATGAGACAGGAATCGGGTGGGGAGATGCAAAACAACTTCTTTTTGAAGCCATGGATGCGCATCTTGCACCGATGAGAGAGAAGTATTTAGCACTCATGTCGGACAAAATTGAGCTTGATAACATCCTGGCAGAAGGTGCCGAGCGAGCTAGACTTCAGGCGAGAGCAGTTCTAAAAAGAGTCAGACAATCTATCGGAATGAATTAGTTTAGAACAATACCAAGGTCGCAATCTTTTAGTCATAATCAACATAATCAATAAGACCTACTTCTAGGTAAAAAGTTAAAGCAGTACTTTTAGTTTGGTTTTTAAGACTCCGAAATTCTCTATATAGAGTTTAGGAGTACTAGATGCAACTTAAGTTAAGACCATTCGCGTATAAAAGTCTTGTTTTAGCAGCAGTTCTTTTGATGACAGCATCCTGTTCAAAAGGAAATTCTGATATCATCCAGACACCGACCCAGGTCAGTGAGTTCACAGCATTTCATCCCGAGACTGGACTTCCACTAAAGCCTGAAGATTTAACCGCAGAGATGTTAAAAGAAGATGCAGATTATGGGGTGTCTTCTAAAGTCGATGATAAAGCTGAAGGTGAAATTCAAATCATGGAAGTTCATGACACGGAAGTGGATGTAGAGAAAAGTAAAAATATTCTACTTTTTGGTTACACGCCCGACGGCAGCTACAATTCTCATATCACTCCCCAGTGTTATAGAACAGAAGTAGAAAGAATTGTTTCTTCTTATAATGGACCCACTTCAAATCTCGCTCAAAGCTTACAGTCATGGGCAAATCGTTGTGAAAGAGAACTTTCGAGATACAACACAAACAACATTGCTGCGGTACTTAAGTTTGCCAATACAAAGTATGATATTACCGGCAACGCAATCAAGAATATCGATATCGAGTTTGAAGACCTTTCTAGAATCAAAGCCATGTTGGGTTTGAAGTCAGGAAAAAGGCCTTTAGTTATTTTTAAATCTGGTGTTTATTCCAATGCCGCTGATGGAGAAGTGACAAGAAACTTTTTTATGCATCTATTTGAAGAAAGTCCTTTTCATATTCTTTATTTGGCAAGTGTCACCGGTACAGACTACATGAAGCAAAACGGTGCCGTTGCTCTTGGGGGAATGGACGAAGGAAGACAAATTCAAAAGATCGTAGATATGGTGAGCGCAGATCCTAGATATAAAGATCTTATTGAAGACATCCATGTGGTGGGTGTGAGCTTAGGAAGTCACGGAGTATTGTATTCAAGTTTATACAATTCCTTTGAACAAAACTCCAAGGCTAAAATCAAAAGTGCCGTTGCACTTTGTCCCGTGGTGAATTTAGAACCCACAATCAAAAGCGTATTTGAACTTACAATTGCAGGGATTTATTATGCTATACTCACAAATCAAACTTTGAAAGAGGTGTACGATAGCATTCCAATACTAAGACAATATTTGGATCCCAGTGGCTTATGGACACAAAAGCAAATGTACGACGCTTCAACAAAATCTACGCTTTGGCATTACAAAGAGAAGACGTCAAAAACTCCGCTCAACGGTTTTCCATTTGAGGGAAAAAGAGTCCATGATTTCTCAGATTTTTGGGAATACAATAATTTTGTTCAGTATGCAGATCAGGTGACAACACCAACATTGATCGTGCATTCAAGAGATGACTTTTTGGTTCAATCTATATTCAACAGTGATGAGCTTTTAAAAAAGACTCAAAATAAAAACTCACAAGTGGGCATTGTAGAGTTTCAAAATGGTAGCCATTGCGCTCTCAATGTGTCGAACGGTTGGCAGACCATGTCTTCGATGCTGAGATCCTTTATTTTAAAACACTCGACATACAAAGTAGAAGAGGGATTAAAGCTTACGACTCCATTCAAAGCCCCGTATTTAAACTCTAATCACAAAATTTCTAAGTTCACATTCGCAGCTGCCAAAGACATGAACTTTGCGCAAGTTGAGATTCAATACTTTGATGGATCAGAGGTCATAGCAGGAACACCTTGCATGAGATATGATCCTCTATTTGCTCCGGATCTTTGTTACAAGTCCAAAACGGAGAGCGTAGATCTTAATCTGATTTCAGGCGTAAGAATTCCCAAGACAGACTTTGAAGTAAAAAGACTTACAAGATGGTTAAATACTCATGTGAGTCTTTTAAATAAAAATTCAGATCTAGTAATAGGAAGTAATTTGTGGCCCACTTCGATCGAGGCAAATACAAAACCAGACTTTCAAAACTAATTTTTTAAAAGGCATCCTGCCTGAAAAGGGCTTGCCCTTTTGAACCCGTTTCGATCGGCCATCGTGGCCGCTCGATTTTGGCATAAAGAATTTCTTTACATACTATCTGACGGCCACGATGGCCGGCAGAAGCGAGAGTCTGAGAGCAGTCGCTCTCAGTAGGCAGGATGCCTTTCTCTCATTTCCTTTAAGTTTGAAGTCTTAAAGATCTTAGCCAGGCATTAAAAGAATTTAAGTAAGAAAGTCTTTCTTGATATCCTTTTTTGGATTCTAAGCGATTGGCTTCAAAATAACCTGTTAGTTGGAGTAACTCATAACTTGATTGAATCACTCTTGTGAATGCTAACCCATCCCAGAACTTTCCAAACTTAAAGCCTTTCCTGGCTCCGGTGACCTTTCTTGCAATCATGGCTGTAGTTGATTTTAGAAACTTCTGGAATCCTACTCTTGAGTGTGGCTTTACCTTTAAATGAAGATGATTTCCCATGTTTACGTAATCAGTAATTTCTACTCCATGCTTTGAAGCTTGTTTTTTTAAAATGTATTTCACTTGGGTCGTATTTTTGGGATGAGAAAGACTTAAAGAACCTTTGGCTTTTTTAGATTTTAAAACCAAGTGCGACCACTTTTTGGTAGAAATAGGACGAGCGGTTTTCCTTTTACCTTTGGTAAGACCTCCATGAGATTTTTTATTAGAAACATTAAGATTTTTAAGAAAATTAATTTGTTTCGATTTCATATGGGGCAATATAATAAATTCTTGAAATTTATCAAGATCATTATCAGAAAATGCTATGAGTTATTGTTTTTTAATTGAAAATGTATTTTATTTGCTTGTAAGGAAAGACATTCTTCCTGAGAAGTGCGGCAGTCCTCAGTTGGATGATTGAACACCTGAATGAGTTCCTATAATCATTGACCAATAGGTGCTCCAGTCTCTTTCTCCGATGGCTCTAAAGCCTAAAAAGTTTGCGTGTTCGTCAGGTTTTGTGGTGTCAATGGATATGCCCCAAAGAGGCTTAATTTGGTTTGGCAAAAGTGAGTATCTCACGTCGCCAATGACATTCGGATTGTCGGCCATAAGCATAACCATACCCGATGAGAAATCTTCGAATCTGAGAATATCTTTGTATAAAGTCGATTGGGGATTCAAATCAGAAAATTGTTTTTTGGAATCTAGAACTGGCGCTGTTTCTCCGGCATAGATATTTGTATCAAATAAAAATGGCACTCCTAAGCGTACAGCATTTACGTTATAAAAAAGCTCTCCTTTGTTATTGCTGGTGATATAAATAGTTTTCCATAGAACCAATTGCCCGATGGTAGGCTTGGCTTGAATTTTCGTTGGAACTTGGCCATTATTTTGAGCAAAAT
This sequence comes from Bdellovibrionales bacterium, assembly GCA_031374125.1. Taxonomy (GTDB): domain Bacteria; phylum Bdellovibrionota; class Bdellovibrionia; order Bdellovibrionales; family JAEYZS01; genus JAEYZS01. The sequence goes on from JANMFM010000337.1 coordinate 7,644, forward strand.
TTTGAATGGTTTCAATGGCCCGGTCTCTTTGTATAATTCCCAAATACAAATAAACTACGCAAGCTGCAAAAACTCCGCGAACAATACGAGTATTTTTTGTTTTTAGAACCCAAATCATGGCAATGAGTAGAGGTAAGGTGAAAAATGGATCAATAATGGCGACATTATCCCAGGCGATACGCTCATGACTTAAGGGCCAAAAAAGCCTTGTTCCGTAACTTGTACAGGCATCAAGAATTCCGTGAGTTGCGTAACCCAAGAATGCAAAAAAATAGATCAGTTTAAATTTCTCTTTACGTCTAAGAAATAGCCAGATGATTAAACTTACAATTAAGGCGCCAAAGGGAATAAAGAAAATGGAATGAGTAAAGTGCCTATGGTATTCGATAGAAAGCAGAGAATCCTTAGAGGACCGAATAAAGCCATCGGAGTCGGCAGCAAGCCCCCCTAGAAAACCTGCAACCGTTGCAATCTTGATTGATTTCTTGCTGCTGAAACTCTGAGCAAAAGTTGCTCCAATTACGCCTTGGGTGATGATGTCCATGATTCCCTCTACAACTTTTAAGTAAAAAGCAAAATTATACGTATCTCAATAAAAATCCCTAGCCAATCCTAAAACTATCTTTCAATAAATTAAGATGCTAACTCCTTAGGCTATAGGCCGGATTAGAGCGTTGCTTTAATCCGTATTGATGTTAATTTATCTACATAACTCACTTTAACGCTTATGATTATTAGAATAATTAGATAAAATTAACACAATAATGACAGAGCAAAAAACTGCCCCTCTAAAGGCTTTAGATAGAAAAGTACAAAAGTACTTTGATCAAATTTTCCCTTTAAATTTGACGGTAAGATATATCCTAGGACTTACAATCATTGGATTTTTATCATTAGCGGGCCATCTTCTGATCCAAGTTTCTTTGATTAAACTCTCTGCAGATGAAAGAATAATTCGTATTCTAGAAAATCAAGTTGATGATTCTGAGAGTTTTTATCGTGAAATCATTAGACTTCAAACCATAGGTAGAGAAGCTGATTTCAAGAGACAGCTAGAGACTATGGATAAAGATATTATTCATCTTATTGAAAATCATAAAAATATAATTTCAAAAATCAATCAGACAAGCGTTTTTGGTTTGGGTTTTCCAAAGAAACTCGAGCCTTACAAAAAAAGTGTATCTGATGCCTTCGATCAGTTGAGCAATGTCTTTGGTCGTCTAGGAAATATAAAATATTTGGAGGATCCTACGCTCAGATTGAATGATCCCATAGTGGTGAATTTTATCAAGTCAGAAAATCATTATAGGGACATCATATCTCAATTGGTAAAAAATTATGAACAAGACAGTAGAGATACCATTCAGTACTTTAAAGATCTAGAAATTGCATTGCTGCTTTTTACGTTATTTATCTTATTAGTAGAGGGCCTTTATGTATTTAGGCCAGCAGTTCACCGAGTGTATACTGCGATTCAATCGCGATCTGATTTTTTGAGTCGGCTGAGCCACGAGATTAGAAACCCAATGAATTCTATTTTGGGCATGACTCAGCTGTTATCGAAAACAAAACCTACGCCTCAACAGAAAAATTATATTAAAATTTTAGAAAATTCCAGCGTGGGATTACTAGAAATGTTAAACAATCTCTTGGATTACTCAGCTCTGGAGTCTTCAAAATTAGAATTAGAAAATATCAGAACGGACCTCTATAACGTGGTAGAGAAAACTTTGGATTTAGTAACTACAAAAATTCAAGAAAAAGGGTTGGAGTTAACATTGGATATCGCTTCGGATGTTCCTCTTAAAGTTTTATCTGACCCCATTCGATTTCAACAAGTCTTGGTGAATCTTCTTTCTAATGCCGCGAAATTCACAGAGCACGGATTTATAACTTGTAGAATTCGATTGATTCCAACCTCTGAGGGAAAAAGAATTCAATTTTCTATTATAGATTCTGGAGTTGGAATTGAGCAGTCTAAAATTGATTCTATTTTTGAAAGTTTTGTGCAAGAAAACTCTTCCGTGAGAAGAAAGTACGGCGGAACGGGCCTTGGTTTAACTATTGCTAAAGAAATTGTAAATCTCATGGGTGGAGAATTAACATTAGAAACGAAAAAAGGCGTGGGTAGTACTTTCAGTTTTTCAATTCCCCTTGAGATAGATGGAGAAGTAAAAACAATCAACGACTACATTCCAATAAAATTGAATGGTGGCCAATATCTTTTGATTGATAAGAATGACAAGGCTAGTGCTCACATCCAATCCATCATCGAAGAGCAAGGTGGCGCATTTGATAGAATCAAGCACTATAACAACTTCGAAGAGCTTTATGGATGTATGATCAAAACCAAATACAGCAAAGTATTGTTGGATACTTCTACGCTAGGAGCAAATCTTGAGGATTTCTTTATTTTCTTGCGTGAAAAAAAGTTCAACATGGACAGTATTTGTATCTTGTTCAGATATATCCATGCGAATTATCTCTTTGATTTACTGAACACTTATGGAATTCAAAGTTTCTTCCCGAAGCCGATTAAGCCCATTGAGTTTGCCAATTATTTGAGTGGATACAATGTGGAAAGTGATACTCCTTTGGTTATTGAAGAAACAGTATTAACTTCTAAGCGTAGGTATAAACTCTTAATTGCTGAGGACTCTGCGGACAACAGAACTTTGCTACATTTCTACTTAGAAAAATACCCTCTGGATCTTTATTTTGTAGAAAATGGGAAAAGGGCAGTTGAGCTGTTTGAGCAGCAAAAGTTCGACATTGTATTTATGGATATACAAATGCCTGAAATGGATGGTATAACTGCAACAACATTGATTCGGGAATATGAAAATAAACAAAAAATAAAAGCCACACCAATTTTAGCATTTTCAGCTCACAAACGTCAGGACATTTTTCATTCTGGTGAAGAGAAGAATGTATTTACGGATTTTGTATTGAAACCAATCAACGCAAATATTGTAAGATCAAAATTGAAGCAGTATTTAGAATTTACGGAAGAAATAAAAAAAGAGGATTCAAAAATGGAAATTTCGCCTGAAAAAATCACACCTACTAAAAAAGATGAGTTTGATGTAACAGATCTTATTCCTTCGTATTTAGAAAGGCGTACTAAGGAAATTGATCAAATGAAAGAATGCATCGAAAAGAATGATTTAAAGAACCTTATTCGTATCGGGCACCAATTGAAAGGCTCTGCAAAGAGTTATGGCTTTGAAGAGCTGGGTCAATTGGGTGATGAATTAGAACAATTGGCGTCGGGAGAGAACATGGGAGAAATTAAGCTTGTTGTTGCAAAGATCGTCAATAGAATCACTGAATACAGAAAAATTTACCTGAATTAATTCTCAAAAAAGCTCACCTTAAGTCTTGTTTTGTGTCTCGCATCCAGACCAATATGTTCTCCTCTATTAACATTTGTGCAGCAAAGTTTTAGATATATTCACATCTCAGAATGAGGCTAATAGGTGTATGAAAATCATGAGATACTCTCTGTATAGACAATCAAGTAACGTATGGAGGAGGTAACTAATGAGTCAACAGGAAGCAGCATCAACTTCTGAGCTAACACAGCATTTGGAAAACATTCTTAACGTAAAGGAATACAGACCAAAAGTTTTGATCGTAGAAGATGATTTAGATATGGTTGAAATTGTTGAAAAGATTTTAATGTCCATCAACCCTTCGACAGAGGTGAGTTGGGCAAGTAGTGCAGAGGAAGCCCACTTTAGACTGCACAGCCAAAAAATACATAATTGGGATAGCCCATATGATTTAATTATTGCCGATATTTTTCTAGAAGGTGAAGAGACTGGTCTTGATCTTTTTAGAAAGTGTCAAGGATTGTATCCAGATATTCCTTTCATTGCGACATCAAGTACTTCTATTGATAAGTTCTATAGTAAGTATGGCTTTAGCAAGATTCCTTTATTCTTAGCTAAGCCTGTGCAATATAGCGAATGGAAATCAATTCTACAGGATTTACTTTAACTTAGGTATTTTGACCCGCTAATATAACCCACGTACCTCATACCCCATTAATCCGGATCCAAGGTCCAGTTAATACCCCAGAGAGGTCTCAAAATATGAGACCTCTCTTTTTATTTTAATGAAAGGATCCGATAACTTAATCAATGACATCCTCTAAGGGTTCGCAAAAAAATAAAGAACGAAATTGGCTTCCACCCGGATCCCTCGTTTATGTGGGTTCCCATGTCGATGCAAAAGTAAAAATCAACATTATAGATTACAGTGAAAATTTTTATTCGGAGTTAGAAGTTCAAAATATCGAACAATGCAAAAGCAATACAGAAGAAAAAGAAAATGTCACTTGGGTGGACATCAAGGGATTGAGCGACACAAAAACTATCGAAGCTGTTGGAAAATATTTTGGTATTCATCGTCTGTGGCTGGAAGATGTTTTAAATACGGAACATCAACCAAAAGCGGAAGAAGTGGATGATCTACTTTTTACGATCATCAAGGCAGCAAGGTTTGATGATCAATTGAAGTACATTGAGTACGATCAGGTGAGTTTGTTTTTAGGCCCTAATTTTGTTATATCATTTACAGAAAATCCAAACGACATTTTAGAGCCCGTAAAAAATAGAATCAGACAAGCCAAGGGAAAGATCAGGCAAGCCAAAGCAGATTATCTTTTTTATGCGCTAGTGGATTCGTTGGTAGATCAGTACCTGCATGTCGTTAAAATTCTTGGACATAAGATTGAAGACCTGGATACGAAAATGAATGTCGAAGTTGACGATAAAGATGCGCAAGAGATTCGCCATCTAAAAAACGAATTGATTTATATAAGAAAGGCCGCTCTCCCAATTAGAGACTCCATTGGCTTGATCACGAGAAGCGAGACGGAAGACATTGAGCCTCGGACAAAAATGTATTTTAAAGATTCCTATGAGCATTCCCTGCAGATTGTGGCGCATTTGGATTTTTACCGAGAGATGTTGAGTGGTTTATCCGAATCCTATGCGCAGAATATGAATAGAAAATTAAATGAAGTGCTACGGCTATTAACTGTTTTTACATCTGTATTCAGTCCATTGACATTCATCGTGGGAGTCTATGGGATGAACTTCAAAAATTTTCCAGAACTTCAATGGGAAAAAGGATATTACATCATCTGGGCCATCATGTTGGGTGTAACAGCCATCATGTTGACTTTCTTCAAACGCAAGAAGTGGATCTAGTGGCACTAGTCGCTGTGGCGACTAGTAGGCAACTGTTCTTCCGGAACAGTTGATTAAAAGGTGCCCGTCGACTTTTGGTAACTGTTTGTGTCAATTAACACGGTGGGCTCCCAAAAGTCGACGGGCACCTTTTTGCCTTTTTGGATTACTTGTAGCTAATGGCTAGGTTGGCTAGCTTTTTTAGGTATTCTTTTGAATCTTCTTTTTTAGCTATTTCGATCATTTCATTTCTGAATAAAATTTCTATTTCAAGCTCTGAGGCTCTCTCAAATAAAATTTCATCATCTCGGATTGGCCACCATTCATATAGAGCGTATGAAATTGGATGAAACATCGAGTACCATCCTAGAATGTGAATCCCTTCATTGATGTACTTTAAAAATAATCCTTTGCTTGGATCAATGAATGATGAAGCATAAATCGATAAAAACAAAAAAGTAAGACCAATAAAAAGTGATCTAAAGGCCACTTTAAATATATGGCGTCTTTCTAGTCTTTTCATATCAGATTCATATTCAAAAAACTTTCTAATCGCTTCTTTAATAGAAGAATCATTTTCAGAAACACCCCTAGCCTGTGTAATATAAATCTTAATTTGCGCAGGCTGATCATCCGGCAATTCTCTTAGAGAAGTAATAATGTATTTTGCTGCATCTTCATCAAGATCCTTCTCTCTAAAAGGCGCAGGATCTCGGCCATCAAACAGATGATCAGTAGTTTTAATATTCATCTCAATGGTGTTTCTACCATTGATTTTTTTATAGCGCTTACTGCGCGTGGGTTTATTATTGAAAAACATAAAAGCTCCGTTTTTGAGGACGAGAGTTGAGCGTTAAGTAAACCTGTATAAATGCAAGGTAAACCTATAACTCCAAATCTTATCGTTTATTAATTTTATTAAAAAATTCGAAATATACGTCAGAGGGGTAAGCTAACCACCAGAGTATATTTTAAGCATTAGAATGGATAACTTCATATAACACCATCCTGTTAAGGTTAAGGAGATCATAGAGTGATCACCTCGAGATATACCAGTATATCATAATGAACTGCTTTTGGTAAAGCTATGTCTCAGTCTAGAAAATATAATGGCGAGACAGTTATAGTGATTTTTAGATCGTCAATATGAGATTGAAAAATTGATTTAAAAACGCGTTTATGAGTCTTGGAATTCGCTCTAAAAGCGAACCTAGTATCCAATAGCTTTAAGCCACTCTGGAGTAGGATCAATGATTTTTCGTTGTGCTAAATCAAAAAGTGCATAGGTAAAAATGGCAATTGCAGATTCTTCGCCTTTTTCGTTTATTATTTTTTGCTCTATAATTCCAATTTTTCCTTCATGTTTTTTGCAGGAAGTAAGAACTTTTATTTTTTCACGTAACTTTAATTCTTTTCTAAATTTCAAATTCACTTCTAAAATTACAGGTCCAATTTTTCTAGCCATAACTTCTTTCAAGCCATAGCTATTTTGTGTGATTAGATCCCAGCGAGCTTCTTCAAGAATTTCGAGATATTTGGCGTTATTCACGTGACCAAAAGTGTCTAAGTGAGCTTCTATTATAAGTAAATTGTATTCAAAAATTTTAGGTGTCATACATAAAGGATATAGCTAAGATGTATTCAAAGGCAAAGCTCTTTAGAGAAAAATTAAGGAAAAATGAAGCAAAAAATGATAAATTTTAAAAACTTTAAATTTCATTCAGTTATAGATTTGCCGAAAGATTATGAAATCTTCGACTTTACTCAAGGCTATGATGAAAATCGCAATCTTAAGTTTCCTTATGGAATTGGGAAGTACAATGAGAAAAGAAAAAACATGTACACGGGTCCACTTTATGTAGATCAAAGGGATATACATGTTGGAATAGATATTGGAGCTCCTATTGGGACCCCAGTTCATGCCTTTTATGATGGCGAGATCTTTATGGTGGGTTATAATTCTCAGCCCTTAGATTACGGTTATACTCTGATTACAAAGCATGTCCTTGAGGAAACAGACCTCTATGTGCTTCACGGTCACTTGAACAAAAAATCCATTGCAAACAAAAAGCCTGGTCAAAAGTTTAAGGCAGGTGAGGCCATTGCTTGGTTAGGTGATAGATCTGAAAATGGTGGATGGAATCCCCATCTGCATTTTCAACTGTCTTACGAAAAACCAGAAACATGCGATATGCCTGGAGTGGTTCACGAAAAGAATTTAAAAGAATCTCTTGAAAAGTATCCTGATCCAAGACTTATCTTGGGGCCACTTTACTGATTCCTCTAAGTCTAAACGAAACTAAATTGAATAAAACCTGGGTGATAATGATTCCGGCCAAGACCCAGATCGCCTGAAATTCTGGTTCAAAAACCATCTTGTGCCCATCTGAACTCAAAGAATTTCCAAGCATAGACAGAGCTATAAAAGAAGCAATCACCAATCCTGGCAAAACAGAATATCTGTTGCGGGCGATCCATCGGATTTCTTGATTAGATAAAATAATAAGGGAAAGAGTTTGTGCAATTGTAAAATAAAAAGTAGCACAGAAAATCGCACAGGCCCAAGTTCCAATGCTCATAAAGTAGTGGGTAATATCATGGCCCCCTAGAGCTGGGCCCAATCCAAATTGAGGACAGATGGCCAAGGTGAATACTCCTGCTGAAAAATTCAAAGCTATAAATTTTGAAAGCAAATTTAAAGGTTTTGTTGGAGATAGATCTTTTTCTATATTTATATAAATATAATTCTCTAGCTCTTTGGGAACGGGAGTTTCTTTTGTGTTTAAAAAATCTAAAAATTCTTTTTTCATCTTTCATCCTTTAAAAATTTATTTTTAAGTTCTGAAACTGCACGGCTCACTATTTTTCTAACATTCTGTGGCGTTGTGTTTAAGCTTTTCGCTATCACTTCAAAATCCAAATCTTCGGTGTATCTCATTTCGAGTACTTTCTGATAACGTGGATTCAATTCTCTTACAGCGCTGTCGAGATCAATGTGGATTTGTGGTTCTAGATCTTCCATAATCATCTCTTCTTTGAGTTCAAGATGTTCTTTCTTTTTTCGAAGCTCATCGGTCATCGTGTTTTTTATCAATACGAAAAACCAGGGTAAAAAAGGCTGCTCAGTATTGAATTTTTCTTTATTCACATGAAGCTTCATAAAGACAATTTGGAGAACATCCTTTGAAACTTCTTCACTTTTTAACTTCTTGAGTAGGTAACCATAAACCAATCCCGAATGTCTTTTGAATAGAGTATTAAAGGCAATCTTGTCAGAGGCTTGGTAAAGCTCCATCAGTTTTTCATCCGTCATATTGTCGTAATTCACGATCGCTTTCCTTATTGCTATTACGGCTGCACTCTTTATTTTGTGACAGCCACCAGATTTTTGTCACATAGGGACGGCTGAGTTCGTATATAGAGCGTAATAAGCTGAAATGTAATTAACCTAAAAGGTAATAAGTAGCTTAGATAAAATGAGGTAAAATGAGAATCTATTTATTCACTTTAATATTTGCAGTCATAGGATTTGTTCCTCGACTGGTTGTTGCCCATCCCACCAGCTCTCAAGGCACTTTAAGTCTTATCGGAGAACATTCTGAGGATATGTCCCATTACGATGTTATATACTCATTAAAGTATTGGTTGGGTCTAGGAGCTCGCATGCACCAACAAAGATATCTCTTGGGGAAAACGGATGTGGCTCTGGGAACTATAGGCTTCCTTTTGTACAGGTCCAACGGTGAAGAGCATCAGGGGAATGTGTACTTGGTGGGGGGCGCAGGGAATGCGTGGTTTAAAGATTTAGACAACAATACATTGAATGATGATTTTGCTTACTCTATAGGGATTCAAGCTGATTATGAAACTCGAAAAATCTATACTCTAGCAAAGTATGAAAATATAAAAACCAAAGACGATGTCATCAGTGAATATTACGAATTGAGAGCTGGGTTTGCACCTTTTGTCGCAGGCTACTATGATCTCAATGCTTGGTTTATTCTTCAAGCAACAATGGACAGAGCGGAAAGTGAGAGCATCGATCTCGCTCCGGTTATTAGGCTCTTCTACAAGAATGTATTGACAGAATTTGGTTCTACAATTGATGGAAATTTTATTTTTAATTTTATGGTTCATTACTGAGCGCAATTTAAGCGTTCAATTAACAAAATGGGAGAATTTATGAAAAAATTATTTTTAGTAGCAGCACTAGCACTATTACCGCTTTCTGGTTTTGCCGGGGAGGCCAACGTAAAAGTGAACGGAATGGTTTGTGGCTTCTGTACAAGCAAGTTAGAGAAATCTTTTAAGGCCAAAGACGAAGTGAATGTTGTGCACGTGGACCTAGATAAAAAGAATGTGCATTTGGTATTTAAAGATCAAAAGGATCTTTCTGATGATGAAATTAAAAAAATCATAACCGAAGCGGGTTATAATGTTGTGAAGGTTGAAAGATAATTCAATATGAAAAAGTTCGTTAATTTTCTTACGCTCTTTACGTCCTTTTCCACATTGATCTGCTGTGCTCTGCCAGCCTTGGTGGTGACACTGGGGTTTGGCGCAGCGTTGGCTGGTTTTTTAGGCGACAATCCGCAGCTTATTTTTATTTCTGAAAATAAGTCTGTGATATTTACTTTAGGAGCAATCTTACTGAGCTTAGGAGCTTATTTGCAATACAGGGTTAGATTTGAACCCTGTCCTCTGGACCCCGAACTTGCCCGTGCATGCACAAGCTCGAGGGTATTTTCATTCAGAGTATACGTTGTTTCTGTTATTATTTATTTAGTGGGCTTTGTATTTGCTTACGTAGCTACATATTTTCTAAATGATTAATGAGAAAAAAGTCCTGCACAGACAGACCCGCGAATTGGTGAAGAGATTTTCGTGGTGTCTGCTTGGGCGGTGGTGATGATTGCATTTTTACCAAGCCTATTGAAAGTATTTACGATCTTTCTTGTTCCGGCAGTAATAGCATCAAAAGTCACTTTTCCTGGCCAGTAGATTAACATTCCACTGTTCTTTGCGATGATCCCAGTTTCTTTTACGAACATTTTTAGAGCACCGAGATATAAAATGGGAATCTTATGACCTTTCACTAAAATAGGTTTTCCATTCCAATGTAGATAGTTTGCCTTTTCCCATTCTTCTCTTAAAACTATTTTTTCCTTAAAATCTTTTCTTTCAGCATAATTCATAATCAAATAGTGCATTGTAGGAATTGTTAAAAGCATTGCAACCCTTGAAGCGGTAAATTCGATACTCAAGAAAGTGAATAAGCTTCCCATTGCAAGAAGGTCGGCGGTTCTAAAGATATTGCTACCTAAATACCAAGCTTGTTGCTCAATAGAAGATTGATCTACTTTTGTTTTAAAGTTACCAATATTGATCTCTCTTAAGTTCAAACCAGCACGCTGACGCATTTGTGGAATTTTATACCACCACACTTTCCCGAAGTTATTGATGATGGCATTACTAATAGCGAGATAAGCCATGTTGAAAGCAGCTGCATTGAGCGAGAATACCGCATCAACGCCATGAATTGCGATTAGCATAATGTAGTTGAAAACCATACTGTTCAAGAATGATTTAAAAAGTACAGAAGATTTACTTGGATTGATATTGATCCAATTTCTAATTGTAGGTGTGATGCTAAAAGCAAAGGCCCAACCGCTCACTAAAATCAGTGATAATGGATCTACATCAAAACCTTTGAGAGATATAAAGATTCCAGTTTGCATAACTGTTGAGAATAATCCTATAAGCACATCGCTTGTGAAAATTCCTTTGATTTTTCCACTCACGTTACCCTGATCCCAGTAGTCCCAGTTGATTCTAGTGCCTTGCTTGATGCTCCTCCAATAAACTTTAACTTTTCCTAAAGGTGAGAGATCTTCGTATCGTTGGAATTCTTGGATAGATTTTATGATCTGAGTTTTCCCGCTGTAAGTGATAACTCTTGTATGTCTTCCAGTAACGATTTTACCTTCGCCATCATAATTCTTCTTTGGAGGATTCTTTTTTGCATTCTCGATGAGTTCTTGAAGATATTCTTTAGCTTCTTCTGGGTTGATTTCTTCTAAATTTGGTAGGGGGTTGTATTCTTGGGGATGAACTTTTGTGTGCATCTGTTGGATGGCTACGTAGCGATTAAGTTCGCTACTAAAGATCTTTGCATCGCGAGCTAATTGCTCAGGACTGATTTCCAATTGAGCTAAATCTTTTGCTGTCAAAGTGTCTAAAGGAACGATGTCTGTATCGATAAAAATATCAGAAGTATTACTTTGGTAATCTACGAAGCGGGTGAATGGTCTGCCGCTACCTGCATAACCAAGGCTGTTGAACTCAGCTTTGCCTAAGCCTTTCATTTCTACAGCAACTTCTAGATCCGACTTTCTAGATCTAATTTTTTCTTCCACACCTTCGATAGAATCAGCTTTTTCAATAAGTGCTCTAGCTAAAATGATTTGATTGAGGTTTTTTCTTCCGGCTTCATTAAAGTATTTTTCAATAAAGAGTTTTTCAGTATCATTGTATTGATTGTCGTTTTTAAAAAAGCTTTCTGCCTCTAAGTTTTTTAATTCTGGAGGAAGATAAACTGAATAACCTTTATTTGCAGTCGAAGGTGCAATTCCAGAATCTGCGGCTAAACTAAAATTTGTACCCAGCGCAATTTGAAAGATGATCGCGAACGCTAGAATTTGTCTCAATAGACTTATAGAAAATAAACTACTACCTGCCCCAAGGAATCGTTTAACCACTATTTACCCCACGTAAAAAGATGAAGCCTATATGTAAACGAATTATGTATTTTTATTAACAACTTGCTGGAAATTGGAAAACATTACAGCTTGCGGGCTGAGTTATGATTAATGATTGAGCGATCGGGAAAGAATGCTTTTATTGAAAGAGGCGAGCACACATAGGTTGCTGTGCTCTTTGGTATTTTTTGGTGGCTTGAATGATCTGGACCGGATGTGGCTTTCCACCTTCAGTTTGAACGGTCATTAGTAGCTTATTACCATCTATAGCATCTCTTTGGCGTTGTTCTTGAGCTTTGATCTCATCCAATTTGTTTTTAGTAGTTTGTATGGTCTCGTACGTAAAATAAGCAATTTTACGTGCAGCCCAATTGGCAATCTCTTTGGAAAGTAAATAGGCCTGCTTTGGAATATCTACGAATACATACCCAATGAATTGAGTATTCTGAATATTAAATATTTTAAGGGAGTTCCATTTATCAATTTCTTCGTGGAGATATTTAGTCCAATCGTTTGTGTACGGATGATCTGGAGCGGTTTGGGTGAGGTGTGCGACGTAATCTCTCTTGTAACGAATTTGCCTTACTTCACCAATGGGACCCAAAAGAATATATAGCAAGTGACCAACAGGAAGTACAATTGGTGTACCAGGAATTTTAATACTAAAACCAAATCTTGAAAGCAAACCCACCGGCGTCGTCAAAAATTGTGGGGATTGATTTTCAAAATTTTGCTTACGAATATAAGTTTCATATTCTTTTCTAATAAGCCAAGGAACACGGATCTTCCAATCTCTATGGAACCTTATAAGAAATTTATCTTCCCAAGATTTTCTTTCGCGTTCTTCTATAGTGAATTGATTTCTAAGCCAACGAACATACTTCAATGTATCTACAGTAGTTTCTGTGACTTCCAAATCTATAATGTTCATGTCGTGTTTCCAAGGAGCTACAACTTTATAATATGGAATTTTTAGTGTTCCTTGGGCCTCTCCTGTTTTTTGTCGAGTTCTAGGGATTTCTTGGAGAGAGGTTTTTGTTACAGTTTTAATCGATTGATTCACAACGATGTCAGCATGTATTTTTGCAGCATTTGTATCAAATGTTCCGTCTGTTCTAAGTAAGTTCAATGATTCACTGGAAAGAGTATTGAAGGTATAGGACTGGGCTATACCTGGTACCCAATTTTTTATAAATCTTAATAACTCAGTTCCTTTGTATGCAAAATTTGACCAGGTTTTTCCGAATACCCCAAAAAATAAACTATATCCAAAAGAAATCACTCCTACGTCAAGCGGAGCTAACCCTTCTGGAAGAGAGGTTGGTACTAAGAAAGCCGTTCCAGTAGAGAGCAGTCCCAGGGCTACACCGAAGCCGAGACCTACAAGATAATCTCCTGTAAATAAAACTTTCAATTTACCAATGCCTTTGTTGTTTTTCCAAACGGGCTCTCCGTAGGTTGGTTTTTCGTAAATATCTCCCCACCATTTTTTCCAATACCCCAAGCTGAATCGTGACCCTTTTTCTATGGTATTTTGAGTGATACCTGATTCTTTGGCGCTGCTGTCATACATCATCACCATCATGGCTTCGTTACCAGCAGTTTTAGATGAGATGTCTTTTT